>JADLBE010000503.1 GCA_020847915.1 Saprospiraceae bacterium | reverse complement strand
GCGCCGTGCAGGCGTGCGAGGAAAATTTGAATGGGGTCGAGCACAAAATCCTTTTGCAAAACCAGGACGCCGCTTCCGGCGAGGGCATGGGAGGCATGCGCCAGGTCGTCGTAACTGCCGCCGAAATGCGGCGTATCCGTGAGCACCGAAACGGCGCCTGCGCCTGCGTCGCGGTACGCAAGCGCCTGTTGCGCCACGTCGGCGTGTTCGTTGATCCAGCCTTCGGACGGACTTTTTCTTTTAAACTCCGCGATGAAAAACGGGCGGCGTTGGTGCATGGCGTCGCTTAAAAGCACAGGCGCTTTGGTTGCCCGGCGTTTGAGGTCGGCCAGGTCGTAACGCTCGTAAAGTGCGGCGATTTCGAGGCGTTTGAGGGCGGCGATGGTGTTGAGTATGGTCATTGATTTGTTGTTTGGGTCGTTTTGCGGTAGTCTTGAGGTGTCTCCCTCCGGTCGACATGACACACGGTTGTTGGAGAGTAGGGAGGGAGTGCGCGGGCCGCAGGCCCGCGCACTCCCTCCCTAAATATAGTACTAAAAGGTGTCATGTCGAGCGTCAGCGAGACACCTCCATTTACCCCAGTTCATTAGGGGCGCAGCGAGACACCCAACCACTCCTCCGCGCTCACCGCCTCCCGATACCGCGCCAACTGCTCCCCCATCGCGCCTTCCCGTAGCCTCCGCACCATAAGTTCATACGCCTCCGGCAACGGCATTTCCTCCACAAATTTGGCATAAACAAACGCCGCGTTGGCCGCCACGAGCCTGTAATGATCGGTTTTGGGATGGCCTTGGATTATGTCCCGGGCGATGGACAAACTGTCGTTCGGATGCGCGCTTAAACGTTCAAATGGTATGGTTTCGAGGCCGAAATCTTCGGGTTGTATGTCGTAATCGTATCTTTTTCCGTCGCGGTATTCCAACACGCGGGTGGGTGCGGAGAGGGAAATTTCGTCGAGACCATCGTGGCCGCGCACCACAATAAAATGCGTTTTGCCCAGGAGGATGCCGGTTTCGAAAATGACGTCCATCAGTTCGGCGAAAGCGGTGCCGATGAACTGCCGGCGCGGTTGCAGCGGGTTTACGAGCGGACCCAAAATATTGAACACGGTGGGTACGCCAATTTTGGAACGCACCGCCGCAAAATGCCGGAACACCGGGTGGATGTCGGGGGCAAATAAAAACGCCAGGTTGCTTTCGTACAGGGTGCGCGCCGCCGTTTCGGGCTGGTAGGTGATGGGCAAACCGAGTGCTTCGAGCAGGTTGAAGCTGCCGAAACGGCCGGCTGCGGCGCGGTTGCCGTGTTTGGCGACGGGCAGTCCGGCGTGGGCAAGCAGCAGCGTGGCGAGGGTGGAAGTGTTGATGCGGGGCAATCCGGAGCCGCCGGTACCGCAGATGTCGACGGCGTCCAGTTCGATGTCCGGTGCTGCCTGGGCCATGGCGAGCAAAGCTTCTGTGAAGCGGCGCAATTCGGCGGCGTTGCGCAAACGGTGGCTGAGGGAAACGAGCAGGATTTGTTTTTGCTCGTCGGACAATTGTCCTTCCTCCACAGCGAGCAGGAATTGTTTAAAAATGCCCAGGGGAAGTTCGCCGCCGTTTTGCAGCAAAGAGCTCAGTTGGTGGTACACCCGGTTTCCGGCCGAAAGTCTGCCTGAAACAGCATTTTTCAGCAAACGCATACCCACGTCGTCGCGCATACTCAGCACCGATTCGGGGTGGAACTGTATGCCTTCGATGGGCAGGCGTTTGTGGCGCAGGGCCATCACCGTGCCGTCGGCGGAGGTGGCGGTAATTTCCAGTTCTGCGGGCATGCGGTCGGCGGCCCAGGAGTGGTAACGCGCCACGTGGCAGGGGTTTTCGATGCCGGTGAACATGCCGCGACCGTCGTGGTTGATGGCCTCCGCCTTGCCGTGCACCGGCGCGATGTTGTGCAGGCTGCCGCCAAAAAACTCAACCAGAGCCTGGTGGCCCAGGCAAACGCCGAGGATGGGTTTGGTTTGGTAAAACCGGCCGATGATGGCCATGAGGTTGCCGGCTTTGGCGGGCACCGACGGGCCGGGCGAGAGCACCAGCAGGTCGAAATCCTCCTTTGCCAGCACCTCAGGATCTACGGTATTGCGAAAAACCGTAACCCGGCAGCCCTGGAGACGGAAAAAATCGACGAGGTTGTAGGTAAAGGAGTCGAAGTTGTCGACCACCAGGACGTTGTTCAGCATGACATCTTTGTTTTACTGTATCAGTACGATGATACAAAGGTGCGGGATGTTTTTGAATTTTTCAAATTTTTTGGTGGGAGGGCAGGTTTCGCACAGATGTTCACAGATTTAAGTAGCAGATTTTCACAGATAGGTTTCATGCATAATCAATGTCTGGCTGAGAGCCTATTCTGTGAAAATCTGCTACTTAAATCTGTGAACATCTGTGCGAAACCCCTCTACTTTCCTATTTTTGCCCCCCTCCAAAACCCTTACCGGGCAATCGGGGTTTAACATCCATGGTTTACGAAGGAATGCTTTTGGGACTCACCCTCAGCTTTATGGTTGGTCCCCTGTTGTTTGCCATCGTTCAGGCGAGCCTCGAACGCGGTTTCCGCGCGGGCTTCAGCGTAGCAGCAGGCATCTGGCTCAGCGACATTCTGTACCTCGGCCTGTTGTTCCGGGGCATGGAGGCGCTAGACCTGCTGACCTCCAAACCCGATTTTAAACTATGGGCCGGACTGGCGGGCGGCATCGTACTTGTCATTTTTGGCGCAGCCACATTGTGGAAAAAAGCGCCGGCTGAAAATGTCGAAACGGCGGCCGATCATTTGCTCGACCGCATCGACGGCCATGAAAAAGCCGGTGTGGAACACAACTGGCAAAACTGGGGATACGCAGGTTATGCCCTGCGCGGATTTTTGCTCAACGCCATCAATCCGTTCACCATATTTTTCTGGTTGGGCATCGGCAGCGCAGTCATCATCCCCAACCAATGGCGTTTTGCCGACAGCATTCCGTTTTTTACCGGCATGCTGGGCATGCTTTTCCTTACCGATACTTTGAAAGCCTGGGCCGCCAAACGGGTACGGCACTTCCTGACGCCCGGACATACCTTTTGGGTTCAAAAAGCCATCGGTGTAACCCTTTTACTGTTCGGCGTCGTATTGATGATCCGCGTCATGTAGCTTTTTGGTCATTTGATCGTCAAATAGTCGTCGGTTAACGTCCATTTTCAGCAAAGCAGCTAAATTCAAAAATCTTTTAACAGGAATTGACGGACTTTTGTCATTAATTGTTTCCCAAGCCTACCCATAAGCACACATCAAAAAGCAAATAAACATGCGATTTTTCTGCACGCTCTTTTCCCTTTTTCTTTTATCCAGCGCCTTGAACGCACAACAGGCGCCTGCCTACTGGCGCGCTGTGGATGGTGTTACCGTCCAGTCCTTTGCACCGGAAAGCGCCATGCGCCCTACGGCTTTCAAAGCTTTCCAACTCGATGAACAAGCCCTGCGCCAACACCTGACCGCAGCGCCCATGGAGTTCACCGGCGCAGCCGGGCTGGAAGTTCAGTTCCCCAATGCCGACGGTGTTTTCCGCACGTTTAAAGTGTGGGAATCGCCCGTTTGTCACCCCGACCTCACCGCAAAATACCCTGCCATCCGCACCTTCGCCGCCAAAGCGACCGACGGAACGGGTGATGTGATGCGTTTCGACGTGGGTTACAAAGGCCTCAACGCTTTTGTGTTTGCCACCGACGGCAACATCCAGTCGCTGGTACCCGCACCGGTTGACGCGCCTTCCACCTACATGGCTTACCGCCTCGAAGACCTGCCTACCGACAGGTTGGTGGCCTCGGTTGCAAGTTGCGGTGTTGAAGAATCCGAACAGGATTTTTTCGGCACGACTTACCTGCCTTCCCAAAACAAAACGGCCGAACGCGGTGGCGCTGCCCCGGTTCAGCTCAAAAAATACCGCATTGCCGTAGCCGGTAAAGGTGAGTACACACAGTTCCACGGCGGCACAGTGCCCACGGCGCTGAGCGCCATTGTAACGGCCGTCAATTTCATCGTAGCCATCACGGAGCGCGACATGTCCCTGCGCCTCGAACTCATCGCGAACAACGACGAAATCATATTCCTCGACCCCGCTACCGACCCTTACACCGGTTCGGAAGCCGGTGGCTGGATGTCGCAAAACGCAGCCGCCATCAACCCGATCATCGGTTCGGGCAGCTACGATGTAGGACACGTATTTTCGGTGTACCAGGCCGGATCGGCAGCAGGTATTGCTCAGTTGAGCTCCGTGTGCAGCACTAACTTCAAAGCCTGGGGTTGCTCCACCCAACAACAACCCGTAGGTGAATATTTTTACCTCACGGCGGCCCACGAATTGGGCCACCAGCACTCGGGCGGCCATACGTTCAACCAGTGTCAGGATGATAGCCAGTTCACCCCCAGCAGTTCGTGGGAACCAGGCAGCGGCACCACCATCTTGTCTTACGGCGGACTTTGCGGCTCCAACAACGTTGGTGGCGACAGCGACCCGTACTACCACACAGGTACCATCTCGCAGTTTTTGAATTTTATTTACAACGAAAACGGCAACAACTGCGGTGTCCTGGAAACCACCGACAACAATCCTCCCACGGCCACCATCCTGCACCCCAACGGTTTTTACATCCCCATCAGCACACCGTTCGAACTCAAAGGTGAAGCCACCGATGCCGATGGTGATGAACTGACCTACTGCTGGGAACAGTTCGACCTTGGTCCCACTTCCCCGTTGGGCACACCCGCAGGAAACGGTCCGGTGTTCCGGTCGATCGCGCCCACCACGGCGTCGAGCCGTATTTTTCCACGCAACGCCAACATCATCAACAACATCAACAGCAGCACCGAAATTCTGCCTACGTACACCCGTACGTTTAAATTCAGGCTTACGGTACGCGACAACCACCCCGGCGCAGGCGGCATCGACATCAAAGAAATGAACTTCAATGCCACCGATCAGGCCGGTCCGTTCCGCGTAACGTATCCCAACCTGAGCTCCGTGGTTTGGAAAGTAGGCGAATACCAAATCGTAACCTGGGATGTGGCCAACACCGACCTGTCGCCCGTCAATTGCAAAACCGTAACCCTACGCCTCAGCATCGGCGGCGGCAACTCGTTTCCGGTTGTACTGGCTGAAAATGTTCCGAACACCGGCAGCGCCTGTATTTTGGTGCCCGACAACGTGACCAATTTTGCCCGTGTGCGCATTACGGCAGACGACAACATCTTTTTTGATATGTCGAATACCAACTTCAAAATTGAGGCTGCAACAACACCTTCCTTTACACTTTGCAACCAGGTACTGGAAGCCAACGCCTGTATTCCAGAAACCTTTACTACAACATTCAGCACCAGTTCAGTGGCTGGTTTTGATACCCTTGTCCAACTGTCTGTAACCGGTTTGCCCGCAGGCGCCGAAGCAACCTTTACGCCCAACCCTGTTGCTCCGGGCAACGATGCCGTTTTGAGCATCGTATTCCCTTTCGGTCAGGCAGAAGGCACTTTCGACTACACGGTTTTGGCCCAGGCCGGAACGCAGGTGGATTCCATCAATCTGAAAGCCACGGTGGTCGACAGCGATTTCTCTGCTTTCGCACTTGAGTCGCCCTTAAACGGGGCTTCCGGTGTATTGCAAACGCCTGTATTGCGCTGGAATGGCGTTCCTGCTGCCGACGGTTACGAAATCCAGGTGGCTACCAGTCCTTCGTTCGAAGCCGGCACTTTGGTTACAAACGTTACCAACGGCACCGTCGACACGCTTAAAATGTCGACCATCCTCGAAAAAGGAACCGTATACTTCTGGCGTGTTCGTCCGATCAACGATTGTGGCACGGCAACCTGGAGCGAAACCTTCCTGTTTGGCACCCTGATTGAGTCCTGCTCGGTATTTGCGGCCAACGACCTTCCCAAAAACATCTCGGCCAGCTCTACGCCCACCATTGAATCCGTCATCTCCGTACCTACGGGTGGCGTTGTAAGCGACGTAAACGTAAAACAGGTTCGTGGCAACCACCAATTCCTGTCTGATCTTGAAGTAACGCTTATAGCACCTTCCGGCGCTACGGTGCAGTTGTTTAAAAACAAATGTCCCGGTTTCAACGGCAGCTTCAACATGGGCTTCGACGACAGCGCCATCAGCAGCTTCAGCTGTCCGCCGCCAAATAACGGCTCCACGGCCAAACCTACCCAACTGCTCAGCAGCCTGAACGGCATCACTTCGGGCGGCAACTGGACGCTGCGTGTGAAAGACAACAACATCAGTTCGGGTGGACAGCTTACCGGCTTTGAAATCGAATTGTGCTCCAGCGCGTCGCTCAACCCGCCATTTATCGTCAACAACAACCCACTGGTTGTGAACAGCGGAACCAATGCCGCCATCACCTCCAGCCTGCTGCTCGCCGACGACAGCGACAACGTACCTGCCGATCTTACCTATACCCTTGTGACTTTGCCTGTGAACGGACACCTTGAGCGCAGCTGGACCGGTCCGATGAAAGCAGGTGACCAGTTTACCCAGGCTGATCTCGACAACGACCAGATCCGTTATTTCGACTACGGTTTCGCCAATGCCGATGCTTTCCGCTTTGTGGTAACCGACCCCGACGGCGGTTTTGTAACCAGCGTTTACAATGTACAGGTCAACGGATTGAGCGCAGATGATCCGCGTACGGCCAACAGCTTCCAGCTGTCGCCCAACCCGACCAGCGACGTGATCCGTCTGCAATTCAGCAATCCACTTGGCGCCGACACCCGTGCCTTGATGTTCAACAGCACCGGACAGTTGATCCGCACCTGGATTTTGCCGCAAGGCCTTGAAAATACAAGTTTCAACCTGCCTGTTTTGCCCGAAGGCTGGTATGTATTGAATGTTGAGGGATTGGGCGCCCGCAAGGTGATTGTGCGCCGCTAAAACGGCCATCTTGATCTTTTCAAGCGCCGCAGTGTTGATGTGTTTTTTGTAAAAAATTGAAAATCAATATTTTGCAAATCAAAAATCAGCTCTGCGGCGTTTTTTTTTGATTTAAAAACAGCTATTTGCACTGTCTGCAAATGGCAAAAGTGTCCTTGTAAATAGTTGATGTATATTTGCATCTTTGGTCTGTGCTTAAAACACATAGAATTCCTTCCTGAAACATCTTATTTTTTGAAATAAAATTTTGCAATTCGGCGCCATGGTTATTCGCTACATTTTGTTCCTGCTCCTGTTGTCCCTTGGAAACCTTACAGCACAGGAAAATGCCTTTTTCCGACCTGTTGAGGCGGCCTCGGTAGCCGTTCCTGAAGGTGCGCAACGCACCGTATGGCCTTCGGCATTTAAGGTATTTCGATTCGATTACGAGGCCTTAAGCGCCACGCTTACCCAGGCGCCACGTGAATTCACAAGTGCAGCTACCAGCAAAACCTTTCGAATCACCCTGCCCGACGCCAACGGTGAAGCCGAAACCTTTGCCGTGTTTCAAACCGGCATGATGGAGCCCGCGCTCGAAACGCGGTACCCGGGCATCCGTACCTATGCAGGCGTATCGCTTACCCATCCGGGCCGCAGCCTGCGCATCACCACCAGCCTGCGTGGTTTGCGTTGCATGGTGCTTCGTCCGGACATGGGTGTGGAATACCTGGAGCCTTACGCCTGGGGACAAACGGAACATTACATCATGTTCAACCGTGCCAACCTGCCTTCCAATCAAAACCGGTTGCTGGCGCGCTCGTGGATGCCCGATGAAAGTGTTCCACCCATCGACCGCGGCAACAGACCTTATGCTCCTGCCGCCGAAGACCGCGGTCCGTCGCTGGCGCCATTGGAAATGAAAATTTACCGCTACGTGGTCGCTGCCACCGGCGAGTTTACACAGGACCATGGCGGCACCGAAGAATCGGGTTTCGCCGCTGTGGTGGAATACACCAACATGATCAGCGCCATTTACGAACGCGACATGGCCATGCGCCTGCAACTTGTTGCAGGCAGCGCCGATGTGGTGTACACCAATCCCGATACCGACCCGTACACCGGTACGCTCGTAACCGAATGGATGAGTCAAAATCCGCTCATCGTCAGCAGCCTCGTGGGTACCAACAACTTTGATATCGGCCACGTGTATGCCCGTTATTTGGGCGGACCGGCCATCGGTGTAGCAGGTGGCATTACCTGTACCGACGGCAAAGCCCGCGGTTGCTCGGCCGGCACCGGATTTATGGACTACGGCGATTTCTTCGTGAGTGTAATCGGTCAGGAAGTAGGCCACCAGCTCAGCGGCGGCCACACCTGGAACCGTTGCGGCGGCGGCGGCGGCCGTGCCGGTCTCACCGCTTTCGAACCCGGCAGCGGCAGCACCATCATGTCGTACGCCGGCGCGTGTGGCTCCGACAACATCCAGTTCAATACCGACCTTTATTTCCACTCGGGCTCGATCGAAGAGATTCAATTTTTCTTCACCGAAAGCATCGGCAACGAATGCGGCAGTTTTGTGCCTACCACAAACAACGCCCCGGAGGTTACACTCAATTATGTCGATAATTTTTTCATTCCCATCGGCACACCGTTTGAACTGGAAGGTACCGCAAGCGATCCCGACGGCGAAACAGTGAATTATTGCTGGGAGGAAATTGACTATGGACCGGAAACGCCGCTCGGAGAACCCGTAGGCAACACCGCAACCTTCCGCACCATTCCACCGGTGGATCATGGACACCGTTTTTTTCCAAAAATCCAAACGGTGATCAACAACCAGGTTGATTTTGCCGAACAACTGCCCGAGTATTCCCGCGATTTAACTTTCCGTCTTACAGCGCGCGACAACCGGCCCGAAGGCGGCGGCGTAGGCTGGGCCGACGTGGCTTTCAAAGCTACCGCACTGGCCGGACCATTTGTGGTGCAGGAACCCAATACCGCATCGGTGATCTGGCGCCAGGGTACCTACGTGGAGGTGCGCTGGGATGTGGCCAATTCGAACAAGGCGCCGGTAAATTGCGCCATTGTAGATATACAGTTGAGCACCGATGGAGGATTTACCTACCCGATCACCCTTGCCACCGCCACCGGCAACGATGGCAGCCAGTACGTATTGGTTCCCAACGACGTGCTTTCTACCAAGGCGCGTGTACGTGTAAAAGCAGCCGACAACATTTTTTACGACATATCAAACACCAACTTCCGCATCGAAGCTGCGCAGGCACCTTCTTTTGGGGTAAGTTTGGACAACGATGCTGCCCAGATTTGTTTGCCCGACGTTTTCAGTACCTCCCTGGCCAGCGCCGGTGTACTTGGGTTCAACGATGCCATCAGTCTGGATGTGGCAGGCGGGTTGCCACCCGGAGCAGAAGTTACCTTCACCAATACGGTGATCAACCCGGGTGAAAGTGTGGGCATAACCGTGAACATGAACGATGTGACCCTGGAAGGCGATTTCGACATCCTTGTGCGCGCAGTTGCTGCCAACAGCGATACGTTGTTGCGGAGCATACGCCTGCACCTGGTGAGCAACAATTTCAACACCCTGGCCCTCGTTTCACCTGCGGATGGCGCCACAGGACTCGTGCAAATTCAGAATCTGTTCTGGGATCTTGCCGTAGACGCAGAAACCTACGAAGTACAACTGGCCACCAGCCCTTCTTTCAGCCCAGCCACCGTGGTTTCGGCACAGAGCAACGTGACGATTGACAGTTTTATAGTGCCCATTTTCCTTGAAAAAAATACGGCGTATTACTGGCGTGTACGCCCGTTCAACGAATGTGGCATCCACGATTGGACAGAACCTTATTTCTTTTCCACCCTAGTGGAAAACTGTACGGTAGCGGTCGCCAACGATTTGCCAAAAAACATTTCTTCCAGCGCTCAGCCAACCGTGGAGTCCAAAATCAATGTGGTAGGAGGGGCCACCTTCAACACCGTCAATGTGAAGCAGATCAAAGGTTACCATGAATTTTTCGGTGACCTGGAGGCCAACCTCATCAGTCCGCAAGGCACAACGGTCCTGTTGTTTAAAAACAGGTGCAACAACTACAACGGATACTTCAACTTCGGGCTCAACAACGTTGCACCGGGCAACTTCTCTTGTCCACCCGCCAACAACGGGTTGGCTTACAAGCCCCAAAACAGTCTGGCACCCATATTTGGACAAACCTCAACCGGAGAATGGATTCTGCGTGTTAAGGACAATCAATTCGGCGGCGGCGGACAGCTCACCGGGTTTGAACTTGAATTTTGTTCTTCGGTATCGCTCAACCCGCCTTACCTCGTTAAAAACATCCCGCTCCAGCTCAATTCGGGCACCAATGCTCCGGTGAGCAGCGACCTGCTGTTGGTGGAAGATGCCAACAATACACCGTCTGAACTTTTGTATACCCTTGTTACCAAACCACAGTTTGGTATTTTACAACAAAACTGGGGCGGCGAAATGCAGCCTGGCGACCAGTTTACCCAGGCCGACATCAACAGCGGCGCCATCCGTTATTTTGAATACGGATTCAGTGCAGGTTCCGATTTTTTCAGGTTTTCAGTGACCGACGGTGAGGGTGGATACTTTGGTACACCCGCATTCGAGATTCAGCCCCTAAACGTTTCAACAGGTGGTCCGACCAATGAAGCGCCACGGTTTATGGTGCATCCCAACCCAACCCGCGACGGCGCCTGGGTTAGCCTGAGCGAAGCTTTGACGGCGCCCGCCCGTGTTACGGTACTCGGTGCCGGCGGACAGTGGATCAGCGAACAGGAGCTGGCTGCAGGAGCCGAACGCCTCTGGGTACCAATGAACAAAATGCCTGTCGGTTTGTACATGGTTCGCCTGGAAACACAAAACGGCATAGCGGTTCGGAAGCTGGTGGTGAGTGGACAATAATTAACAATCAGGTAGTAAATAATGAGGCGTCATCCCGAAAGCATTCGGGATGACGCCTTTGTGTTTTAGGACGCAGACGCTTCCACTCAGTGGAATTCGGGCTTCAGCCATCCTCTTTACCCAACATGTATGCCGATACCACGGTCGTAACACCCGACTTCGTAAACAGCCTTTTAAAAAGTGGCATTTATGCCAACATTCATACCGCCGAAAATCCGGGCGGTGAAATCCGGGGCCAGATGGAACCCTTGTTGCATGTGGTTTACGCTTTCGATGCCTGCGGAGGACAAGAAGTGCAGCCCAGCAAATCACCCGGCACCAGTGCAGCCGCCGTATCGCATGACCGGCTGAATACGATGCTGGATTATGCCTTTGTGGTAGACGGACTTTCCGGACCAGCTACTGCTGCACACTTTCATGTCGGATCTTTGGGGGAGAACGGTCCAGTCAAGTGGACGTTGAATACCCCATCGCCGTACTCCGGAGGCATTATTCCCATTACGGGTAACGATGTGGTACTTATGGCTTCCGGAGACGTGTACCTAAACGTACACACCACCATGTTTCTGAATGGAGAAATTCGCGGGCAGGTTCAACAAGGATTTTCCTGCATCACCATCATCAGCACCGCGGAGCCACTTTTTGAAAAACAGTCGGTGTCGCCCAATCCATTTACAAATACAACAGAACTGCGGTTGACAGCGGTGAAAGACTTTGACGGCCGGTTGGAAATGAACGACGGCGAAGGTGCGCTGGTTTACCAGGAGCATCTGCGCATTGCCGCAGGCGAGCAGGTTGTTCCCATTCGTTCCGAATCTTTGCCTCCAGGCGTGTATTTTGTTCGGATAAGTTCTTTGGAAACAGGTGCTTTTACAGTGTTTAAAGTGATAAAATTGTAGTAGCTGTTTCGCAACCCAAACATGAGTCACCCAGAATTTTTTAAACATCGGAGCCCCAGCGGGCGGATATGTGACGATTAGCACATTTCCGCCCCGCTGGGCTACGGTTTACACACATCTTTACACATGTGAAATCAACTCGCTCCGGCAGGAGCGATATCTTGGTAGAAGTAATTCCACCAAACGATCGGCGCTCCGGGAGGAGCGCTATCTCACAGTACCCGGAAACTTATAAATTGTTACAAATTAATGGATTTCAAACATTTAGACAGAAACGCCATGAAAATTTTGGCGGTCCATGGGCTATGAGATAGCGCTCCTGCCGGAGCGCCGGGGATACGTGTTGGTCAATGCTACCAAGATATCGCTCCTGCCGGAGCGAGAGTTTCAAATAAGCTAAAGCACTGAATTATAGATATTTGCAAAATATGTGTGTAAGCCGTAGCCCGCTGGGGCTCCGATCATTTGGTGTGGTTAATTTGCTACAGACGTTATCGCCCCTCTGGGGCTTTCATTTCTAAATGCCTGATTTACAGTCGTATTTTTTGAAAATGACTGCCGAATAACACATGAGTCATCTTGAATTTTTTCGGGATGACTCATGTTTGGACACATACAATCCACCATTTTTTATGGTGGTTTTTTGCCACAAAATCCAGACTTGTTTAATATCCTTCACAACTCAGAAAACCTTTTTTACATTAGCCATTGAAAACACCAACTGTTAACCAATTATCCAATAATCATGATTAAGCCCTTGTTTACACTTGTTTTTTGCCTTTTTGTTTTGTCTGCCTTTGCTCAAAAGGATGATGACAAACACCGCCCCAATGGTATTCGTATTGGCTACCAGAATTCGTTGTATTCCGATGGCGACAATACATCGGATGCCCTGAGTCGAGGATATTTTGGTTTCATGAGGAAAATTGGTAAAAGGGATTTGTTTCACCTGGAAACGGGCCTTGAATACATGATGGCCGGAGCCAAATTTGAAAATGATGCCCAGGTTCAATTGCATTACATCACACTACCTTTGCAGGGTGTGGTAAAAATCGGACCTTTTGTAGGGTTGGCAGGCATCAACGGGAATTTCAGGATTGGCGAAAATTACAAAGTGGGCGACCAGGAAATAGAACGCAATGATGATAACAAATCGAATGGGTTTGATGTTGCTGTCGACGCGGGACTTGGTTTCAACATCCTTTTTATGACCATTGAAGCGCGTTATTACTGGGGATTGATTGAAGTGGAAAATGACTTGTACAACCGTTACGTACAGGCAGGGTTGAAGTTCCATTTCTGAAATCAACTTTGCGCTAAATCATATCAGGCTCCAGGCTGATGGAAGTCAGTTTTTTACAAGCTGAAGTCAACGAAATTTGCGGGGCAATTTTCTCAAAATTTATTTTAAAAATGCAGGCAATGAAACCAAATACTATGTTTTACACCATTCCAAAAATGCTCGCTGCTGGTATTTTTCTGCTTTTTGTACAGATGCTTTCTGCTCAAACAGCAGCTCCCACCATGCTGGATACTTCCAAAATCACCTACAACCAGATTTCACAATCCATGAAGTTGTATGTGTATCCGTCGAAAGGACAAAGCAAACAACAACAAAAGCAGGACGAATACGAATGTTACAAATGGGCCACCGAACAATCCGGTATTGACCCATTGAACCTTCCCAAAATTGAGGCGCCTGCGGCACAAACCGGTCCTACCGGCGGCGCCGTTGTGGGTGCGGCCAAAGGCGCAGCAGCAGGCGCGGCGATTGGCGCCATAACGGGAGATGCGGGTGAAGGCGCAGCTGTAGGTGCAGTTGTAGGTGCGGTTGGTGGCAGACGAGCAGGAAAACAAGCTCAGGCGCAGCAAAACAAGCAGGCACAGGCCAGTACAAGCGCCAAAGAACAGGAAATGAAGGATAGTTATAAAAAAGCATTTTCGGTTTGCATCGAAGGCAAAGGGTACACCATCAAATAATGGGGCCCAAAAAATTGCACTACAAACAACGAAGCAAACACCAACCAATTAAAAGCATTTCCAACATGAAACATCTTCTTCTTTTGGCCGCCGTCTGTATTGGCCTGTTCGCCTGTACAACAGCTTCCGATAAAGTAGGCAAGGAAAATCTTGCCGTTGCCAGAAAATACATGGAAGCCGTGGAAACCCAAAATGTGGCGGTTATGGATTCCCTGCTTGCAGACAATTACATGGGCTACGGACCATCTGTTGGCGACTCCATCAACAAAGCCGATGCTGTTGCCGCTTTTAAATACAATGCGGAAAATTTGTATGAATCCCTCAAATATTCGCGCCACAAAGAAATTGCCTTTTCCGAAAAGGAAGGACCAACCAAAGGCGACTGGGTGTTAACCTGGGTTTACCTCGAAATCAAATACAAGGACGGCAGAGGTCCGGTTTACGCCTGGGTCAACATTATTTACCGCATTGAAAACGGCAAAATCGTACACAGCAGAACGTTTTACAACGAAGCCGATGTACTCAGGCAATTGGGATACGAATTTGTGCCGGCAAACAGTTAAAGCTTGCTCCTAGAAAAACTCACCAATATTCAGGTGCCAGGTAAACGAATCTCTTCCAAAAGCAAAGTCGAGCGTAAGATTTGTGTTGGAACGTTTGTTGAATTTCATACGAAGCCCGAATCCGGCGGCCGGATTGATGAACTCAAAGCCGCCGGAGTCGGGCTCCCTGAAGCTATGGCCGTTGACAAAAACAACGCCGCCCCAAAACTGGTTTTGAGAGAGGGTAAAACGGTACTCAGCCTCGCCGTAAAGCATGCCCTTACCCCTGAAGCGGGCATAATTGTAGCCCCGGCCTACACGTGATTCCCGGTCGGTCATGGTAGCGGGCAAATCGAGGTACGGCACATCGCCGAATGTATCCCAGTAAAGCGTCCGGATGGCCAGGATGCTTCTTTTGCGGGTGTTTACCGGGAAATATTTGCGCAAATCAAGGTACAAGTAGTCCCAACTGAAGGAGCTTCCTGTTTCGGGGCGGTGAATCCGGTACGTCAGGTTGGAATAAAAACCGCCATCGGGGTTGATGCTGTTTTTACGGCTATCGCGAAGGATGTTTACCGTGAGGCCCGACGACAGGTTGGCTTTGGCCGTGCCGTAAGGGTAATTGCTGAAATCGGTTTCCATGGTGCTGGGCCCGGTTTCCGACTGGTTGTAGTAATAGTCCAAGGCATACCCCACCCCTACGTAAAGATAGCGCATAAGCAACCTGCTGACCTGGATGTGCGCCCGGTATTGGTTGTACGAAACATTCGCCAAAGAATCGGGGGAAGTATTGGATCCCAGTCCGTAATCCTCATATTCTACAGAGCTGATCCTGAGGTCGCCCAGGGAGTTGAATTTGTTTTCCGACGACCAGAAGGTGGAAGTAATGTTGAAATAATAGCGTCCGGAAAAATTGGTGTAGGGATAAAAATAAACCGTCGAGAGGTTGGTATTGCTCGGGTCGCCGCGGTAAAAAGCCATGTTGATGGTTGACAGGGCTAGGCGGTCCTGTGCGCCACCCGATGCAGGCGCCAATGAAAACCTGACTTTTTTCGAAGTTTCATTTTGCGCACGGGGAGGTTTACCTCCGATCCATTTCATGGCATAATCGATCAAATCCCGTTGTGTCGTATCGGTTGAAAATTGTGCTGTGGCTTCGTGGCTTAGGAGCAGGCAGCAGACGGCAGGCAGCAGGCAGCGGGCAGCAACATACTTCGGACCATTGTATTACAAGACATGACTTAATACATTCATGAAAAATTACTTATTTCTGATAATATGTTGCCTGCTGCCCGCTGCCTGCTGCCTGCTGCCTGCTTCTTATTACTGTCCGCTTTCCGCATTTTTCTTGGACTTTGCAACCCCGATGGGTATACCTGCTACAAAATACCATGAGCGGTTTGCCATGTTTTCGCCGGGGCTGGCGGCCACATCTACAAGACCATGGTAATACCGGACGCCCAGGTTCAT
>JADLBE010000502.1 GCA_020847915.1 Saprospiraceae bacterium | reverse complement strand
GTGTTGTGTTCATGTCCGCCGTGTCCTCCCTTTCCAGAGTTTTCTTTTTGGGTAAAAACTATAAGGTATTCGCCGCTTGTGCCGAATACCTACTTGATTTTTCCCAAAAAGAAACGTCAAGGGTTCAATTAAAATTAATGTAATCACTCGGATTCACCGCCCTTCCTTTGTGCCACAGTTCGAAGTGCAGGTGCGGCCCGGTACTGCTTTCGCCGGAGTTGCCGATTATGGCGATGGCTTCGCCGGCTTTCACCTTGCTGCCTGCCGTGCGCAACAGCACGGAGTTGTGTTTGTACATGGTCACCACGTTGTTGGGGTGCTGGATGGCGATGCTGTAGCCGGTCTCCACGGTGTAGCCCGAGGAAATCACCACGCCGTCGGCGGCGGCTTTTACGGCGGTGTTTTTGGGCGCGGCCACGTCGAGTCCGAAGTGGTCCTTGTTCATGTCGAACGGGGAGGTTACCTCGCCCGACACGGGGGGCATAAAAAAGAGTTGTTCGAGGGGGATGTCGCGCAGCACCACCGTGCCGGCCGACGCCGTGGGTTCGCTGTTGGTAAAATTGCCACGGGCCACGGCGGAACGCAGGTCGGCATCCTCGGGCACCCTTTCCACAGGTGCGGTGTTGAGGGCCGAGTCGTTGGGCGCCGCACCTTTTTCACGTTTCAGGGTGGCGTCTTTGGAAAAATCCTCGAGGTCGCCGTTGAGAATTTTTTGCATGTTTTTGATGTAATAATCGCGGGCTTTCACCTCTTTTTCAAGGTCACTCGATTTGTCCACCAGTTCCGCAATTTCGGCATCGCGGGTGAAGTCCCCGTAACCCGGAATGTACCGTTTGAGTGGCGTGTACACGATGAGCAGGGTAACCAGGATGGCGGTACCCACAATGAGTGTACTTACGGCCACGTAAAAATTGAGTGGCGTAAGTTTGAGCGACGTAATTTCTTCAAACGTATCGTCGTTAATGATGACCATACGGTACTTGTCGCGCAGCTTTTCCATAAGCGTGCGCTCGTCGTCTTCATGACGGCGGAAGAACTCGAAGAATTTTTTTGTAAAAGCAAAGTATTTTTGCATCCCCAAAATCAGAAGGTGTAAAGGATCGGGCGTGGAAATGTTGCGGTGCTTGCAATAAAGCAGCCGTTTGAACAGTTTTTTGCGTCATTCGGCCCGTTTTTTGAAGTTGGGGCGAAGTACGGCGCAAATTTCGGCTAAAAACCAATGCCCCACGCCGAAACATCGCAATTTCGCCTTCTTTTTTTGTTAAAAAAGCCTTTCGCAAACAACCTTTTGCCCGTAAAACGCACCATACGGGTTGGTTGTTGTTGCCAAAATATACTTGCAGGTTATGAAAAATGTACGACTGGTTACCCTTGCACTGCTCGCCATCTCTTTGGGTTCGGGTTGTGTGACCACAAAGAAGAAAAACTCGGATGTGGGTTGGTTCAAAAAGGGCTACCACAATCTGACGTCGAAATACAACTATTGGTTCAACGCCGATGAATTGCTCTACCTCACCAAGGAAAAGCAGATGGAGGCGAATGTCGACAACTTCAACCAGATCCTGCCCATTTACCCCGAAACGATGGCCGACCCGCAGGCGGCGGCAAGCGACCTCGACAATGTAGTCCTCAAATCGGCCAAAGGCATCACCTTGCACCGGCCCAGCGACTGGGTGGACGACATGTACACGCTCGTGGGCGAAGCTCAAATGCTGAAACGCGACTACGAAACGGCCGAAAATACCTTCCGCTGGATCCGCGACGAGTACAATCCCAACAGCAAGCTGAACAAAGCCAAGGTGAAAAAGGTATCGGCCAAAAAGAAAAAAGAAACGGCCAAGAAAAAGCAAAAAGAAAAGAAAAAAGCCCTTAAAAAGAAAAAAAAGGCAGCTGAGAAAAAACAAAAGGCCAAGAAAAAAGCCGCCAAACAAAAGAAAAAGGCCAAGGCCAAAGGCAAATCGGTGCCCAAAACCAGCACCACCACCCCCACACCTGCTCCTGCGCCCGACACCAAAAAGAAGGACGAAGAAAAGAAAAAGAAGGAGGAGGAAGACGCCAAAAAAGGTGTGAACCCGTACAAGGCAAGCGGACGGCGCACGGCGGCTTATCCTAAAGCCATGATTTTGTACGGCCGTACGCTCACCGACCGCGAAAAATACACCGAAGCCGAATTCCTGTACCGCGAATTGCAGGAAGATGAGTGGTTCCCCAACGATCTTAAAGACGACCTGGCTACCGCCGAGGCGTACCTGTGGATCAAACAAAAACGCTACGACAAAGCCATCGCACCGCTGCAAACCGCCATCGCGCTCACCAAAAAGAAAAAAACGCGCGCCCGGTTGTCCTACATCCTCGCCCAACTCAGCTACCGAAACGAGGATTACGCGCTCGCAACCACCGCTTTCGAAACCGTGCTGGACAACAAACCCAGCTACGAAATGGTGTTTAATGCCAACCTGCGTTACACCGTAGGCGCCTGGAACATCGGTCGGGTTACCACCGACGAGGCTTTTGCCACCCTGGCGAAAATGCTGAAAGACGATAAAAACATCGAATACCAGGACCAGATTTATTTCACCTCGGCTGAAATCGCACTCAAAGAAGGACTGCGCAAAGATGCCATCGCTTACCTGCACAACTCGCTTATCGCAAGCAAAGGCAATACGGTTCAAAAAGCCGAATCGTACCTGATGCTTGCCGATCTGTACTTCGAAGACGAGGATTTTGTAGCGGCAAAAAGTTATTTCGACAGCACGCTTACCGTTTTACCCAACACCGACGAACGTTTCAAACGTGTGACCGATTACGCCGCCAACCTGACCGACATCGCACGCCTCATCACCACCATTGCTGCCAACGACAGCATTATTCGGGTGTACAACATGAGCGATACCGAACGCAAGGAGCTGGCCAAAAAAATTAAAAAACAACGCGAAGATGAGGCTTCCAAATCTGCCGCCATCGCCGCCAACCAACCAGCAGCCGGACCCAAAACAACCGCACCCCAGGCAGGGGCCAAACCGTCGTCGTTTTATTTCTACAACGAATCTTTTGTCAAAAAAGGCAAAAAGGACTTTAGCAAACAGTGGGGCGACCGCAGGTTGGAAGACAACTGGCGCCGAAGCATCAGGCCTACCGCCACAGTCAACGACCCGGCCGCCGCTGCCGACCCCACCAAAGCCGGGGAAATTACGGATACAGACGTCAACGATATCTTCGCCAACCTTCCGCGATCGGATGCCGAACTCGCCGTGTTGCACATGTCGACCTACGAAGCCATGTACAACCTGGGCGTTTTGTACCGCGACAAACTGCAAAACAACAAACGCAGCTCGGGAACCCTCGAGGAAATGCAGGCGCGTTACCCCGATACCGCCAAATATGAAAAAGAGACCTGGTACTATTGTTACCTGGCCTTCACCGACCTGAACAATCCCGAACGTGCCAGGTTTTATTACGACAAACTGGTGGGCAAATACCCCACGAGTCCGTACGCCCGCACCATTTCAGACCCCAACTTCCTTGCCGCTTCGCTCGAACGGGAACGCGAGATGAACAACTACTACCAGCAGACGTTCGAAATGTTCCAAAAAGGCGATTACAAATCGGCTTACGATCGCTGTGCAGATGCTCCGCGCAAATACGGATCCACCAATGCGCTTTCTGCCAAGTTTGCTTTGCTGAGTGCCCTTTGTACAGGCAACCTGCAGGGCAGCGAAGCGTATTGCAAGGCACTGCAGGAAGTGATCGCCCGTTACCCGGAAAGCGCCGAAGCTACCCGCGCTAAGGAGATTGCCCGCGTTTTGTCGTGTAAAGGTTTTGAAGTGGCGGAGAAAAAAGACACCGGCAAACCCGGCTCAACGGAAGGCCTCGACATGGCTTTTACCCTGGAAAACGACAAACTGCACTATTTCATCGTGGCCCTCTCCGGCGACGTGAAACTCGACGACCTGAAAGCCGCTTTGTCGGACTACAACCGCGAGTTCCACAAAACCGAGCAGTTGCGCATTTCCAACATCTTCCTGGGTACCGACACCAATACGCCCTTGCTTGTGGTGCGTAAGTTCGACAACAAGGACCAGGCCATGCGCTACTTCAACGAAGTAAAAGACCGCAAGGAATTCCTCGGCGAAACCGAAAAGAAAAAGTACAACAAGGAATTTTTCGCCATTACCCAGGAGAACTACCGCCGTGTGTTGAAAAACAAAACGCTGGATGGATACCGACAGTTTTTTGGGGAAAACTACCTTAAATAGTCGGTTGGTCGGTTAGTCAGTTGGTCGGTTGGTCATCCCGGCGAAGCGTGGGAACTGCCTGGTCATTCAACAGTTTGAATGACGAGATACGAAATACGAGATTTGAAATTTGATTTTGGGACATAGGCCTGACATCTCACTCCGCCTGTTTGTCTGAATCAGGATTTCCAGGATTGTAAGATTTTCAGGATTATAAATTTTCAGGATTTGGGCTCACTGAAATTGGGCCATCCTGGCATTAAAATCCTGAAAATCTTATAATCCTGAAAATCCTGATTCAGACAAAAATAAAAAAGCGCCAACCCGAAACCGGGATGGCGCTTTTTATTTTTGTCAGGATAAATCCTGATTACTTCTGCTCGGGAGCTGCGCTACCTGCGCAAGCTTTTTTGCTGGCGCCGCCGTCTTTGCAGCAACCTGCTTTTTTCTCAGCACTGGCCGAACCACCTGCACAGCAGCCAGCTTTGGCGCTGCCGGAAGCACATGCTTTTTTGGTCATGGTAGCTTTTTCGTCGGCAGGAATGGTTTTTGGTGCAGCTGCAACAAAAGCGTTGGCGCTTTCATCGTACTGTACGCTTACGAATTTTACGTTGCCAGCCTGGTCGGCTTCTTTGCGAACGTAGGAAACGGTGCCGTCGTCGGACATGCGTTTTTCAATAGAAGCATCGGAGGAAGCAGCTTTGGCTGCTTTGCTTGCACAGCACGAGCCGCCCGTTGAGGCGCTGGCGCTTTTGCTGCAGGATTGGGCGTTGGCCACAGCTACGGCCAGCATCAGGAAGAGCGGAAGAAGAAAAAAGACTTTTTTCATCGCGGGAAACGTTATTTTTTTGGTGAGCGATTGAGATAATGTTCAGATTCCGATTCAAATATACGTCAAGAAGACTTATGGATGTTGGAATTTAATAAACCTTAACAAAGCGAATTGGTCGGCTGGTCGGTTGGTCGGTTGGTCAGTTGGTTGTTTGGCCGAATGATCGGTTGCTTTTTTGACCAACCGACCAACCGACCAACCGACCAACCGACCAACCGACTAATCCGCTTTACCCGCTAAAATCGCCTTGTACCGCTCCTGGTTGTTCAGCAGTTGCACGGCGGCTTCCACGTCGGGGTCGTTTTTCAGACTTTTGCGCACTTTACCTTTTTGGAAATAGTAACGTCCCACAATTTCCTGTTCGATTTCGCGGGAAATGCGGGTTTTGTTGCGGTCGAGTTCGCTTTTTTTCTCCGTTTTGATTTTGCTTTCGAGGGCGGCAAGGTCGGTACTTACGGTGTATTGTTCACTTTCGGCGAGCAGGCGAAGCTCCTTGATTTTTTTCTCCGAAGCCGATTCGTACTCAAAGTTTTTGGAGGCCACGAACTGACTGAATCCGCTCCAGTCATCGAACACAAAAGTTTCGATCGAGTCGATGGACGGGTGTTTCAGGGTGTATTGGGTCACGTAGTCGAACACCACGTTTTGGTCGATGAGGGCTTTTACGATGCCTGTTGCGGTATCGGTGGGCAACAAAACGTCGGGTGCTACGCCGCCGCCGTCGAGCACTGGCCTGCCGCCGCGGGTTTTGAACGCAGCGCGTTCGCTGTCGGGGATGTCCACCGGTTTGCCACCTTTGTACCGCACGGCCTGGATGCAACGGCCCGAAGGAATGTAGTATTTGGCAGTGGTGAGTTTGATTTTGGCGTTGTAGCCGAGGTCTTTGGTGTTTTGCACCAGTCCTTTGCCGTAACTGCGTTGTCCCATAAGGACGGCGCGATCGAGGTCCTGCAGGGCGCCGCTCACGATTTCACTGGCCGAGGCGCTCATGTGGTCGATGAGTACCACCACGGGAATATCGGCATCGATGGGGTTGTTGAGGGTGCGGAAACTGCGGTCCCATTCGGGCACTTTACCTTTGGTGCTGGTTACAAATTCGCCTTTGGGCACGAACACGTTTACAAGGTTAACGGCTTCGTTGAGCAGGCCGCCGCCGTTGTCGCGCAGGTCGAGGATGACGCCCCGGATGGGATCCTTGCCACTTTTGAGTTTGTTGAGGGCGTTGGCCACGTTTTCGCCGGCGTCGCGGGAAAACACGTTGAGGTTGATGTAGGCGATGCCGGGCGCTACGATGCCCGAGTGGGGCACGTTGTTGCTGTTCATCTCCTCACGTTTGAGGCTCACCTTGATCTCTTTGGTTTCGCCCGGACGTTTCAATTGCAATTGTACTTCGGTGCCGGGAAAACCGCGCAAAAACTCGATCACGTCGCTTTCGTTGCGGCCACGCGCACTTTGTCCGTCGATGGCAGTCACGGCGTCGCCGACCTTAATGCCGGCTTTGTGGGCGGGTGAGTTTTCGAGGATTTCGGTGATCACCACATACTCGCCCATTTTGCGGCCGTTGGCGCCCGTACCGTTGAATTTGCCTTCGGTGAGGTAGCGGTACCCTTCGATGTCGGTTTCAGAAATGTAGTTGGTGTAGGGGTCGAGGCCTTCGAGCATGGCGTCGAGACCGGTGCGCATAAGTTTGCCGGGGTCGAGTTCGTCCACGTACGAGTGGTTGATCTCCCGGTAAGCGTTGGCGAAAATCTCCAGGTTTTTGGCGATGTCGAAGTATTTGCTGCTTTGTGCAGATGCCGAAACGGCAAGGGAAACGGACAGCAGCAGTGCAAACAGTTTTTGCATGGTTCTATTTTTTTGATCCCTACGGGATGACAAAGTCCCTACGGGATGACAAGATTTTGTTTGTCATTCTGCAAGGAATCCTTGCGGGATGACGAAGTATGGAATGTAAAAACAATCAGCGATCCAGGAAGTTCCGCAATGCTGCCAGCAGTTCGGCCGGTTTTTCGGCGTGTACCCAGTGGCCTGCGCCATCAATGGTAACAAGCTCGGCCTTAGGAAACAACTTTTGAATTAACGGCCAATCTTCATTTTTAATGTAATTGGAGCGGCTTCCGCGAATAAAAAGGACAGGTTTGTCAAAAGGTTCACCGGAAACGGGCGCCAGGATATCGGTAAAATGTTTCCACAACACGGGCAGGTTCATTTTCCAGGCAAACGTGCCATCGGCGTTGCGGGTAATGTTTTTGAGCAAAAATTGTCTGGTACCCAATTCCGGAATCCTTGGTGTAAGGTAAGCTTCTATGGCGTTGCGGTCGGTCATTTTCGACAAATCCAGTCCCAAAAGGGCCTCAAAGATACCGGAATGGTTGTCATCGGCTTGTCCGGGCTCGATGTCCACCACCACGAGGCGTTCCACCTTGTCGGGGTGGGAGAGGGCGAGTTGCATGGCCACCTTGCCCCCCATCGAATGTCCGATGAGGGTGCCGTGGAACATCCAGTGGGCATCCATAAACGCCGCCACATCTTCGGCCATTTCGGGATAGGTATGTGTGGGTACGTGTGGCGAACGACCGTGGTTGCGCAGGTCGGGCGTCACCACAAGGTGGTGGTCGGCGAGTGCTTTGGCGATCGTTTGCCAGTTGTCGGAAAAACCGAACAAGCCATGCAGGATGATGATGGGCTCGCCCTGGCCGAATTCGCGGGAAAATAGTTCCATGGTGGGTTGTTGCCAAAAAGTGGGCGAAAGGTAGTGTGTTTTGGAAAGATTTAGGTTGTCATCCCAGCGAAGCGTGGGATCTGTGGGGTAATGGAACAGGTCCAACGCTTCGCTGGGATGACAACAGTGGGATAAGGACACAGATCCCACGCTTCGCTGGGATGACAACGAATTTTTACCTAATTTTGCCTTCTTTTTCCCGGACAAGGTCCCAAACACAAAGACAGCGGTCATGAAATTCAGCCCTCTTTTTGCAAGCCTGTTGCTTGCGGCCCTTTTTATTGCCTGTAAAAGCGATCCCAAAAAGCCGGATGCCCTGGTGGATGTCACCGATCCGGCGCTCGCAAAACTGAATGCTCTTCTCGCCGAAGATCCCGACAACGACTCGCTTCTTTACCGCCGCGCCGAGGTTTTTTACGACCTGGATGGATTTGATGAGGCGCTTGTCGACCTGGAGTCCGCCATCAAACTCGACTCCATGATTCCGGCCTACTACCACCTTATGGCCGATGTGTACCTCGACTACGCCCGTCCAAACGATTCGCGCCGTGCCATCGAAGTTTTGAAAATTGCCGAGCGCAAATTCCCGGGATTCACACCTACCTTGCTGAAGCTGAGTGAATTTCAACTCATCGTGCGCCAGCACAACGACGCGTTGGCTTCGATCGACCGCATTTTGAAAAACGATCCGCAAAACGCCGAAGCCTTTTACATGGCAGGCAGGGTAGCGCTCGACATGGGGGATACGACCCGTGCCATAAAATCGCTTGAAAAATCGGTGCAAATTGACGTGGACAATGCCGACGCCTGGCTTTTTCTGGGACGTATTTTTTCAAACAAAAACAATCCGCGCGCCTTGCAGTTTTTCGACAACGCCCTGCGCATCGATTCCACCAGCCTTGAAGCCCGTGAATTTAAAGGCGCTTATTACAAACGCCGTGGCGAGTTCGACAAAGCTTTTGAGGTGTACACCGACATCGTGAACCGCAATCCCGATTATTCGAACGCTTATTTCGACATGGGTACGATTTACCTGGAACTTGATTCGCTCGGCAAAGCTTACGACAACTTCAACATCGCGATCAAAACCGATCCCTTGTTTGTAAAAGCGTATTACTACCGCGGTTTGACAGCCGAAAAACAAGGCCGACGCGATGCCGCGTTGACCGATTATACCCAGGCCAGCAAAATGTCGCCCAACTTTTTGGAAGCCGTGGAAGCGAAGGAACGGTTGGAGATGACCAAGTAAGATCAGGATTTACAGAATTTTAGGATTTACAGGATTGATTTACAGGATTTTTGAGAATTAGGGCTGGTTTGTTTGTCCAAAACAATTCTACTGGGCTGTTTTACGTTAATCCGTCATTACTTTTTTCACTTATTCCCACGCTAACGTATGCCAAACTTCAAAATTTCTCTGCTCCTGCTTCTTCTGTCCGCAGGTTTTTTCACCGCCTGCAACAAGGACGATGACGACGATAAATCCAAAACCGAAATCCTGACGGGCCCAAGTTGTTGGTTGACCGTAAAATCGGAAACCTTCGACGCCAACAGCGGCGTTTGGATCGAAAGTCAGGTGCCCAACTGCGACAAGGACGATTGTACCCGTTTTTATTCCGACGGCGTGATCATCATCGACGAAGGTCCACTGCTTTGTGATGCCGGCGATCCACTCACCATCGAAGGCACCTGGTTTTTGAGCCTCGACGAATCCAGCATCACACTTACGCTTGATGGCGTCACCGTACCTGCCAAAATCATCGAGATCAGCGACAACAAACTCGTCGTCGAAATCGAATTTTTGAGTTACAAAACAAGAACAACGTACAATAACTAGCAGGCAGCAGTTAGCAGGCAGCAGGCAGCGGACATCCTGTTGGTGATCATTTTACCCGGTAATTTGTTGTAATTTTGCGTTTTTATAAAAATACCAGGGCGTCAAGTCGGTAGCTGCCTGCTGCCTGCTGCCCGCTGACTGCTAACACATGTTTCCAACTTACGACGTCATTGTAGTAGGCGCCGGCCACGCAGGTTGCGAGGCCGCCGTTGCTGCGGCCAACATGGGCTGTAAAGTCCTGCTGGTCACCATGAACATGCAAACCATCGCTCAGATGAGCTGCAACCCCGCCATGGGCGGCGTGGCCAAAGGACAGATCGTGCGCGAAATAGACGCTTTGGGCGGCTATTCGGGCATCGTGACCGACCACAGCGCCGTGCAGTTCCGTTTGCTCAACCGCTCGAAAGGACCCGCCATGTGGAGCCCGCGCGCACAAAGCGACCGCATGCTGTTTGCCAAAAAATGGCGCATGATGCTGGAAGAACACCCCAACATCGACTTTTGGCAGGACATGGTGCGCGGACTCATCGTAAAAGACAACCGCGTGTGCGGTGTCGTGACAGGCATGGGTTTGGAAATACAAAGCAAATCCGTGGTCCTCACCAACGGCACCTTCCTCAACGGCATCATCCACATCGGTGAAAAACAATTCGGCGGCGGCCGGGCGGGCGAAAGCGCCGCCAAAGGCATCACCGAACAACTCGTGGAAATTGGTTTCGAAGCCGGACGTATGAAAACCGGCACGCCTCCCCGCATCGACGGGCGTTCGCTGGATTACACCAAAATGGAAGTGCAGGACGGCGACGATCCGCCGGGCAAATTTTCCTACACCGATACGCCGAAACTTACCAAACAGCTTCCCTGCCACATCACGTACACCAACCAGGAAGTACACGACATCCTGCGCACGGGTTTCGACAAGTCGCCCATGTTCAACGGGCGCATCCAGGGCCTAGGACCGCGGTACTGCCCGAGCATCGAGGATAAAATCGAACGTTTTTCAGACAAAGACCGCCACCAGCTTTTTATCGAACCGGAAGGCTGGGATACCTGTGAAATTTACATCAACGGATTTTCGTCGTCGCTGCCCGAAGACGTACAGTTCAAAGCCCTGAAAAAAATTCCGGGACTTGAAAACGTACGCATGTTCCGGCCCGGCTACGCCATCGAATACGATTATTTCCCGCCCACCCAGCTCAAAACGAGCCTCGAAACCCACCTGGTGGCCAACCTGTTTTTTGCAGGCCAGATCAACGGCACCACGGGTTACGAAGAAGCCGCCTGTCAGGGCCTTATGGCCGGCATGAACGCCGCCCTCGCCGTACAGGAAAAAGACGCGCTCATCCTGAAACGTTCCGACGCCTACATCGGTGTGCTCATCGACGACCTGGTGAACAAAGGCACCCAGGAGCCGTACCGGATGTTTACGAGCCGAGCCGAATACCGCATCCTCCTGCGCCAGGACAATGCCGATCTGCGCCTCACACCCATCGCCTACAAACTGGGCGTAAAAGGCACCGACGTGCGTATGGACCGCGTGCGCATCAAACAACAGGCCGCAGCAGAAATCGAAGCGTTTTTCCGCCAGGCAAGTGTACTTCCCGGCGACGTGAACGGCTACCTTGAAAGTGTGGAAACCGCTCCTGCCGTGCAAAAAGTCAAGTTGTACAACATCCTTTTGCGTCCCCAGGTGGACATCCCCGGATTGGCAGCAACGCTACCTGAAGTACAAAACTTCCTTGCGCCTTACGAACAGGAATTTACGGAGCTGGCCGAAATCAACATGAAATACGACGGGTACATCCGCAAGGAGCAGGAAATGGTGGACCGTGTGATCCGCCTCGAGGACCTGAACCTGCACGAGGATTTCAACTACGCAGGCCTCACGGCCCTCAGCAAGGAAGCCCGCGACAAACTCAGCAAACACAAACCGCGCACCATCGGGCAGGCGAGCAGGATTTCAGGGGTTAGTCCGGCAGATATTAGTGTGCTGATGATACACTTGAAGTAAGTCTTGCAATTGGGGTAAAAAAAGGTGGGGTTATTTGCGGCTAGCCGCAAATAACCCCACCTTTTTTTACCCCAATTGCAAGACTTACTTCAAGTGTATCATCAGC
>JADLBE010000501.1 GCA_020847915.1 Saprospiraceae bacterium | reverse complement strand
GCCTTCGGACAAGGCGCTGAAAACCATGACGTTTTGAACGTGGTGCGCAAATACGGTATTGTGCCCGAATCGGTGTACAGCGGCTTCCCGGCCGGCGAAGACAAACCCGTGCACGGCGAACTCGAAGCGGTGCTTAAAGCCATGCTCGACGCCATGATCAAGGTGCCCAACGGTAAGCTCAGTCAGCAATGGCGCAAAGCCTACGAAGGCGCCCTCGACGGCTACATGGGCCATGCGCCAGAGTCGTTTACTTACGAAGGCAAATCCTACACGCCACAAACGTATTTCCAGAGCCTGGGCATCAATCCGGACAACTACGTGGCGCTTACCTCCTACAACCACCACCCGTTTTACCAGCCGTTCGTTTTGGAAGTGTCGGACAACTGGTCGAACGGACTGTTTTACAACCTGCCCATCGATGAGTTCCAACGCGTGGCCGACAACGCCGTCGACAAAGGTTATTCCTTCGCATGGGCTACCGACGTGAGTGAAAAATCCTTCAGCGCCAAGGAAGGTCTGGCCCTTTGGCCCGCCAAAACCTGGGACGACATGCGCCAGGGCGAACGCGACTCCCTCTGGAAACAACCCGTACCCGAAAAATTGCTCACCCAGGACGAGCGCCAGCTTGGTTTCAACGAACTCACCACCACCGACGACCATGGCATGCACGTGACCGGCAAGGTGAAAGACCAAAACGGCACGGAATATTTCATCGTGAAAAACTCATGGGGCACCACCGTGAA
The DNA here is from genome assembly GCA_020847915.1 of Saprospiraceae bacterium. Taxonomy (GTDB): domain Bacteria; phylum Bacteroidota; class Bacteroidia; order Chitinophagales; family Saprospiraceae; genus M3007. Next base: position 3,272 of record JADLBE010000501.1, on the reverse strand, counting down.
AAAAGACATGGGCGGCTACATTTATGTTTCCAAACCCTACTGGCGTGCCAAAACCATGTCGATCATGGTGCATAAGGACGCTTTGCCACAGGACATTCGGCAGAAGTTGCGTTTGTAGTTGTCCATAAGGCACCATTAGGTGTCTCGCTTACGCTCGACATGACAATCGGTTGTTGGAGAGTGAGAGAGGAGGGGCGCTGCGGCCCTTTTGGGCCATTTCAAACCGAGATTGAACCAAGAGATGTAGATCATAAGGTAAAATCAGGCGTCTCGCTTCGCTCGACATGACAAAGCGCTGATTATCAAGGAAATATTCGGATTTCTCGCTGCGCTCGAAATGCGTCCCAACATTACCAATGTATGGCGCGAAGTGAGCGCCATTTCGAGCGCAGCGAGAAATCCGAATATCTCCTTGATAATCAGCGCTTTGTCATGTCGAGCGAAGCGAGACACCTGATGTCAATTCTGATGACATTTACTCCCAGTTCATTAGAACCGAAGGGAGACACCTGATTTTTCCAACCAAACTCAGCGCCATGACCCGCCTCCAACTGACCCTTTTCGCGGATGAAATCGTTTCGGAAAACATTGAATTCATCCGCCGAACCTTCAATCCGGAACAACACGCCCTGATTGGGGCGCATGTGACCCTGTGTCGCGAAGACGAGCTGGAGCCGCTGGAAAAAGTGATGGCGAACTTGGAGGCTTTGGAATTCGCGCCAATCACCATCCATTTTGGTAAACCTGTACGGTTTTCTGACGAAAAAGGCGTGTTGCTGCCGGCAATTGGCAACAACACGCCTTTTTTTATTTTGAGGGAACTTGTTCTGAACGGCGTTGTAGAAACACCGCGAAAACACGAACCCCACCTCACCTTAATACACCCAAGAAACGCTACCTGTACCGACGCCATTTTTGAAAAAATTCAAAAAATCGACTTGCCGGAAAGTTTGACTTTTACAAAAATCAGCCTGATTGAACAGGAAATGGGTGAAAAGTGGCAGGTATTGAAGGAATTTTACTGCCTCTGAGCAAACTGAAGCATATCTTCTTCGCTATAGATCAGTTTTAAGCCAAGTGCAGGATTGTCGAAATATTGCAGAAGCACCTCGTTGCCGTCCGCATCCAATACGACGATCATTTGGTAGTGCTCACCTTTATCGGTTTTGCCTTCTTCCACGTCTGTAGTCCGGCGGTACGTAACGATGTCGCCGTTGGCAAAATAATGTACAATGTTGGTGGTACCGTCGGGATTGAATACAAAGGTATTGTCGCCCTCTTCCCATGGGCCCCATTCGCCATCTGCGTAAAGTGTAATAACGTCGTAATCGATTCTGAATTGATCCTGTGCACTAAGGGTAAATGTTGTAAAAACAAAAACTGCGAGCAAAAGGAAGTTTCTCATTGGATAGTAATGATTTGATTTAGTGTTGGTAATGTGTGAATATTAAAAAAATGTATTGTAAGTATGGTTTTATGATGGTGCAAGGTAGATATAACGGCATCATGCCGGTTAGGGATTTTGTTATTCAATTGTTATTGATGATTTGCTTAATTTCTTTGTCGAGTATGGGTAGGTATTTCACGACAATAAGCCAAATAACATCGTCCGATACGCTGTCATAACCATGGGTGATACGGTTTCTGGTATCCACGATTTTCCGTGAGTTACTGATTGGAATATCCGGTTCAACCTGTAAAATTCGACGCATCGCCTCTCCGAGAATTTCGATGTTTCTTTCTACGGCCCTTTTGGATTTCAAGTCCTTTTGAAATGCAAAAAAGCTGAGCGGCACAGGAAGGAAATCATTGATTTCGGCAATGGCTTTTTCAATATCTTCAAGCCAGACCTTGATTTCTTCTTGCATAAACCAGCATCTTTTTTTGATTGATCAAAGATTGGAAAGACTTGTTTCTTATGGCTTTCTGCTCTAAAAGATCTATTTCCCGATTAAAAATGCGTTCCAACTCAAACTTTAGAGCAAAATAATTTTCAGCATACTCAATGGGATCTTTTGAAGCGATGGAAACAATGAAATCCAGATCGCTGCCCGCATTGAAGGAGTCGGTGAGGACGGAGCCAAAAGCATACAGCTCATCGACGTTGAATGTCGTACAAGCTTCATTAACTTCTTTACGGTATGACTCGAGTAGGCCCATGGGTCACGAATAATGATGCAATTTAAGGGTTTTTATGTTTGAAAGAAATTACTTCTTCTCCCACTCCAGCACCACCCCAGTCACCGCATACAACCCCGCCGTCTCCGTCCGCAAACGCGCCTTGCCCAAACTTACAGGTTCAAACCCTTTGCCCAACGCCATTTCAACTTCTTCGGGCGTAAAATCGCCTTCCGGACCAATGGCGATCACCACATCCTGAGGCGCACCTTTTAAAATCGTTTTTAAATGTGGTGGCGGCGTTTCAGGCAACCAACCGATGCAGCGCAAAGGTTCGGTACTTGTTTCCAAAAATGTTTTGAACGGCACGGGGCCCACGAGTTCGGGCAAAGTTGCCCGCATCGATTGTTTCATGGCCGACACGAGCACTTTTTGCAACCTGTCGAGGCGTACCACCGTGCGCTCCGATCGTTTGCAATGCAGCAGCGTGATTTTATCCACACCAATCTCCGTTGCTTTTTCCAAAAGCCACTCGATGCGGTCGATGTTTTTGGTGGGCGCAATGGCCAAATGCAGTTTCGCCGGGCGCTCGGGTGGCGCCACGGTTTCCGACACAATGCGCAACACCGCCTGTTTTTTACCCGCCTCGGCTATTTCTGCTTCGTAAAACCTTCCCTTACCATCGGTAAATGTCACGGCAGCGCCCACACTGCGGCGCAGCACGGTAAGCAGGTGGCGGCTTTCCTCCTCATCGAGGCGCGCCAGTCCATGGGCAATGTCGGTTGTGTAAAACAGGATCAGGATTTCCAGGATTTAAAGATTTGCAGGATTTTTATTTCAGGATCAGGATTTCCAGGATTCATTGTCTGAATCAGGATTTCCAGGATTTAAAGATTTCCAGGATTTTGTTTTTGAATAAAGGTACAATGTTGCTTTTTTCTAGACCAAAATCATGTAAATCCTAAAATCATGTGAATCCTGATTCAGACAATGAATCCTGGAAATCCTGATCAGGGTTCGAAATACCCCACGCTACTTCCCACCCACGTTTTACCCATGTTGTAACGTACACCCACCATTTCGCCTTTGCTCATACGAATGAGGTTGTTCACAAGGCGTGGTTTGTCCCAGCCTTTTTCCCAAAGCATCATCAT
>JADLBE010000500.1 GCA_020847915.1 Saprospiraceae bacterium | reverse complement strand
TCCGCCAGGATGTGATTCTCGGCAGCGATGGGGCAGGGGAGTACAAAGGCAAACAAGTCATCATCAATCCATCGATCCATTGGGGCGACAATCCACATGCGCAAGGCAAAAATTTCCACATTTTGGGAATGCCTTCAGATGGCACGTTTGCACAATTTGTAAAAGTTCCACGCACCAACCTGCACCTCAAACCTGAACACCTTTCCTGGGAGGCGGCGGCGGCTTTGCCGCTTGCCGGCATTACCGCCTGGCGGGTCTTGTTTACCCGTTGCCAGCTCAAAGCCGGCGAAAGGGTGCTCATCACCGGCATCGGTGGCGGCGTTGCGTTGTTTGCCCTTCAATTTGCCCTGGCAGCCGGCGCCGAAGTGTGGGTGACCAGCAGCGCAGGTTTTAAAATCGACAAAGCCATGGCACTTGGTGCAACAGGCGGCGCCAATTACAGCGAAGACGGTTGGGACAAAGATTTGAAGCAACGTTCGGGCGGCTTCGATGTGGTGATCGATTCTGCCGGTGGCGACGGGTTTGCGTTGCTGCCCGGATTATGCCTTCCCGGCGCACGCATCGGTGTTTACGGCGGCACGAGGGGCAAGGTAAACGGATTGAGTCCGCAAATCCTTTTTTGGAAACAAATCAGCCTTTTGGGCTCCACCATGGGCACCAACCGCGAGTTCGGGGCCATGCTGAAGTTTGTGGAAAAACACCGATTGGAGCCTGTTGTTGACGCTGTTTTTCCTTTGGAAAAAGGCAACGAAGCGATGGACCACCTTCGGAAAAAAGATCAGTTCGGCAAGGTGGTTTTGAACATTACGTGACATTTATACCGCCATTAAAGACTGTATTGACATTTTCCATCGAAAAACAATCCTTTGTTTTGCACCTTTAGCGCATGTTTGAGCGGTTGGAAACTTCTCAACCATGTTTCCTGTGTTATCCTGTCAAAAGCTTTTGCTCCATGGTTAAATGTTACGCTTCGTTTTTCGGGCTGCTGCTTGCACTCCCGCTGGGTTTGTTTTCACAACAAAATGCCATTTCCCCCGACCACCTGAAAAGCCTTAACATGCGTTCCATCGGACCGGGCGCCATGTCGGGTCGCATCACGGCCATCGCTGTAGATCCTACCCGCGCTGAGGTGATTTACGCCGGTGCGGCATCGGGCGGCGTGTGGCGCAGTACCAGCGGAGGTACGAAATGGGAACCCATTTTTGACAAAGCGCCCACCCAGGGCATCGGCTCCATTGCCGTGCACCCACGCAACCCCGACGAAATTTGGGTAGGCACCGGCGAAGGCAATCCGCGGAACTCTCAGAACTTCGGCATCGGTATTTTCAAAAGCATCGATGGCGGTGAAAACTGGACGTGTATGGGACTGCGCGAAACACGTACCATCCACCGTGTTATTTTGCACCGCGACGATCCCAACGTCGTTTGGGCCGCAAGCCTCGGTTCAGCCAATGGTCCGACCGATGAGCGCGGTGTGTTTAAAAGCTCCGACGGCGGCAAAACGTGGCGCAAAGTTTTGTTTGTAAACAACCTTACCGGCTGCGCCGAACTTGTGGCTGACCCCGCCAATCCAAACAAACTTTATGCAGCCATGTGGGAATACCAGCGCTGGCCATGGTTTTTTAAAAGCGGTGGTAAAGGTTCCGGACTTTACGTGTCGCACGACGGCGGCGAAACCTGGGAAAAACGCACCTCCAAAGACGGATTGCCCGAAGGCGACCTCGGCCGCCTGGGTCTGGCCGTGGCTGCCAGCAATCCCAACGTGGTGTACGCTCTTGTGGAAGCCAAAGAAAACGCACTTTACAAAAGTACCGACGGGGGTAAAAATTGGCGCAAAATGGCCGAAAAAGGTATGGGCGACCGACCGTTTTATTACGCCGAAATTTACGTCGATCCGAAAAATGAAAACCGCGTGTACAGCATCCATACCGTGGTAACGCGCAGTGAAGACGGCGGCAAAACTTTCGATACCTGGGCAGGTTGGCACATCCACCCCGACCACCATGCCTTTTGGATCCATCCGGAAAATCCCGATTTCATCATCAACGGCAACGATGGTGGTTTGAACATCACTCGCGACGGCGGACGTACGTGGCACTACGCGGAAAATATTCCCGTCGGACAGTTTTACCACATCAACGTGGACAACGACATACCCTACAACATCTATGGCGGTTTGCAGGACAACGGTACCTGGATCGGTCCCTCCAGCGTGTGGAAAGCAGGCGGCATCCGCAACCAGGAATGGCAGGAAATTTTGTTCGGCGATGGTTTCGATGCCATGCCGCACGCCGACAACAACCGCTTTGCCTACGCCATGTACCAGGGCGGCAACCTGTACAGCGTGGACAGGGTTACCGGCGAAGACCAGTTCATCAAACCCATGCATCCTGAGGGGCTTCCCCTTCGGTTCAACTGGAATTCAGCCCTTGCTCAGGATCCTTTCAACAAAGCCGGTATTTATTACGGAAGTCAACACCTGCATTATTCCCCCGACCACGGCAATACCTGGCAGTTGCTTTCGCCCGACCTCACGAGTTCCGATACTTCCAAACTCAAGCAAGGTGATTCGGGAGGTTTGACCCTTGACGCTACCAACGCAGAAAACCACTGTACCATCATCGCCATTGCGCCTTCGGCAAAAGAACAAGGCGTGGTTTGGGTGGGTACCGACGACGGCAAACTGCAACTCACACGCGACGGCGGCAAAACCTGGGAAGAACTTTCGGATCGTTTGCCCGATTTCCCGAAAGGAGCATGGATACCGCAGATTGAAGTTTCGGCGCACCATGCAGGTGAAGCTTTTGTGGTGGTGAATGATTACCGGCGCAACGATTGGCAACCTTACCTCTACCACACCAAAGACTATGGAAAAAAATGGTCGCGCCTTGCGGGTATTAAAACCAAAAAGACCGACGACGGTGTGCAGGGCTTTTGCCTTTCGATGGTACAGGATCTTGTGGAGCCACGGTTGTTGTTTTTGGGTACCGACCAGGGACTTTACGTAAGTTTTGATTACGGTGAAAACTGGCAACACTGGCCGGGAGAATCGTTTCCAAGTGTGCCTGTGCAGGACATGAAAATTCATCCGCGCGATGGCGACCTTGTGATCGGAACTTTTGGCCGTGCCATCTGGATACTCGACAACCTTTCGCCACTGCGCGCTTTGGCGGCCGGCACCTTTAAAACCGATCAGGCGTTTAAAGCCTTTCCTGCGCAGGACGGTATTTTAGCTTCCTGGCGCTCCTACGATGGTGCCCGTTTTTCGGCCGACGCCATGTACAGCGGCGACAACAAAGGCACGTCTGTAAGCATACCTGTCTGGATCAAACCTGAAAAACCGGTTGATAAAGACAAAGAAAAGGACAAGGAAAAAAAGGAGAAGGATAAGGAGAAGGAAGATAAAAAAGACGCCAAACCCGGCAGTGGAAAGGTCGACAAAGGAGACAAAATTACCGTTACTGTGTTGTCCGAAGCTGGCGATACCCTGCGCAGGTTCAAATCAAACGCCGATACCGCATTTACCCGCGTAGGTTGGGGTATGGAAACCAAAGGTGTGCGTTTCCCCAGCAACAGCGAACCTCCCAAAGACCAGCTGGAACCCTGGGGCGGCCCTCCGGTGATGCCCGGCAGATATAAGGTCGTGATGGAGTACAAAGGCAACCGGGACAGCGTGTTTGTTCGTGTTGCAGATGACCCCCGCAGACCCACCCCGGCAGCGGACCGCGAAGTGTACATCAAATCTTTGCGCGATTTTTACAAAGAAGTGGAAAAAGCGACAACCGCTTACAACCGGCTTAAAGAGGCCGAAAAAACCATCAAACTGGTGGAAGACCAATTTGTCAACGTGCCCGACAGTTTGAAAAAAGACGCCTTGAAACTGGGCGCAGAAATTCGCGACAGCATCGCTTCCATCAAACAAGGCTTTTTTAATCAAAAAGAAGTGAAAGGCATACAACGGAGTGAAAACAACCTCAACAGCAGCTTGTACACTGCCCAGAGCTACCTGACCGCTGTTGTTGGACCACCCACCCAATCGGCTCAAATTGCGCTTAACAATGCACGCAAACGCAGCGACGACTTACTGGCCAGGGTAAATGCATTGTTTGGCGAACCATGGAAAACCTACAAGGCAAAAGTTGAATCCATTCCCTATTCTTTGTTTAAGGAATAGCGGTTTAGACCGACACCATCAAACATGAGTCATCCCGAATTTTCGGGATGATTCATGTTTAGGGTTCAAACCGCAACTTTTGTTGCAAATATTTGTTTTTTCCTTTAAACCATTGGGCAGTTGAATGATTTTTTCGACCTTTGCGCCTCCCTAAAGTAGATGCCGGTATTTACCCTGATATAGCCAATAGAAACAGATCCTGAAAGACACCGAACTAGACATTATTTATTTTAAAAACACATATTAATGGCTGTTAATGCAAACAAACTGACCCGTATCGGTATTTTTTACGACGGCAATTATTTCCTGCATGTAAGTAACTATTACGCTTATCACCATGCCCGGCGCAGCCGGATCAGCATAGCAGGACTGCACGATTTCGTTTGTCATAAAGTGGCGGAGGAAGAGGAAACGGACGTAAAACTGTGCCGGATTGTGGATGCACATTATTTCCGCAGCAGACTTAGTGCACAGGAAGCCAGTTCGGAAGGCAACCGGTTGTATTACGACCGTTTGTTCGACGACATCCTGATGTCGGAAGGCGTAACCACACACTATTTGCCCATCCGAAGCACCGCCGGTCCGCGCCAGGAACGCGACATCGACATGTGGTTGGCCATGGAAGCTTTTGAGCAGGCGATCACCAAACAATTCAGCGTGGTGGTGTTGCTCGCTGCCGATGGCGATTACGTACCTTTGGTACGCAAACTCAATGCTCTGGGCACCCGTGTCATGATTTTGAGCTGGGATTACGAATACCTCGACGAAGAGGGCCGTCGCCGCAGTTTCAACACTTCTACACACCTCATCAACGAGGCGTCGTACCCGATGGACATGCACGCCATCATCGACAATCCACACGTCGACGAAGAGCCGCTGGTAAATGCCCTTTTTGTAGAAAAGAAAAAGGTGGCCAAAGTGGAAATCGTGGAAGACGAATTGATGCGCAGTACCATCTTCAGTCTGAAAGACGGTTACGGCTTCATCGCATTCCCACAAACCAACAACCTGTTTTTCCACTTCTCTTTTCTGGTGGAGACAGACTTCAACGACCTGCGCGAAGGAGACACCGTAGAGTTCAGCATGAGTAAAAACGAATACGGCGAACCCATCGCCAAAAACGTAAAACTGGTGCTGGAACCGGAAGAAGTGGTTTAGGGGAGTTGCAAGTTGCAAGTTGCAAGCGTCACCCCGGGGTTCCGGGGTGACGCTTGTGCATTTAGACAATGTCAAAAGACATAATATGTGTTCGGGATGTTTTGATTTCTAAATAATGCTTTTAAAAAGTCAGAACAGGATTTCTAATTCTTGTTAAATTATTGATAGAGAAGTGATTACAATGCTTGCACTGTCCTTCCCCTTTAGGGGGAGTATCTGTGTAGCATTCAACCAGCGATACGCCCGGCGCTCCGCTAGGAGCGCTATCTCCACCAAAAGTGGTTAACCATGCTACAAAATGATTAAAAACCATTGGCCAATTCGAATATTGCCAAACGGTCGGATACCGATTTCGAGGAGATAGCGCTCCTAGCGGAGCGCCGGGCGTATCGCTGGTTGAATGCTCCACAGATACTCCCCCTAAAGGGGA
>JADLBE010000499.1 GCA_020847915.1 Saprospiraceae bacterium | reverse complement strand
CTCCTTTCAGTCCAACCAGAAACACCTCTTTTTTGGGCGCGACACCGAAGCGCGGGAACTTTTTCACCTTGTTTCCGTGGAAAAAACCGTGGTGCTTTTTGCCAAATCGGGCATAGGCAAAACCTCCCTGCTGAACGCCGGCGTGATCCCCAACCTGATGGAAAAATGCATCGTGCCGGTGCCAGTGCGCTTCGGCACCGATGCCTTCCGGCCCGAGCAACACGCCTCCATCAGTCTGGACGAAGCCATGCAGCGTTTCCAGGGCGTAGCCGAGCCGAAAGGCCGCGACACCTCAGATCAGGAGTCGCTGTGGGCACAACTCAAACGGCAACGTTTTGAAAAAGAGGGCAAAACCTACGTACCACTGCTGGTTTTCGACCAGTTTGAAGAACTTTTTACCCTTTACACCGAAAAAGACAAACGCCGCCGCATGATAACCGAGCTGGCCGACCTGATTCAGGAGCGCCTGCCCGAAGCCCAACGCGAATACCTGCTCGACCAACTCGACGCCGGCCAGCTCACACCCGCCGAACTTGCCGCAGCCGAAAAGGCGCCCGACGTGAAGTTTGTGTTTTCCATACGCTCCGACATGTTGCACTTCATGGACGAGCTCTCGGAGGAAATACCCTACATCCTGCGCAGCCGTTACCAGTTGTTTGGCTTGAACGACGAACAGGCACGCGACGCCATCGTTAAACCCGCGGCCCTGACGGCGGCCGGATTCACCACACCGCCTTTCGGCTACAGCGAGGAGGCTTTGCGCGAAATGCTGGCAAAGTTGTCAAAAAACCGGGAGGTAGAATCTTTCCAGTTGCAGCTTGTTTGCCAGGCTTTGGAGGAAAAACTGGCCAAAGGCCAACTGCAAAAGTTCGACCCGGTGGAGCTCATGCCCCGCAGTCCGCAAGGCCTGCCCCTGGTTACGCCCGACTTCTACGGCGGTCCCGACGGACTAGAAGACATCATCGAAGCCTCGTACCGCCGCCGCCTGGAAGAACTGGACGAAAAGGACTACCAACCCGCCCGACTGCTGCTCGAAGACGCCCTCATCAACGAAAACGGCCGCCGCCGCTCGGTGGACGTGACCGACCTGCTCGTGCGCCCCGGCGTAAGCACCGACCTGCTCGACACCCTCGAAACCAAACGCCTCGTGCGCAAGGAGCCGCGATTGGAGTCGTACTACTACGAAATCAGCCACGATACCCTGCTGGGGCCTATTGGCAAGTTTAAAAAAGAACGGTTGGAGGAAGAGGAAAAACAAAAACTGGCCGCCGAAGCCGAACGGCAAAAAGCGGAACAGGCGAAGATTAACAGGAGGAGGAGGGTGAATGCGTTACTGGGGTTGCTTGGGGCAGTGCTGTTGGGTATTGCTTTGGTGGCAACGTGGAGTGCGCAAAAAGAGCAGCAAAAAGCAGAGGTGGAGAAAAAAAATGCAACCATCGCCATCCAAAAAGCCGACTCCTTGCACCATGTTGCTCAGCAAGCCCTGGATACGGCCGACCTAAGAAAAAGTCAGGCCGATGAATCAGCCTTGGTGGCTAAAACAGCAAGAGGCCTTGCAGAAATACGCAAATCTGAGGCCGATGTTGCAACTGCTAGAGCCGCAGCCGAACAAAAAAAATCGAAAGAAGCCTTTCAAAAACTGGATGTCGAAAAAGCCAAACTGGCGAAGTTGTACCTGAACCAGGCATACAATTACATCTACCAATTGGATTATGAAAAAGCTTACCCCTGGATGATGGATGCCGTTAAGTTGGACGTAGAGAAGAAAATGGTAAGCGACTCTTTACTCGAAATGGCCTTTTGGTACACCGAAACCGGCAACCTGCCCCGCGCCTGGGGCATTTTGGATACCGCGTATGCCTTGACGGGCAAAAAACCGGAAAAAGGCCGGGGTGACCGGCAGGCGGCGTTGAATGCCATTGAACTCAAAAGCAAAACCAAATGGGATTCTCTGCAGGTACGGTATTATCCAAAAATGATAACCATACAGGGTGGCACGGATGTCATTGGAAGCGGCCAATACGATGACGAACCCTTATTTGAGGTTACGATAAGTACCTTCAAAATGGCCGAAACAGAAACGACGTGGTGGCAGTATGGGTTGTATTGTGCTGTTACAAACCAAAAGTTGCCCGGCGGCGCCCTCAACTGGGGTGGTGCAACTCCGGTGGTAAACGTGGATTGGTACGATGCGGTGGCTTATGCCAACTGGTTGAGCGAGCATCAAAAGGGATTTGAACCCATCATTTCCGGTGAAGAAGATGACAGAAAAATTGAAAAAGGCCCCGGTTACCGTTTGCCTACTGAAGCCGAGTGGGAATACGCCGCCCGGGCTGGTACGGATTCTACCTATGCCGGCTGTGATACCGAAGAAGACTTGTTTAATTTTGCCTGGTTCGATGAAAATTCGGGCGGTTCTTCGCGCCGGGTGAAGACCAAAAAGCCAAATGCCTGGGGCTTACACGACATGAGCGGCAACGTTTGGGAATGGTGCTGGGATTGGTACGCCGATTATCCTGAAAACAAACCCGAAATCAATTATCTTGGTGCTCCTGAGGGCTCTGACCGCGTGGACCGCGGCGGCGGCTGGATCGGCCACGCCGGGGGCTGCCGCGTGGCGGGCCGCTACAGCTTCAATCCGGAGTACTCCAACGACTATATTGGCTTCCGGGTTGTTTTCTCCCCGCAGTGAGTCAGAGGTTATCTGGGTCTTCTCGTGAGCAAAAGGGGAGTATGAGACGCCGCAAGGCAACTGAGCCGGTGAGCGGTAGCGAGCCAGGGCGAGGTTGGTGGCGGAGGCGAGTTTTTTTATTTGGGGCGAAGCCCCCGAAAATTTTTTTTAAACTTGAATAAAAAATAAAAAGCATGCAGATCAAACTGTTTTCCATTCCCATCCACGGCGGAGAAAGCATCGGCGAAGATTTGAATGCTTTTTTAAGGAGTAAAAAAATCTTGCAGGTTGAGCAGCACCTGGTTTCCTTGCAGGATGCGGCGTATTGGTGTTTTGCGGTGCGGTATCTGGAAAGCGGCGGTCCGGGTGAGTTGAATAAACCACGCATCGATTACAAGGAAGTATTGGACGAGGCAACGTTTGCGCGTTTTTCCAAACTGCGGGAAATTCGAAAAAAAGTAGCCCAGGAAGAAGCCATTCCGGCTTATGCGGTATTTACAGATGAAGAGCTGGCCGGGTTGGCGCAGTTGGAAAAACTTACTGCGGAAACCATGCGGTCCATTAAGGGAATTGGAGAAAAAAAGGTGGAACGTTACGCCAAATATTTCATTGAAACGGGAACCACGCTGTGAAACGTACAGGCCAATTGATACAACTTGCTGCAGACCCTCAAAACCTTCGGCTTGCCTATTGGAAAGCAAGCAAAGGGAAAAGGTATGCGCATGAGGTAACGGCCTACCGTATAAATCTTGATGCGCGTTTGATGCTGTTGCGCGAACAAATGCTTGCCGGTCATGCCGCAGTCGGCAATTACCGGTATTTCAAAGTGTTCGAACCCAAGGAACGCAACATTTGCGCCAGCGCCTTTTCCGAACAAGTTTTACACCACGCTTTGATGAATGTGTGTCACGACCGGTTTGAAAAAGCCCTTATTTGCGACAGCTACGCAAGCCGCAAAGGGAAAGGAACATATGCCGCGCTTGACCGTGCAAAACACTTCTGCGGCAAGTACGGTTGGTATTTGAAACTCGACGTCAGGAAGTTTTTCGAGTCCGTACACCACGAGGTTTTGAAAAAGCAACTGCACCGGTTGTTCAAAGACCGTGTGGTGCTTGCTTTGTTCGAACAAATCATCGACAGCTATCAAACAAGCCCGCTACGTGGCGTTCCGATCGGCAACCTCACCAGCCAGTATTTTTCCAACCATTATTTGTCCGACCTGGATCATTTCATCAAAGAAAAACTGGGCTTCAAAGCATACGTTCGGTACATGGACGATATGGTGTTGTGGCACAACGATAAAGCGTCTTTGCTTGAAGCGAAACACCGCATCGAAGTATTTGTAATGGAAAGTTTACACTGTTTTCTTAAACCTGAACAACTGAATCAATCCGCTTTGGGGCTTCCTTTCCTGGGCTACAACGTCTTTCCGCAAACCATTCGCCTTACACAACAAAGTAAACAACGGTTTATTTGGAAGATGTTTCAAATGGAAGAAAAATACCACAACGGTACGTGGAACGACGATGAAAGCAGCCGGCATGCACTCCCGCTGATCGCGTTTACCCAGCATGCCGATTCCTTGCCTTTTCGAAAAAAATTGTATTCAAAAAACACGGGCATGCACCATAGGGCTCTAACCGCGTGAACCGCGGCGGCAGCTGGAACAACAACGCCGAGAACTGCCGCGTAGCGAACCGCAACAACGACAATCCGGAGAACGCCAATGACAATATTGGGTTCCGGGTTGTTTTCTCCCCGCAGCTCACGAGAAGGCCGGATGGCTTCTGATGAACAGGTGCATGACCCCGTCCCTTACCCAAGGGCAAAAAGGCGAAGTGATTCGTCCCGGGCAGCAGTGTTGGTAGTGCATGGAATGCACGAAGGCTCTGCTGCTTATTTAGCTAATTTCCCTTATTTTTGTAGTTCAATTCATACAAAAAATGGGTACATCCACCCCACTCGTCATTCCTTCCGATGTCGTTGTTTCTCTTGGGCGCGACGAGGCTGAACTCCGTCTTGAGTTGGCCGTGTTTTTTTATGCCCAGTTGGGGTTATCTTCGGGTGAAGCGGCTAAGTTCGCTGGGATACCCAGGGTTGTTTTTTTAAGGGAATTGGGGAAAAGGCAAATTCCGGTTCAATACGATGTTTCGGATGTGGAGCATGATGTGCGGGTGATGCAGGAGATGGAGCAAAAATATCCAAAGAAAGGAGAATGATTGTCGTAAGTGATACCACCAGCATCAGTGCTTTATTCCTGATAAACAGAATTAACCTGCTGGAACAACTGTTCAAGGAGGTAGTCATCCCGGAACCTGTATTTTCCGAATTGCTGGCTTTGGAGGGCTTTGGAAAAAATGTTGATGCCCTTCGAGGTTCTACCTGGTTGTCAATTAGAAAGGCAACACCAAGTACTACCTTATCGCAATTGTTAGACAATTTGGATGAAGGTGAGGCTCATGCCATTGCCATTGCACTCGAACTTAACGCTGACTTGCTGATCATCGATGAAAGGAAAGGCCGCAAGCAGGCGGAACTGATGAAACTTACTTACACAGGATTGGGTGGTGTGCTTCTTAGGGCAAAAAGCGCGGGTTTGATTCCATTGATTGCTCCGGTTCTTGACGACTTGAAGGTGCAAGCCGGGTTTTACCTAAGTGAATCTGTTAGGGAAATTTTACTGCAAGCAGCAGATGAGCTTCGGTGATTTAGCCCAGCTCTACGCACGTTTGAGAAACCTTTTTTGGGTTTCTTAAACGTAGCCAGGCGTGAAATGGGTTGCCCTGGGAAACGTTTAAGAAACCTTTGGAGGT
>JADLBE010000498.1 GCA_020847915.1 Saprospiraceae bacterium | reverse complement strand
GAGCAAATTTTATTTTAAAGAAGGCAAAATTTGCAGCCGTAGCCGGGTGCCTACGGCGAAAATTTTAACGAACTTTAAAACAAAATTTGCCGTTCGCAGCCCAAAATCCGAAATCCAAACATGCTCTAAAATCCTGAAATAAAAATCTTGTAAATCTTTAAATCTTGTAAATCCTGATCATGGCTAAGAAAACATTTAAATCGAACATCAAGTGTATGGGATGTGTTGCTGCGGTGACGCCCCATCTGGAAAAAGTGGAAGGTCTGGCGTCGTGGAACGTCGACATCACCGATCCGAACAAATGGCTGACCGTGGACGTGGAGACCGAAGAGGTACTCGACGCCGTACAGGATGCCGTGGAAAAAGCGGGGTTCAAAGCGGAAGTCGTAGACTGAAGTTGAAAATTCTCCTTAATCTTGCCCCATGTTGACGATTTTGACGGGGGCTACCCTGTTGAGTTTATTTCATGCCCTCATTCCCAGCCACTGGCTACCGGTGCTTGCCATCGGCAAACAGGAAGGCTGGTCGAAGGGGCGCATTTTGGGAGTAACCCTCCTGGCCGGCTCGGCCCACGTGCTCAGCACCGTGGCGCTGGGCCTTGTGCTTGCAGCCCTTGGCGGCGCTTTGGCCGAAAAGGCCGAAATGTTTACGCACTGGATTGCACCGGCTATGCTCACCGCTCTCGGTGTGTTTTACATTTACCAGCACTACCGGCACCACCACTTTCATTTGCAACGCAACAACATGCCCTGGGGCGTGGTGGTATCGCTTGCGGTGGCCATGTTTTTTTCACCTTGTCTGGAAATTGAAGGGTATTTTTTGACGGCCGGACAATACGGCTGGCCATTTGTTTGGCTTGTGGCACTGGTGTACGGCGTGGTTACCATCGCCGGCATGCTGCTGTGGGTACGTTTGGCACTTGGTGGTTTGCAACGACTCGACTGGCACGCCGTGGAGCATTACGCAGGTTTGATCACGGGTTTGACGTTGGTGGCGTCGGGGGTTGGATTAATCTTATGGCATTAATTTGAACCCTTGAAATTTAAGCCCCCACGACGGAGTTGTTTGCGGCAAGCCGCAAATAACTCCGTCGTGGGGGCTTAAATTTCAAGGGTGTTGGAATGGCTTGTGAAGTTGGGGCCTGGGCTGGTGAAGATCCTCCCGGGCGAGGTGACATCTCCGACGCAGGCGGTGGTGTCATCTCACCCGGGAATTACCATTTTACACCATTTACGTAGCGTTCGAAAACGGGTTTAAAGTTTTTTTCAAGGAACTCAACTGTTTTTTCCCAATCGCCCGAAGATAACCACTGCATATCAACCGAAACCCGAGTGTCCCCATACGTAAAATTGACATTTTTGGAGTCAAACCGCCCCATGGTTGATTCGCGAACTTCCAATTTTTCAACGGCAAGCTTTTCAATTATTTTTACTTTATTCCAAAAACGGAATGGGGTAACTAGGATAATTGAAGTCGATGTAGCCTTTAAATTCACATGGAAATTATAGTTTAGTAAATATTGAAATGCAATACTAAAAATAAGCATTATCATATCACTTCCTTTGAATAGTGTATCAAATCCATTTTCAACCACACGCACAGCCAGGATTGGAAAAAACACTGTAATTATGAGTACTGAGTAGATATACATTGGATAAACAGCAAATAATATTGGATCATTTTTATCAATATTAAAGTTGTCCATGTTTGCCATTTGACCTCTACCGAATTTTGTTTTAGAATGATCTTTCTCGTCAATTGATACTGTCGTGCAAGATATACGCAAAGAATAAAACTATGAATAAAAAAATATGGATTTCATCTACCCCCGGCCGCCCAATTGGTGAGATCTCACCCGCTCTTGCGACGCAGAAGACACCTTACCGGCACAGAATTCCCCACGTTTTTTCCCAACCAATCCCTTTCTTTGCAGTTTTACTACCATGCACGACCACAACCACAGTCACCACCACCACGCGCCAACGGGCGGCACTTTGAACCGCGCCTTTGTGTTGGGCATCGGGCTTAATCTGGTGTTTGTGGTTATTGAAGTGGCTGCTGGACTACGTTTCGATTCCTTGGCACTGCTGAGCGATGCGGGGCACAACCTGAGCGACGTGGGTACGTTGGCCTTGTCGCTCCTGGCTTTTAAACTGGCGGCGTTGGCTGCCAACAAGTCCTACTCCTACGGCTACCGCAAAAGCACGGTTTTGGCATCGCTTTTTAATGCTTTGTTGCTTGTGGTTGTTTCGGGCGCCATCGGTTGGGAGGCCTGGCACCGTTTGAGCCATCCTTCGTCGGTGCCCGGACTGGGTGTAGCCGCCGTTGCCTTTGCCGGATTGTTGATCAACAGCACAAGCGCCTGGCTTTTCCACCGCGATCAGGAACACGATCTCAATGCCCGTGGCGCTTACCTGCACCTTTTGGCCGACGCGGCCGTTTCGCTGGGCGTGGTGCTTACCGGCGTGGGCATATATTATTCCGGTTGGGTTTGGCTCGATCCGGCCATCAGTTTTGTGATCCTCGCCGTCATTTTGTGGGGCACCTGGGGTTTGCTGCGCGATAGTTTGCGCCTGAGCCTCGACGGCGTTCCCCTGGGCATTTCCCTGCAGGAAATTGAACAAAAAGCCCTCGCCATCGAAGGTGTGGCAGGCATCCACCACCTGCACGTTTGGGCCATGAGTACGACTCAAAACGCCCTCACTGCCCACATGGTACTTCGCGACGATTACGCAACGCCCGAACACAGCAGTGCAATCAAACACAAATTCCGTCACATTTTGGAACACCTCAATGTGCACCACGCTACGCTGGAAACCGAATGTGTTTCTGCAGGTTGCGGCGCTGTGGAATGCTGAATCACATGCCTTTTGTCATCCCAGCGAAACGTGGGAAATTGGCGAGGTAATGGAACAGATCCCACGCTTCGCTGGGATGACAAAGCCAATTGGGTTGAAGGCGGGGACTGAAGTCCCGGGAACCATAGGCAATACAGCCCCGTTATTCTTTCAACCTGCTTAAAATCCAATACGTAAATCCTCCAATCCAGGGAATACTGGCTTACCTTTGCGCCCTCAAATCGCAGAACCTCTTTTTACATACATCCATGGAATTATCAACCCGCTACAACCCCGCCGAAACCGAAGACCGCTGGTACAAACACTGGGAAACCCGTGGTTATTTCCGCAGCACACCCGACGAGCGCGAACCGTTTACCATCGTTATTCCGCCGCCGAATGTGACGGGCGTGTTGCACATGGGCCACATGCTCAACAACACCATTCAGGACATCCTCATCCGCAAAGCGCGCCTCGACGGCAAAAATGCCTGCTGGGTGCCCGGTACCGACCACGCCTCCATTGCCACCGAAGCCAAGGTTGTGCGTTGGTTGCGTGAAGAAAAAAAGCTGCGCAAAGCCGACCTCACCCGCGAGGAATTTATGGGTTATGCCTACCAGTGGAAGGACAAATACGGCGGCATCATCCTGCAACAATTGCGCAAACTCGGCGCTTCGTGCGACTGGGACCGCACGGCCTTTACCATGGACCCGCAGTACTACCGCGACGTGCTCGGCATGTTTGTGGACCTGTATAAAAAAGACAAACTCTACCGTGGCCTGCGCATGGTAAACTGGGACCCGGAGGCCAAAACCGTATTGTCCAACGAAGAGGTTATTTATTCGGAAGAAAACTCCCAGCTCTATTACATCCACTACCGCCAGGAAAATGGCGCCGATGGTGTGGTGATCGCTACACAACGTCCGGAAACCATTTTCGCCGACGTAGCGGTAGCCGTCCACCCGGAAGACCCACGTTATGCCCACCTGGTGGGTAAAAACGTGGTGGTGCCGCTGATCAACCGTCCGGTGCCCGTGATTGCCGACGATTACGTAGACCGCGAATTCGGCACGGGCGCCCTGAAAATCACACCAGCACACGACCAAAACGACTATGAAATCGGCACGCGTTACAACCTGCCGGTGATCGACATCCTTACCGACGATGGTCGCATCAACGAAGTTTGCGAATACGCACCGCTGGTGGGCCTCGACCGTTTTGATGCGCGAAAAAAAATGAAAGCTGCCCTCGAAGGCGCCGATTGTCTGGTAAAAATTGAAGACTACCGCACCAACATCGGTCGCTCGGAGCGCACCAACAGCGTAGTCGAGCCAAAATTATCGTTGCAGTGGTTTGTAAAAATGAGCTCTTTGGGCGAACCGGCCCTGCGCGCCGTGGCCGAAGAACAAATCAAGTTTTTTCCGCCCCATTTCCAAAACCTGTACCGCAACTGGATGGAAAACCTGCGCGACTGGTGCATTTCGCGCCAGCTTTGGTGGGGACAACAAATTCCAGCCTGGTACCTCGCTTCGGAAGCGATGAACAAGGAAACCCACGTTTTTGTAGCCGCAACTGCCGAAGAAGCGCTGGCCATCGCCCAAAAAGAAACAGGCAATGCCGGGCTTACCCTCGCCGACCTGCGCCAGGACGAAGACGTACTCGATACCTGGGCGTCCTCGTGGCTCTGGCCCATCAGCGTGTTTAACGGTTTCGACGATCCGGAAGGTGAATTCAACTACTACTACCCTACCAACGTTTTGGTGACGGGTTGGGACATTATTTTCTTTTGGGTGGCGCGTATGATCATGGCCGGTTACGAATTCAAGGGCAAAAAACCTTTCGAATCGGTGTATTTCACAGGCATGGTGCGCGACAAATTGCGCCGCAAAATGTCGAAATCGCTCGGCAACTCACCCGACGCCCTGGAACTGCTCGAAACTTACGGCGCCGACGGTGTGCGTTACGGACTCATGTCGAGCGCTGCAGCCGGCGGCGACATCCTCTTTGACGACAAACTTTGCGAAAACGGCCGCAACTTTTGCAACAAACTTTGGAACGCGCTGCGCCTCATCAAAGGCTGGCAAGTGATCGAAAAACCTGAAAACGAATCCATCGCACGCAAAAATGAACTGGCGGTGCGCTGGATGCGCGAAAAACTTTCGGCCACACTCGTGGAGGTGGAAAGCAATTTTAAAAGTTTCCGATTGAGCGAGGCTTTGATGTCGTTGTATGGCCTTATTTGGGATGACTTCTGCTCCTGGTACCTGGAGATGATCAAACCAGGCTACGAGCAACCCATCGACCGCGCCACGTTGGAGGCTACGAATAAGTTGTATGCCGACCTCATGGTGGCCATGCATCCTTTTATGCCTTTCATCACGGAGGAAATCTGGCACCAATTGGAAGAACGCGCTGAGGGCGACGACTGCATGCGCCAGTCTTACCCGACGCCCGGCGCTGTGGACACACAATTCGTACGCAGCGTGGAAACGGCCAAACAGGTGATCGCCGGCATCCGCGACGTTCGCAACCAAAACCAGATCAAACCCCGGGAAGAACTGACGGTTTACGTACAAAACAGCGATTCTGCACGTGCACTTTACGCCCTTCCAGGCCTGAGCGACATGGTGGTAAAACTCGCCGTATTGAGCAGTCTGACCCTTTCCGACACCGAACCGGCCAACAACAAATCCTTCATCAGCAGCACGGAAAAATACTTCGTGGAGTTTGAGCAGGAAATGGATGTGGAGGCCGAAATCGAAAAACTGACGAAGGAGCTTGAGTACCAGAAAGGTTTCCTGCGCGGTGTGGACGCCAAACTCAGCAACGAACGTTTTGTAGCCGGAGCGCCCGCGCAAGTGCTTGAAAACGAGCGCAGAAAACAGGCAGATGCTTTGACTAGGATTGGAATTATTGAGGAATCTTTGAAAAAACTGTCTTAACCCGGATTTTTGGGATTTTGGGGATTATGATTTATGAGGATTTAAAAAGATTGGGATGGATGGGATGGGATTTTTTTAGGGATGGATTAGAATGGGATTTACGGGATTTCAAGCGTTTGACCATCCCGTTAATCCTATCCAATTCCATCCCATAAAATCCCTTCCCATCCATCCCAATATTTTTAAATCCCTCAAAATCCCAATCCCCAAAATCCCTAAAATCCGGGTTTAGACACCCTTTCAGTCAGCGGCCCAATCACAGGCAATACGGCAGAGCAGTACCACGGATGCAATTCCATAACCAACCTTCCGGCCTGGATGGCGGGATCGGTTGCTGTGAGGGCGCGTGCTTCATCCACCGAAGTTACGTTGAAGATGTAGATGCCGCGTATGTCGCCGTCGTCCATAAACGGACCAGCGACTGCGAGTTTGCCTTCGGCAGCCATGCGGAAAATGTTGTCCATGTGCGCTTTTTGAAGGCGTGCGGCTTCGGTTGAATCCTGGTCGCGGTTGGGTCCTTTTTTAAGGAAAGCCATCACGTAAGGTTTCATGCCGCGTTTGTCGGCGCCAAATTTTGCAGCCAGCGTGGAATCGTACGGGGCGGTGGTGTCCATTAGCATGCTGTACAGGTTTGATGGTTTTTCTACGGTTTTGGTTTCTTCGTAACGCATGCAGGATGCGAAGAGCAGGAGCAAGGGCAGGTATTTCATAAGTCAGAGGTGTTTGAAAGCAAATTTGGTTAATTTTTGGAACAACTGCGACTGAATGATGTTTTGCGTGTCAAGTTCCCACCACGCAATTTTCAAACTCCCTACCTTTGTACCCATGGAAGAAAAGAAAGATCAAGCTTTCGTCAATCCCATTGATAAAGACAAAGTTGCTGAAAACCCAGGTTTGTTGCCTTATGCGCATACTGCCGGTGGGGCGGTTATTCGTCCGGAAGACAAAGGGCAAATACGTGGTAACGCCATGACGGCCATGTACGACCAAACGGACCGCCAGATGGAGCAACTCAGGCAACAAATGGAAACTTTGGCTTTGCAGGCCAAGTCGTTGCACGAACGCAAACAAATTTCGGAGATGATTTACCAGGCCGACATGCACTTCCAGCCGGTTATCCACCACATTTACCACCTGTATGAGCGTAAAAGTACGGGTCTTCCTGTGTTGTCTATGGTAGGCCCCGACGAATGGGGCCGCAAAAACCCTTTCGATTTTATCGCCACGGTACGCCTCCTGGGCGACCACACCTGGGAAGTGCTTTCAGGGCGTGTTTCAGACCATTAACCGCTGAATTCCTACCGTTTATCCATTCCCAAACGTCGTTGGTTGGCAATAGGTGCACATTTGTAACGTTTAGCAACTACCAAACCCGCACATGCGTGTCTATTGTTGCATTCCAAATGCAGGGAGCTCTCCCGGCATTTACCATTTCATTAAATACCAACCATTCACCCAACCATTTTGCTACACACAGCCATGAAACAATTTTTCTTTAAAGCATTGTTGCTCGTGCTTTTCGCTGCGCCCCTTGCCCTCGGTGCTCAAAGCGATTACCCCACGTACGACCCGGCCTCCATCGATGTACCTTACAAAAAGTACACCCTGCCCAACGGCCTGCGCCTCGTGGTGCACGAAGACCACAAAGCGCCGATTGTTGCCGTCAACATTTGGTACCACGTAGGTTCGAAAAACGAAAAACCGGGTAAAAGCGGTTTTGCGCACCTTTTCGAACACCTCATGTTCAACGGATCGGAAAACTACAACACCGACTACTTCCAGGCCCTCGAAGCCATTGGCGCTACCGACCTGAACGGAACCACCAACGAAGACCGCACCAACTATTTCCAAAACGTACCGGTGAATGCCCTCGACCAGGTGCTTTGGCTCGAAAGCGACCGCATGGGCCACCTGCTCGGCGCCATCGACCAGGCCAAACTCGACGAACAACGCGGCGTGGTTCAAAACGAAAAACGTCAGGGCGAAAACCAACCCTACGCCAAAGGTTGGGACATCATGCAAAAAGAAATGTTCCCACCACACCACCCTTACGGCCACACGGTGATTGGTGAAATGGAAGACCTCAACGCCGCCAGCATCGACGACGTGCACGAATGGTTCAAAACATACTACGGCGCCGCCAACGCCGTGTTGGTGATCGCCGGCGACATCACACCAGACGTAGCCTACGAAAAAGCCTTGAAATACTTTGGCAACATACCAGCAGGTCCGGCCATCCAACGCCCGGAAGTGAACATCAGCAAACTTACCGGCGACAAACGTTCGGAATACTTCGACCGCGTACCCGAGTCGCAAATCGTGATGGCCTGGAACGCTCCGCAATGGGGTACCAACGAACACGTTTGGCTCGACCTTACCACCGACATTCTTGCCTCCGGCAAAAACAGCCGGTTGTATAAAAAACTGGTGTACGAAAAACAAATCTGTACCAGCGCTTCGGCCTTTTTTGGTCCGAGCGAAATTGCCGGCAACATCATCATCATGGCCAACGTAAAACCTGGCAAAACTGTGGATGAAGTGGAAGCCGCCATCAATGAAATCCTCACCGAGTTTTTGGCCAACGGTCCAACCGAAGAAGAACTCAAACGTGTAAAAACGGCTTATTTCGCCAACTACATCAAAGGCCTCGAACGTATCGGCGGCTTTGGCGGCAAAAGCGATCTGCTCGCCCAAAACGAAGTGTACGGCGGCAGTCCCGACTACTACAAAAAGATGCTGAAGTGGTACAGTGAAGCCACCACCAAAAACATCCACAACGTTTCCAAAGATTGGATGTCCGGCGGCCGTTTTACCCTCATTTGTAATCCTTACCCCGAATACTCCGTTACCGGTACCGAAGCCGACCGCAGCAAAATTCCTGCACTCGGCAGCAATTTGACGGCCACTTTCCCCGATTTGCAAAAAACAACATTGAAAAACGGTATGAAAGTGGTGCTGGCGCGCCGCACCGAAAGCCCTACCGTGGTGATGAGCATGATGTTTGATGCCGGTTATGTATCCGATAAATTTGGTGGCAAACCCGGTTTGGCCAACATGTCGATGAACATGCTCGACGAAGGCACCAAATCCATGAACAGCCTTCAGATCAACGAAAAACTGCAACTGCTGGGCGCCGGTTTGGGCACCTCGAGCGACCTCGACATGTCATACGTAACCCTCAATACCCTGCAACAAAGCCTCGAGCCCAGCCTCGATATTTTTGCCGATGTGATCCTCAACCCAAGCTTCCCCGATGCCGATTTCAAACGCATCCAGGAGCAACAGGTTTCCGGCATTCAGAACGAGAAAAAACAACCCAACGGCATGGTTATGCGCGTGATGCCCGAACTCATGTACGGCAAAGACCACCCCTACGCCATGCCCATGAGCGGCACGGGCGACGAGGAATCGGTGCGCGCCATGAAACTTGAGGACGTGAAAAACTTCCACAGCCGCTGGATCCGTCCGAACAACGCCACCATCGTGGTAACGGGCAACATCAGCATGGAAGACCTTGTGGCCAAACTCGAAAAACGTTTCGGAACCTGGCAAAAAGGCGATACGCCCAAAAAGGTCATCCCGGAAGTAAGCACCTCGCAGGCCGGTAAAATTTACCTCATCGACCGTCCGGAAAGCCAGCAAAGCCTGATCATCGCCGGTTACCTCACCAAAAAATACGGTGAAGTAGACGAAACGGCCCTCGAACAGATGAACAACGTTTTGGGCGGCGACTTCACGAGCCGCATCAACCTGAACATCCGTGAGGACAAACACTGGAGCTACGGCGCCGGTTCGTTTGTTCAAAATACCCGCGGACAACGCCCCTACCTCGTTTTTGCGCCGGTTCAGACCGACAAAACGAAAGAAAGCGTACAGGAAATTATGAAAGAAATCAACAGCTTTGTGGGCGACAAACCCATGACGCAGGCTGAATTCGACAAAACCAAACAAAACACCGTGCTCGGCATGGCCGGTATGTGGGAAACCAATGCCGCCGTGAACGGCAGTGTGCGCAACGTGGTGAAATACGGTCTGGCCGACGACTACTGGAAAACCTACAGCGATCGTGTTCAAAAACTTACGCTGAAAGACGCCCAGAACACTGCTAAAACGGTGATCAAACCAAGCAACCTGGGTTGGTTTATGGCCGGCGACGCTGCCAAAGTGACGCCAGGTCTCGAACAACTCGGCATGGAAATTATCCTGATCGATGCCAACGGCAAACCTGTTTCGAAAAAGGGTAAACCTTAGTTAGCCGTTAGCCGTTAGCCGTTAGCAGACAAAAAAATACCCAATTGTTTGGAAACAAATGATTGGGTATTTTTTTTGCTAACGGCTAACGGCTAACGGGTTGATTCATTCGGACAGCCAGGTAGGCTATTGGGACATTCATTGTTGCCATTCGGAAAGTAGCCGTGTACGTTACGAACATAACACGCAATTTGCAAGTCGAAAACACCTACTTTTAATGACAGAGAGATGGGAAATATGGGACGAACGTTAACCAACTAAAACCAATACTTATGCAGCGCAGGGCCTTTATTAAAAATTCATCCTTGACCGTCATCAGCATTAGTGCATTTGGAAGTCTAAACTGGAATGGACATATTTTCGAAGGCGACACACCAACAACGACCGATATACTTGGTCCATTTTACAGACCGGGAGCACCATTGCGAAGCAATCTCAGGCTTGAAAATTCAAAAGGGACCCCAATAGTTTTAAAAGGTATTATTTTTAAAGAAGATGGAAAAACGCCTGTTAAAAATGCCTTGGTTGAAGTCTGGCACTGTGATGAACATGAAGTTTATGACAACACTTCGGACGAGTTCAAATATCGTGGCGGACAAAAAACAAATTCAAATGGAAAATATGAGTTTAAATCCATTTTACCCGTTCCATACAAAGCCAATCCAAACGATGAATCATCGTGGCGACCTGCTCACATACACATGCGTGTTTCGGTACCAAATCAACAAGATTTAATAACACAACTCTATTTTAAAGGAGGCAAATATGTAAACACAGATAAGTGGGCTTCTGCTCCACAAGCAGTAAATAGACTACTTGATGTTACAGAGAACAGCTCAGGGGTAAAAGAGATTGTATTTAATGTCATCATGAGTAAGGAAATCCCACTTGAAAAGGAAGCCTATAATAAGCTTACAGGTTTATACCAAATGGACGACAACAGTAAAGTTGAGTTCATCAGGAAAGATGATCTCTTGTTTATGAAACGTAATGGTCAATTGACAGCCGGATTAAAATACATGGGTAACAATACTTTTGAGGGTGGAATTGGCTTTCCAAAAGTTAGTTTCGAGTTGTTAACGAATGGTGGTACCAAAGCTGTTGTTACAACGCCAACTCAGAGTTACGTTGGGGAAAAATTTTTAAAATACAGTGATTGATAAAAACAGGATGGTTTAAAGGAGAATAAGCAGATCATGAACAATTTCCAATGACAGCAACAGACATTAACAATAAAAACCTGTCCTCACTTTCAGACAATCCGGTTTGGAGGTATTTGACCTTTATTGTTTTGTATTTTTCACAAGGGATTCCTGAAGGCATTACCCTTTTCGCCATTCCTGCATGGATGGCCATGAATGGAAAAAGCACAGCGGAAATTGCGGCTTACAGCGCTGTTGTTCTCATTCCATTCAGTCTGAAAATTTTGTTTGCACCTATGATGGAAAGGTATACCTATCTGCCCATGGGGCGCAGAAGACCCTGGCTCCTGTTTGGTCAATTTGGAATTCTTTGCAGCCTCGTTGCACTGTCGTTTGTACCAAATCCATTGGGCAACATCTTCCTGATTACCACTGTGGTGCTGTTTGTCCATGTATTTGTCATATTTCAGGACATTGCCACCGATAGTTTGGTGATTGACATCGTCCCAATTGAGGAGCAGGGAAAGGCCAACAGCTTTATGTGGGGTTCCAAAACCATTGGAACATCCATCTCCTTGTTTCTCGGAAGTTGGCTTATCAATCAGTACAGCTTTGCCATTGCGCTTTTAATCATGTCTGTCCCGGTCATGGTCATCCTGTTTGTTCCTATTTTTATAAGAGAGCGGAAAGGTGAAAAACTGCTTCCCTGGACGAAGGGCCAAACATCGCCAGATGCTGCTTTAATGGTTGTGGATAGTTGGGGAAAACTATTTAAGTCGTTCAATCAGGTTGTTTTTTTAAAAAACACTTTACTGCTCCTGATAGGTGTATTTTTCACGATGGCCGGATTACACTACATGAGTACAATGTTGCCCATTTTTACCATTCAGGAACTCGGCTGGAACAATGTCTTTTTTTCAAAAATTTATTCAACCTCCAATTTGCTGGGTGGCATAGCCGGAATGATTATCGGCGCAGTTGTAATCCAGCAATATGGTATCATTCGTTTGATTCAGGGCGGTCTTTTGATTTTATCTGCATTTGCCGTCACCATGGCATTGTTAAATCCGTTTTGGAAAAACATCTATTTTACTTCCGGATTTATTGCTGCATACTGTACGTTGGTTACCGTAATCAAAATTGGGGTGCTTGCTTTGGCCATGCATTTGTGCTGGAAAAGAATTTCGGCCATTCAGTTCACTTTATGCATGACCGTTTTTAACGCTGGATTGGCTTCGGGGGCAGCATTGTTGGGATACCTTCGCTCGAGCATGGAATGGCAAATGCTTTATGTTGTTTTTGCCCTGATGCTGGTTGGTTCCTTGGGCATTTTGAAATTTATTAAGACCACAAGACATCTTGAACAAGTGGCGCATCTGGAAAGACAATATGGTGATGTTTTAGCGGCGGAAGGTAGTTTGCTTGTGAAGGCTGAAACCGCATGAAATTGGATTTGCAGGAAATACCTGTTTTTCATAACATTTATCTTACGCTTTGTAAGTCAGCTTTTTTATTGCAACCTTTGTTTTACCAAGTCTCCAGGCTCCCTCCTGGCCAACCAATGAAAACAATGAGCTTCCCATGTCTGAAAATCCAATGGTAAAAGCAGCCCTTTTGATGTTGACCCTGGTGGTGGTCATTGTTGGTGGTTGTGAATGGTACCTCCGTAGCAAAAATGTTGTTTTGGCCTACGACGATGGTCCGCCGCTTTGGTCCCACAAACGCGGCAGGGTATACGAACCATCCGAAAAAACAGTCGTATTCATAGGATCCTCGCGCATCAAATACGACCTGAACATTCCTACCTGGGAAAATCTGACCGGAACCAAAGCCGTGCAACTCGCCATTGAAGGCAGCAATCCCCGTCCCATTTTGGAGGACCTCGCTAACGACCCTAAGTTTAAAGGCAGGCTGGTTGTGGACGTTACCGAAGGACTCTTTTTTTCCAATGCGCCTCCGAATGTTTCCAGTCCGAACAAAAACATCCAGTATTACCACGACCTGACGCCGGCCCAAAGGGTGAGTTTTTGGTTGAACAAACCGGTTGAATCCGCCTTTGTTTTTTGGATAAAGAAGGTCTGTCTTTCAATGCCAAACTGGACCAACTGGAAATCCCAAGCAGACCGGGCGTATTTATGATGCCGATTTTTCCCATGGATTTCGGACGCACCACTTTTGAACGGGAACAGTACATGACCGACCGTTTTTTGCAAGACACCAGTTTGCAAAAACAAGTCAAAGACATCTGGGCATTTTTTGCATCCTTCCCCCGGAAGCCCATGCCTGCCGGAGAACTCGACAGCATTTTTTCCTCAGTAAAAGATGCCGTTACGAAAATCAAAAGCAGAGGTGGTGAAGTTATTTTTGTTCGAACGCCCTCCAGCGATCCCATGCTTACCGGAGAAAACAAGGCATTTCCAAGAGAAAAATATTGGGACCGGTTGCTGAAGGAAACCAACTGTCCAGGCATTCATTTTG
The DNA here is from genome assembly GCA_020847915.1 of Saprospiraceae bacterium. Classification (GTDB taxonomy): domain Bacteria; phylum Bacteroidota; class Bacteroidia; order Chitinophagales; family Saprospiraceae; genus M3007. Next base: position 2,406 of record JADLBE010000498.1, on the reverse strand, counting down.
CTGATTACGAGCCTATTAACCATTTTGTTTGCCCCGAATTATCGCACCTCAGCCCGCAGGATGCGGTGGAATTTACCCGACATTTTGCCAACATTTTGGCGACAGAAAAACAATGGACGTTTCCATCCTCGCCAGTTCAAACCCAACGGTAAACCCACCTATTTTCAAGCGTCATGGTTTTTAATTCCTATACTTTCCTGGCCTTTTTTGCCGTCATCCTGGTGCTGCACAACCTTCCTTTTTCCTGGAAGGTAAAAAAGGTGAACCTTCTGCTGGCCAGCTACATCTTTTATGCTGCCTGGAACCCGCCGTTTATCCTTTTGTTGTGGCTTTCAACGGTGGTCGATTTTTTTGTGGGACGGGCACTTTACACGCAGGAGAATCCGCATAAGAAAAAACTGCTGCTCGTTGTTAGTCTCATCGGCAACCTGGGTATGTTGTGTTTTTTCAAATACGGCACGTTTTTCCTCGACAATTTTGTTTTGCTGGTGAATGCCCTGGGAATGGATTTTCATCCGGCCAAGCCCAACATCATTTTGCCGGCAGGCATATCTTTTTACACGTTTACGACCCTGTGTTATACGATAGACATGTATGAAAAAAGAAGTCAACCGGTGAAATCCATGCTGGATTTTTCCTTGTTCGTCACTTTTTTCCCACATTTGGTGGCCGGTCCGATTGTAAGGCCACCGCAGCTGGTTCCGCAGTTTGAAACACCACACCAGGCTACGACCAAACAGATGTTGGACGGTTTGCTGCTGCTTACGCTGGGTTTGTTTATGAAAGTGGTTTTGGCCGACAGCATGCTTGCGGCTTCGGCGGATGAAGTTTTCAGCACCCCCGACATGTTGCCCGCACTTGATGCCTGGGCAGGTGTTTTGGCCTTTTCGGGACAGATCTTTTTCGATTTCGCCGGGTACTCCACCTGTGCCATCGGTGTGGCCATGTGCCTTGGTTTTACGCTTCCTCAAAATTTCAATTACCCCTACGCCGCCATCGGTTTTTCGGATTTCTGGCGGAGGTGGCACATCACCTTGTCTGCCTGGCTACGCGACTACGTGTACATTCCGCTGGGCGGCAACAGGCACGGGAGGATGCGTTTGTACTACAGTTTGATGCTGACCATGTTGCTTGGTGGCTTGTGGCACGGCGCCAACTGGACGTTTGTGGTTTGGGGCGGTTTGCATGGCTTTTACCTGTGGATCGAACGTTTCATCAACGAACGCTGGGAGGGCAGCGGCGACAAATCGGTTAAAACCGGCTGGCGTTTTTTTCCTTATGCGTTCCTGACATTTATGCTCGCCAACATTACCTGGGTGTTTTTCCGGGCCACCACGTTTGGGAAGGCCTGGGATATGCTTCAGTCCATGTTTGGTATGGCCGGTGAAGCCCGGGGCATGTTGACCTCCATGGCGCTTATCAAGATCTTTGTGGTAACCGCAGGTATGGTTTTGGCCCATTGGATCATGCGCAACAGGCAGGTGCTTACCGTTGCTTATCAATTGAAATGGCAAACCTTGGGCCTCGTTTGGGCCTTTATGGTACTGATGCTCGTCTGGGTTCAGGAAAGTGGTAGTTCGTTTATATATTTTCAGTTTTAAGGATGGCCAACCCATCCAAATGGTGGTTGATTTTTCTGTAAACACTATGGGGCTTCATTCCCAACCGGCTTAGAGCCGTTTCTATTCCAGTATTTTGGTAGTACCCTCCGAGGTTTTACTCCGGACTGTTGTGTTGCAATGGTCGGGCACCATGTGTATTTCAATCACCCAATTCATAACCAATTCAACATTTTACAACATGAAAAACCCACTGCTTTTTATTGCCCTTACAGCCTTGACCCTTGCTTTTTCTTCATGCCAGGAAGCCGAAAAACCTGCTGTTCCACCGCCACCGCCTGCACCCGAGCCCGCCAAAATTGACCTGGCACAGGTCCGTACCGACATCCAGGCTTTGGAAAACACGTGGGCTGAAGCTCTGGCTGCCAAAGACATCGAAAAACTGATGGCTTTTTACGCCGACAATGCCGTAAGTCTGCCCAACGACGAACCCATTCTCATTGGCAAAGAGGCCATCCGCAAAAGCCAGGAAGCCCAGTGGGCCAAATCCAAAGATAAAAGGACCTACAAATTCGATGTTTTGGACGTATTTGCCGAAGGCAACATGGTTGTCGAAGTTGGCAAATCCACGTACTCGAACGAAAAAGGTGAAGTTATCGGCAACGGCAAATACATGGTTTTGTATGAAAAACGGGACGGCAAATACATGGTGGTTCGGGAGACGTACAACAACGACATGCCTGCCAAAAAATAAAAGGAATCAACCAATACGCCGCTTCATCAGCCAGTCCGGCTGCGGATCGTCGCCTACCCAAAACGTTTCAACGCCGAATATTTCGAAGCTGTT
>JADLBE010000497.1 GCA_020847915.1 Saprospiraceae bacterium | reverse complement strand
GGCAAGCCGGAAAAACGCGAAACCACCCAGAAATAAGAATCGTTGGTATGCGAAACCGCCATGGAACCCGCACCCATGGCCAAAACGGCCAGGACTGTGTCGGCAGGTGTGGCAAATCCCAAACTTTGCATCAGAGGCGCCAACATGCCTGCTGTAGAAATAACCGCTACCGTGGAACTGCCCTGCGCGGTTTTTAACACAGCTGCCAGGATGAAAGGAACCAGCAAGCCCAGTCCGCTGGCTGACAGTGCCGGACCAAAAATTTCGCCCGGTTCCAAAGCTTGGATCACCGAACCAAATGCGCCACCCGCCGCAGTGAGCAGCAGGATGGACCCCGCTTTGTCGAGTACCCGGCCATACATACCCGATTCGGATTTGCCTTTTTTCATAAGTGGCAAACACAACACTATGCCCGCAAACAATGCCATCGTAGGTTCGCCAAGTACAGCCACAACGGGCCACCACGTCGCCTCTGCGTACCCATCCACCATTTGTAGCACCGATTTAACTGCGATGAGCAACACCGGCACAACAATGGGTAAAACAGAAAACAAAAGCGATGGAAGTTCAGGTTGGTTTGGTTCTTTCGCCGGCTCATCGGACAAGTCCGGCAGCACATATTTGTTGTTGAAATAACTGGCCATTAAATAGCCTGTAAGTGCCGGTGGAATGGCTGCCAAAACGCCCAAAAGCATTACAAGGCCCACATCTGCCTGTACGGCGCCGGCCGCAGCGGTGATGCCGGGGTGGGGTGGCACCAAACAGTGCACCGCGTACAAAGCAGTGGCCAGCGATACGGTGAGCGCAATACGTTTGCCGGGAATTTGGACCAACAGGGAGCTTAACAAACCGGACAACACCACAAAACCCGCATCGCAAAAAATGGGTAAACCAATCAGGAAACCAATGCCCGACATGGCGGCAGGTGCGCGTTGGTGCCCGGTCCTGCTTAATACCACAACGGCCAGTTTTGTGGTGGCGCCCGATTTTTCGAGCAGGGTGCCAAGTGTGATGCCCAGGATGATGAGCAAACCGATTTTTTCCACGGTACTGCCCATGCCGCTTTTAAGGGCTGTTAGGGTTTGGTCTGCGCTGAGTCCGCCGGCCAGTCCGGTAAGCACAGCAACGCCGAGCAGTACAAAAAACACGTTGAGTCGAAAACGCGACGTGCATACCACAATAGCGGCTATCGCCGTAAACAACAACAGGGATACATACAACATGGCCTAAAGTTGGCTCAAATCATGGGTTTTAAACCACATTGCTGCCGTCTTTTCAAGGTTTTCCGCTGTTTTTTTCAATTTTTCTTCCAAAGGTGCATCCAACATACCCGCATTGATGCTTGTAGCCGCGGCCAACCTGATTTTTTTCAATACCTCAACATCGGCCTCCAAAACTCCGCAAAACGCTACCACAGGAATATTCCTTTCAGCTGCCCGTTGGCACAAACCCCGGATCAGTTTACCGTGTTGGGTTTGGTCATCTATTTTGCCCTCACCGGTTACCAGTAAATCGGTTTTGTCGAGCAGGGCATCGAATCCCAGGAGGTCCAGCACCAGGTCGATGCCACTTTCCAGACGTGCATCCAGGAAAGCCATACAACCGTAACCCATGCCACCTGCCGCTCCGGCGCCGGGTTGGTTGGGGTCTTCCAGGTGACCGCACAACCGGGCGTTTTTGGCAAACGATTGCAGGCCGTTGTCGAGGATTGTTACTTCCTCATCCGTGGCGCCCTTTTGGCGTGCATACACGTGTGCGGCGCCGCTGGGACCAAACAACGGATTGGTCACGTCGCACATCACCCGTACGTCGAGCTTCGGCATTTTTGATGGCATCAGGATGGTGTACACCCGATCGAGACTGGCGCCGATGGGATCGAGTGGTTGGTTATCTGCGTCGAGAAAATCGTAGCCCAACGCTGTGGCCAAACCCATGCCGGCGTCGTTGGTGGCGCTGCCACCGATGGCCAGAATAAATTTGCTGACGCCCCGCTTCATGGCATCAACGAACTGCTGACCAACGCCGTAGGTGGTTGTCTCCATGGGATTGCGCTCCCCGGGTGTAAGCAGCTGCAACCCTGCCGTTTCCGCCATTTCCACAAAAGCCGTTTGGCCGTCGGCACTCAGGTAATACGTGCTTTTGCGCGGGCGCATAAGTGGATCGGCGGCCTTCATTTCCACCGCTTCCAGGCCAAGAGTATCGGCCAAAATACGCATGGTGCCTTCCCCGCCGTCGGCCAACGGGCACACGGTGGTTTGCGCTTCGGGCAGGGCTGCGCGGATACCACGTTCGAGGGCCAGGCATACCTCGCGGGCTGGAAGGGCGTCTTTAAAGCTGTCGGAGGCGATGAGGATGTGCATGGTATGACTTTGAAAGGGGCACTAAGTATATAAACTTTCCAAGTTTTAAAACTTGGCAGGTTTTAAGACTTGGCAGGTCTATAGACTTAGTGCCCCATGGGATTTGGAATGGTTGCTTTTATTTAAAAACAATCATTGGGTTTGAATATTTAAATATTTGATTTTCAAAATTTTAATCAGTGATAAACGCATAATAATACTTTCATTCCAAGTCTTAAGACTTGGCAGGTCTATAGACTTAGTGCCCCAGCCCCAAAAATACCTCCTTTCCCAACTTCCACAATGCAGCTTCAAGCTCCTTTTTACGCACTCCTCTCAGGTTGGCCGCACGTTTATAAACCTCAATCAACGCCACCGCACCCATATCCGTTTCCAAAAAATACCTGCGCTCCGGACAAACCCGCAACGCCTCCGCGGCATGGCTGTTTTCCCGAAACAACGCTGACCCAAACGACAAATAACAACCCGCCGCCAGCAATTGCCGCGCAGTATTGGGGTGTTTATCGAATCCATGAAAAATCACGGGTTGATTGAATTGGTGTTTTTTCAACTGCGCCAAAACCTCGTCGTAAGCGCGTACACAATGGATGATGAGCGGCAAATGGTGCTGCGTAGCCGCCTCAATGCAATGGTCAAACGCTTCAACCTGCCGTTCCCAGGGCGTGTCGCAAAGTTTGTCCAGTCCCGCTTCGCCCACAGCCACGGCGCCCGGCAAACGGTCGTTCAGCCACGCAAGGGCAGGAGAGAGGTTGGCGTCGGGCAGGTAGCGCGGGTGCAAACCAAAGCTTCGGTACGGCGCCTCAGGCTCCGGGTTTTGGGTAAAAAAAATGCCCACGATGCCGGTTTCGCCGGTATCGTGGGCAGGAAAATGGGTATGTGCGTTGAAACGCATTACAGGTCGAGCAAAAGGCTGACCGGATCTTCGATGAGGGCTTTGAGTTTGACCAGGAAGGTTACCGAAGTGGAACCGTCGATGATGCGGTGGTCGTAGCTAAGGGCGAGGTACATCATCGGACGAATAACCACCTGACCGTTTACGGCTACCGGACGGTCTTTGATGGCATGCATGCCGAGGATGGCGCTTTGTGGCTCGTTGATGATGGGTGTGCTCATCAGGCTACCAAAAACACCGCCATTGGTGATGGTAAAGGTACCGCCGCTCATTTCATCCAGCGTCAATTTGCCGTCGCGGGCTTTACCGGCCAGTTCTTTGAGTTTGAATTCAATATCGCTGAACTTCAGGCTTTCCACGTTGCGCAGGGGCGGAACCACGAGGCCTGTGGGTGTGCTGATGGCAATGCTGATGTCGGCAAAATCGTGGTAAATCACGTCATCACCGTCGATGGACGCATTCACATCGGGCATTTCGAGCAACACTTTGGCGCATGCTTTGGCAAAAAGGGACATGAAGCCCAGTTTGATGCCGTATTTTTTAACAAACGCTTCCTGGTATTTTTCGCGCAATTCCATCACGCCGCTCATGTCCACCTCGTTAAAAGTGGTGAGCATGGCCGTGTTGTTTTTGGCGCTCACCAATCGTTTGGCGATGGTGCGGCGCATGCGCGAAAGTTTTTCGCGGCGTTCGTTGCGGCTAAAAGCTACGGCGGGTGCGGCGGGTTTTGGTGCAGGAGCAGCAGGAGCAGCAGGTGCGGCGGGTGTTGCCGATTTGTTGTCCACTGCTTTTTGGGCGTCTTCTTTGGTGATGCGACCATCGCGGCCGCTACCACTTACTTCCGTGGCCGGCACACCTGCTTCGGTCAGGATTTTGGATGCTGCCGGCGAAGGATGTCCGGTTGCGTAATTGGCTGTGGCCGGAGCAGCCGGAGCGGCCGGAGCTGCGGGCGTAGCCGGCGCGGCTGCAGGAGCTGCGGGTGCTGGTGCAGAGGTTCCGGAAGCGTCGGTATCAATTTTTGCAAAAAGGGCGCCTACGGGCAGATCTTCACCTTCTTTGGCTACCCAGATGAGTTTGCCTGCCGAATCGGCGGAAAGTTCCTGGTTGGCTTTTTCGGTTTCAATTTCGCAAAGCGGCTCGTCCATGGCTACTGTAGAGCCGTCTGGTTTGAGCCATTTGGAAAAAGTGACGTTGGAAATGGATTCCCCTAAGTTGGGTATTTTAAGTTCGATGACCGGCATGGGCTAGTTGTCTACTGAGTTTCTGTTGTAACGCAAAAAATTGCTTTTGGTTTGGGCTGCGCAAAAGTAGGACTTTATGTTTTTTCAAACGCGCATTTTATCCAGCAATTCATTCAAAATCCTTGCCTCCGTTTCATCAAGCACCGATTGGTGGGGCGAATGTTTTTCCCAGTACTGATCGATGTCCGACAACATCTTTAAACCTTCCCCGGTAAGGATGATGGCCCGTTCCCTGCGGTCGCGTTCGGAAGCAAGTCTTTGTACGAGCCCTTTGTTTTCGAGGCGGTCGATGATGCGTGTCGTGTTGGAGTTGCGTTCCAGCATGCGTCGAGTAATGTCTTTTACCCTAATACCCTGGGGTGTTTGTCCGCGCAAAATGCGCAAAACATTGTACTGCTCTGAGGTCAGTCCGAATGGTTTCAAACTGGCAATGATGCGCGTACGCAACCAGGCGGCACTGACCAAAATGTTGAGGTGTGCTTTGTGTACTTCTCCCTGGAATTTGTTGGTTTTAATTTCGTCTTCAAGCTTCATGGTCATGGAAGCATTTTATTTGGTATGGGATAACTTTCAACTTTCAGCTTTCAGTTATTTTTGGAAATCAAACCTTAGAATCTGCCCTTCTCCTTTTTTGCCTTCGCTGCTCAGGTAAAGGTTTCCTTCCTTGTCGAAGGTTATGCCTTCGGGTTGGGGCAACAATTTTTTATCCAGTCTTACGGCAAATCGGATTGCTCCATCGGCACGGTTGAGCACAACAAGGCGTTTGAGGGCGGATGAAAGGACGTACACATCGCCTGTGGCAGGATGTACCGCTATTCCTGAAGGGCTGAAAAAGTTTTGTTTTTCCCCGTCTTCATACGGCACCAGCCGGTTTACTTCCAGCGGATTTATGGAGTAAACAGGGTCTTTTTCGAGTTTGTTGGACTTCAGGGAGAAAGCGAAAATGTTTCGCAGGCTGTCGCTATCCGGGTTTCCTTTGCAGGCGAGCAGCAGCGATTTGCGACTGGAATCGTAGCCCAGACCTTCAACATCGTCAGCTTTTTCAAGGGAGGTATCGTAAAAACGGATGCGTGGATTGTCGGTGTCCCATTTGGCAATTTCGTAAACATCGCCGTTGCTTTTTACGGCATAAAGGCATTCAGGCAGCCATTCGAGACCTTCAAAATCGCCTTTGTCGCGAAACAACACACTCCGGAGAATGGCGCCTCCACCCTGGATGTCGACGAAATAGATTTCGCCTTTTTCATCGGCGATGGCGCAAAATACACCAGGCTGATCGGTTGCGCTGAGCCCGGAGATTTCCTTCAGTTCTTCGCTGGCAAGGTTGATGATGTGGGACGGTTCCTGCAGGCGGTAGGGTAGCGTGTCCGGCGGAGCGCTCAGAAACAGGAGGAAAGCAAGCAGCATGTGTGGTTCGTTCGTTTGGAAAATGCGGCTATGTAACGCCGTCGGAAACACGAAAGTATGACAATGCGGTTGCTTCGTTCAGTTTATTCGGAAAAAACCTCGATTTCATGGGTCTTAACCACCAGATCGGTAAATTTTCCCTTAAATCGGGTAGCCTTAACGATGTGGTTGTCGATCCAGTGGTAATTGCCGCCACGGGGTTTGTTGAACACAATACCGTGGTACTTGAAACCGTGTTTGTGCAGCCATGTTTCCGTGATGGGGCGGTGCGCTTCGGTACGGCTGGTGAAGAAAAAAATCACATGGCCTTCATCGTACCATTTGTTGAGCATGGCCAACGCATCGGGATAAGGCAGGATGGTGCCCATACGTTCCGGCTCCTCATTGGGCACATCGTCGCAGATGGTGCCATCAATGTCGATCAGAAAATTTTTGATGTGTTCCGGAAGCACAGGACTAATCCGTTCACCTTTTTCGTTGAACGTTTCCTGCAATTCTTCAGGATGTATTTCCTGGTTTATCATGGTGTACATTTTACGCAAAGGTAAGGCGTTTTGCCGAACCCTATGTCATTGAAACGTTAGGTTGTTGCGGAAGTTACTAATTTTCAATAAAAAAACGTGCCAAAGACGCGTAATTTGTCGCTTCATTGTGCACAGTTTAATTTTACATTTCACCATTAACACTGTTTTGACAACCTACAATACTCAAATCGGTACAGACTTCCAGGTCGCCGCAACCTACCTTTCCTCCGGCGAGCTGGTGGCCATTCCCACCGAAACCGTGTATGGACTGGCCGGCAATGCTCTCGATCCGGCAGCCGTAGTCCGAATATTTGAGGTCAAAAACCGTCCTGCATTCGATCCGCTCATCGTTCACATTTCCGAAATCGGCGAGGTGGAACGTTATGCTTCCGATTTTCCTCCCGAAGCCCGAAAACTGGCTGAAAATGTGTGGCCCGGCCCTCTTACCCTGCTTTTGCCCAAACGCCCTTTGGTTCCGGATCTGGTGACTTCCGGCCTCCCCCGGGTAGCCCTGCGTGTACCCGCCCATCCGCTCACCCGTGCCTTGCTCAAAAAACTGCCTTATCCACTTGCAGCGCCCAGCGCCAACCCGTTTGGGTATGTGAGTCCAACAACAGCCCGCCATGTGGCCAACCAACTTGCCGGCAAAATTCCTTACATCCTCGACGGCGGTCCCTGCCAGGTCGGACTCGAAAGTACCATCGTTGGTTTTGAAAACGGCCGCCTCACCGTTTACCGCCTTGGTGGACTAAGCCTCGAAACCCTCGAAGTCCTTTCCGGCGTACAGGTGCACATACAACTCAACCAAAGCAGCAACCCGGCAGCGCCAGGCATGTTGAAAAGCCATTACGCTCCGCAAAAAAAGCTACACCTGACGGATTTGGCGAACCTGAAAAACTTGCTTTTACCCGGACAAAAAACAGCCGTCATCACCTTTATTCACCGTACAGACCTGCCACAGGAGGTTTTTCAAATGCCCCTGAGCGAAAACGGCGACATGGCCGAAGCAGCACAAAACCTTTTTTCTGTTTTACGAACACTTGATGCCGGAGACGCCGATGTTTTGTTTGCTGAACTGGCCCCCGACCACGGACTCGGCCGCGCAATCAACGACCGGTTGCGGCGTGCAGCTTCAAGGGAATAATTCCTTGTGTTTTTCGTCGCAGCTTAAAACTACCATGCAGCGTTATTTTATCTTTACGCACCTTCTATTCAAATCTTCCTCAATGAAAAACAACCTTCTGACCTTTGTGCTGCTGTTCCTCGCAACGGCCCTGGGCGCCCAAAACAACCTGAAATTGCCACCCGGCATGTCCTTTGTAACTTCTGTCGAAGGCATCACCGAATACCGTATGGACAACGGGCTGCAAGTGCTGCTTTTCCCCGACGGTTCCAAACCCATCATTACCGTGAACATTACCTACAAAGTAGGTTCACGCCACGAAGACTACGGTGAAACCGGCATGGCGCACCTGCTCGAACACCTCGTGTTTAAAGGCACGCCCAAACACCCCAACATTCCGCAGGAACTGAGCGAACACGGCGCCCGTCCCAACGGCACCACATCGTACGACCGTACCAATTATTACGAAACTTTCGACGCCACGGATGAAAACCTGCGCTGGGCACTCGACCTGGAATCCGACCGCATGATCAATTCCTACATCGCCCGCAAAGACCTCGAAAGTGAATTCAGCGTGGTGCGCAACGAGTACGAAAGGGGTGAGAACAGTCCAACCAGTGTTCTTTACAAACGTATGCTGCCGGCGGTTTTTCAATGGCACAACTACGGCCACTCCACCATCGGCGAAAAATCGGACATCGAAGACGCGCCCATCGAACGCCTCCAGGCTTTTTACCGCGAATATTACCAGCCCGACAACGCCGTTTTGGTGATCACCGGCAAAGTTGACGAGCAAAAAACGCTCAACATGGTGCACGAATATTTCAGCGCCATACCCAAACCTACCCGCAAGTTAAAAACAACCTATACCCGTGAACCTACGCAGGACGGCGAACGCCGCGTTACCCTGCGCCGTACAGGTGATGTGCAGGCCTTGTCGGTGATGTACCGCACAGCCGCCGGTTCGCACCCCGACTACGCCGCCCTCGTCGTGCTCGCCAACCTGCTGACCGACGAACCTTCCGGCCGTTTGTACAAAGCCATGGTGGAAACCAAAAAAGCTTCGGGTGTGGGTGGTACTTCATCGGGTTTTGCCGAAGGCGGCATGGCCTACTTTGTGGCCGAACTGCGCCTCGAGCAATCGATGGCCGAAGCCGAAACCGCCATGTTGAACACCCTCGACGACCTGAAAACCACCGTTCCTACGGCGGAAGAAGTTGAAAATGCCAAAACACGCATTTTGAAAAACTTCGAAATGATGTTCAAACAATCCGACCGTGTGGGGCTTGGCATCAGCAATTACATCGGTTGGGGCGACTGGCGACTTGGATTCCTTTACCGCGACAACGTGGAAAAAGTGACTCCGGAAGACGTAGCCCGAGTGGCGCAGCGCTATTTCAAACCTGCCAACCGCACCGTCGGGGTTTTTATTCCCGACAATGCCCCCGACCGCGCCGATGTACCTGGCGTACCCAATGTTGCCGAATTGTTGAAAGATTACAAAGGGAAAGCTCCTGTTGTGCAGGGCGAAGATTTCGACGCGTCGCCGCAAAACATAGAAAAACGTACCACCCGCAGCAAATTGCCCAACGGCATGCAAATGGCCTTGTTGCCCAAAGAGAACCGCGGCGACGTGGTAACGGCAACCCTTAATTTCAAATTTGGCACGGTGGAAAGTCTGAACAACCTCAGTACGACCGGCAACCTTACAGCCTCGATGCTTGATAAAGGTTCTTTGGACAAAACACGCGAAGAACTCAAAAACCTTCAGGACCAACTCAAAGCACGCATCAATGTTTTTGGCGGTGCCGATCAGGTTTTTGTGAACATCGAAACCGACCGTGCCCACCTGGCCGATGCCATCCGTTTGGTGAGCGAAATCCTGCGCAAACCGGCATTTCCGGCCAACGAGTTCGACAAATTGAAAGAAGAATACCTCGCCGGCATCGAATCGCAAAAATCAGATCCGAACGCACTGGCCAGTCAGGCTTACCAACGCATGATGTCGCCTTACAAAAAAGGCGATCCGCGTTACGTAAGCACCATGGAAGAAGACATTGCAGAGGTTAAGGCGACCACAATCGACGACGTTAAAGCTTTTTACAAAAAATTCTACGGCGCTTCCAACGCTACCGCTGCCATCGTAGGCGATTTCGACAAAGCAGAAATCGAAAAGGTAATGAACGAAGCCTTTGGTGACTGGAAAAGCCCTTCCCCATACAAACGTATCGAAACACCGTTTACCGCCATGGGCGCTCCCAAAACAGAGGTAATCAACACACCCGACAAGGCCAACGCGGTGTACCAGGCTGGTTACAATTTTAAAATGACCAACGACCACCCCGATTATCCGGCCGTTACCCTTGGCGGATACATCATCGGTGGCGGTTTCCTCAACTCGCGACTGGCAACCCGCATCCGTCAGAAAGACGGCCTGAGCTACGGCGTAGGAGGCCGTTTTGGGGCGCCCGCCGAAGACGACAACGCCTCTTTTTCGGTCAATGCCATTTACAATCCGGAAAATGTTGAAAAGCTGGAGCTCGCCTTTAAGGAAGAACTCGAACGTGTAACCCGCGAAGGATTTACAGCAGAAGAACTGGAAGCCGCCAAATCGGGCTGGCTAAAATCGCGCAAGGTGAGCCGCTCCAGCGACAATACCGTGGCAGGCGCCCTCAATACATACCTTGGTTATGGTCGCGACTTGAACTGGGATGCCGCCTTTGAGAAAAAAGTGGAAAACCTCACGCTTGAGCAAGTTAATGCAGCCATGAAGAAATACCTCGATTATTCGAAATTGAATGTGGTGAAAGCAGGCGATTTTAAGAAACCAAAACCTTGACCCTGCATTTTCAAATTTCGGGGGTGTATTTGTAGGTGTATATGGGCCGACGGCCCATATACACCTACAAATACACCCCCGAAATTTGAAAATGAAAGATCCTGAAGCAAGTTGGATGGGTACCCGGCGCCTTTGAACTTTGAACTTTGAACTTTAAACTTTGAACTTTCTCCGTCGTATCAAAAAACTCCCTTATCAGGACGATTTCATCAGTCGTTTGCCGTCGTCCACCGTCGGGCAGGGGATGCTCCACGAAGGGAACATCTATTTGATGGATTATGCCATCAAAAACATGCCGGAAGCAGATGCGGTGTTGGAAATAGGCTCGTGGGGTGGCCTGTCAACCAATCTTCAGTTGCACCTGATGCGGAAGTATGGTCGGAAAGAGCAATTTTTGGGTTGTGACCCCTGGATTTACGAGGGCATACACGACGAAACCAAGGGCCCTGCCGATACCATCGACGGCAATGATTTATTGAAACGAACCGAATACATGGATTACATCATGCAGTCCTTTCAACGATCGGTTCAATTGTTCCAACCCAACGACCTGCCGTATACCATACGCGCCACGTCCGATGATTTTTTTGACTGGTTCGACCGCAATGCCGTGGTGACGGATGTTTTTGGCCGTACCCAAAAACTGGAAGGCAGGTTGGCTTATTGTTACATCGATGGCAACCATGCCTACGACTTTGCCAAACGCGATTTTGAAAACGCTGCGAAACACCTTGTGCCGGGTGGTTTTATTCTACTGGACGATTCGTCGGACGGATCGTTTTGCGGCAGCGCTCGTTTGATGCATGACATCAAAAAAAACCGTGCTTTCCAAATCGTTGAAAAAAATCCCAATTATTTGATCCGCAAGGTTGTATGACGCTGCCGAACGGCTGTGACGCTTGTCCCTTTTGCCGTCAAAATGTTAATTCATTCCTGTTTCCGGGGTATTGAGTTACTTTTACAGCCTCTTATGGGTACATCCAGCACCACCGAAGAAACTACAACAGTCGTTTCGGTGGCCCAAGTCAAATCCCCCAATTTAAAACGCCCCTATGCCAACTACATACGGGCCATTGCTGCATTTGCAGTTGTCCTCATCCATTCTTCGGGTGAATTGTTGAATACCCTGGATACCAATCTCGCATTCGATTCCCAATGGTGGACCGGCAACATTTATTACAGTTTCCTGCGCTGGGCTACGCCTTTTTTCATCATGCTCAGCGGCAGTATTTTGCTGAAAACCCGTGAGGGAGACAGCACATTCGGGTTTTTGCGCCAACGCGCCGTTCGCGTTTTGCTGCCGTTTGCGTTTTGGGTATTTGTTTACATCCTTTACGAATACCGGGGTGGTTTCCCCATGTTGCCGGAGTTCCTCAACAAAATTCTCTTTACCGACATTTATTACCACCTCTGGTTTATACCCATGATCACGGGCATGTACCTGCTTACGCCCATTTTCCGCACCTGGCTGAAAAGCGCGCAGCGCAGCGACGTGGAATATTTTGTCGGACTGGCATTCATCATCACCGGCCTGCAACACTTCTGGCCTTCGCTCATCATCGTCAAGTACATAGGCTGGCTGGGTTACATCGGATATTATGTGATGGGTTATTACCTTGCAACATACCCCATTCGGTATAAAAAACTGTTGTACGGACTCGGGCTGGTTAGTATTCTGGTCAATATGTTTGCTACCGCTTACGTATCGCTCAATGCAGGCGTGTACGTAAACACCTATTTTGTGTATTTTAGTCCAAACGTCGTACTCATGTCGGCCGCCTGGTTCCTGTTTTTAAAAGAAACAGACTGGGGGACCTTTTCCATGCGTTACCCACGCCTGCACCAGGGCATCATGCGTTTTTCTGAACTTAGTTTCGGTTTGTATTTCATCCACGTTTTGGTCATCGATTTGCTGAAAAACAATTACCTGGGCTTTCTTATTTCACCGTATAAGTTTTTCGGTATGCCCGTTGCCCCCTGGATCGGAAGTATGCTGCTTGCCCTTTCCGTTACGGTCATTTCCTACCTTGTTATTGAGTTGTTGCTGCGTGTGCCTTTTTTGAAAAAAGTGGTGATGTAACAGGCACAAAAAACACCGTTGTTCCAAGGGATTTGTTGTAATTTTGAGCATTGTGTTGCGCTGTTCAGCAGCACAAGAAAACTACCTTGCACCTTTGCAAATCAACATCCCACTTCCATGCGAAAACATTTAGCCGGCGGTCTCCTCCTCCTCGCCCTGCTCGCCCTTTCCTGTCGCAAGACCCC
Source organism: Saprospiraceae bacterium (assembly GCA_020847915.1). GTDB lineage: Bacteria > Bacteroidota > Bacteroidia > Chitinophagales > Saprospiraceae > M3007. Next base: position 2,813 of record JADLBE010000497.1, on the reverse strand, counting down.
CAAAAACGATGAATGGTACTCGACGGTATCCCAGTACGTTTATGCTTACACCAGCGGAGCCATCGGGCGCGACGACGCCATTCGCGTGCGGTTCGTACATCCGGCCGTAGGAAACGATAAAATTGGGCAGTCCGTACCCAAAGACGTATTCAGCACAGAGCCTTCCATTGGCGGACAAGCCGTTTGGGAAGACGAACGTACCATTGTGCTTGTTCCTTCCGAACCATTGGCCTACGGCAGCCGCTATACGGGAAGTGTGTCCCTGGACAAGTTGTTTCCCGACGTCCCCAAAATTGCCCGGACATTCGATTTTGAGTTTAGCGTACGCGAACTTGCTTTTGATGTCGTGGTGGAAGGTGTGCGCACCGACGATCCGGCCGATTACCGCAAACAACAAATTGTCGGCCGCGTAACCTTCAGCGACGCCGTTGATCAGGCTGAAGTGGAAAAAATGCTTGTGGCCAAACAGGGCAACCAAACCCTTACTGAGCAATGGACACACGATGCGGCAGGACTCGTGCACCAGTTCAGCGTAGCCGGTGCAGAACGTGTGAATGTACCTGGCAAAGTGGAGATCCGCTGGAGTGGAGAAGGATTTGGGTTGAAAAAAACAGGCAATTTTGAACAAAAAATCCCTGCTCTCGACGAGTTTATCGTGCTAGGCGCCCGCGTTGTGCAAGGCGAGGAACAATACATCGCCCTCAATTTTTCCGACCCGCTTTCTCCGGCACAGGTGCTCGACGGTCTCATCGCCTTCGACGGAAACAACAGCGCACTGCGTTTTGCCATCGACGGCAACTTTGTGCGCGTGTATCCGGCCGGCAGGCTCACCGGCGAACTCAACCTTCGCGTGGAAGCAGGCATCAAAAATACGCTTGGAACCTCCATGCAGGGCCGCAGCGACTGGCCACTGAACTTCGAAGACCTTAAACCATCCGTCAGGCTCGTGGGCCGCGGCGCCATCATTCCGCAAAACGGCGACGGCAGCATTGTTTTCCCTTTTGAAGCCGTTGGTCTCACCGCCGTGGATGTCGAGGTGTTCAAAATTTTCAACAGCAACATCCTGCAGTTCCTTCAAGTGAATGAACTGGAAGGCGAACAGGAACTGGAACGTGTGGGTAAGATCATTTTGCAGAAAAAAATCACCCTGCACGAACTTAATCCAGATGCTTCCGCGCAGGTATGGCAACGTTACGCCCTCGACCTGAAAGACATCATCAAGCAGGATCCAGGCGCCTTGTACCAGGTACGCCTTGCCTTCCGCAAAGGATACACCCGCTTCCCCTGTCAAACCAGCGTTGATGCCGGCGACGACGATGGTTTGGCCCACCTCGGTCAGCCCGATGAATACGGCGTTTTAAACAGCATCATGGGAAGTTACCGTGGCGTATACTGGAAAGACAGTGACGACTGGTGGAGTGAAGATGACAACTACGATTGGAGCAACCGCGACAACCCGTGCTTCCGCGAATACTACAACAACGAACATTTTACCCAGCGCAACGTATTCGTAAGCGACCTGGGTATTACCGCCAAACGCGGTCTCGACAACTCCCTTTTCATCGCCGTGAGCAACCTGCAAACCACCGATCCTGTCGGTGGCGTGGACATCGAACTTTACAATTACCAGCTTCAGTTGATCACCAAATTGCGCACCGATGGTTCCGGCATAGCCCAGATCGATGGTTTGCGGGATGTTCCTTTTGTCGCCGTAGCCAAACGTGGCGACCGGCGCGGGTACCTGCGCATGGCCGACGGCAGCACGGTTTCCCTCAGCCGCTTCGATGTGGCAGGTGTTGAAAGTCCGAAAGGATTGAAAGGTTTCCTGTACGGCGAACGCGGCGTTTGGCGCCCCGGCGATTCGCTTTTCCTCAATTTTGTGCTGGAAGACAAAGTGGGTGGACTGCCCACAGGGCACCCGCTGACGCTCGAACTTACCGATCCGCGCGGCGCTTTGCAGCACCGCATGGTTACCACCCAACAGGTGGGCGGTGTTTATCCACTGCATTGCGCTACCCGTGCCAATGCCCCTACAGGCAACTGGACGGCCAAGGTGCAGGTGGGCGGCGCAACGTTTACAAAAACGCTGAAAATTGAAACCGTGAAGCCCAACAGGCTGAAAATGGACCTCGATTTTGGCAAAAAAGCCCTTTATGCCGGCGATGAAAACCTGTCGGGCAGGCTCAACGTCAAATGGCTCCACGGAACGCCGGGTAAAAACCTGAAGGCCCGGGTGGAAGTGCAGGTGCGTGCTGCCACCACCGAATTTCAAAATTACAAAGGTTGGGCTTTTGATGACCCGGCCCGCCGCTTTTCCAGCGAACCCCAGGTGTTGTACGACGGCGCCACCGACGGCGCAGGCAACGCCAATGTAGCCCTCCAACTCACGCCAGGAGCTTCGGCCCCCGGCAAACTGATCGCCAATTTTAAAGTGCGCGCTTTTGAAAACAGCGGCGATTTCAGCACCGATAACTTTGCCCTCGACTACTATCCATACCCGCGTTTTACAGGCGTTCTTATACCCACCAACAAATGGGGTAGCAAAGAAATTGACGCCAATGGCGGCAAAATCCAGGTGGCTTGTCTGGATGCCTACGGCAAACCGCTTGCCGGCAAAAAACTGCAGGTCGGTTTGTACCGCTGCGATTGGCGTTGGTGGTGGGACGAAGATGCACAGTCGGGCGTAGCCGAATTCAACTCGGCCGACCACCTCAATGCCATCAACCGGGCAACCCTCACCACCGATGCCCGTGGTATGGCCACCTGGACGATCAACGCCGCCCGCTGGGGCCGTTACCTCGTGCGTGTGAGCG
>JADLBE010000496.1 GCA_020847915.1 Saprospiraceae bacterium | reverse complement strand
CCATCATGCTCTTCTTCCTGGGTGCCGGCACTGCCGTGCATGCACAGGACGAAGGAACCAAAACCATGGACATTTACGGTCACATCATGACCGATGCCGGTTACAATTTCAACCAGTCCGATCCCAATTGGTTCGACGTCATGCGGCCCACCAGGCTGCCGGTTTATGAAAACCAATACGGCACGGACGGGAATTTTTTCTTCGGCGTACGCCAAACCCGTTTTGGCATTAAAAATTACTTTCAAACCGATCTTGGCGAGCTCAAAACCCACTTCGAATTTGAAATGTTCGGCACCGGTGTGGATGCCGGCCAAACCACTTTCCGCTTGCGTCACGCGTACGCGGAACTCGGCAAATTCGGCGCCGGTCAAACGTGGAGTCCGTTTATGGACATCGACGTGTTCCCCAATTCGCTCGAATACTGGGGCCCCAATGCCATGGTGTTTTTCCGGAACGTACAAATCCGATACATGCCCATCCAGGGTGCAACACGCCTGACCATCGCATTGGAACGCCCGGGCGCCAGTGCCGATCAGGGCATTTATGGCGACCGTGTAGAACTCAACGGTGTTTCGGGTCGTTTCCCGCTGCCCGACCTTTCTGCCGAATACCGCAAAGGTTTCACCAACGGAAGTTATTTGGAACTTGCCGGTATGCTGCGCAGCATCCAGTGGGAAGACAACAACGACGATCAGTTTGATCTTAGTGGCAACGCCCTTGGCTGGGGTCTTAACCTCAGTACCAACCTGAAACTGGGCTCGAACAGTGTACTCCGCGGACAGTTGGTTTACGGTGCAGGCATACAAAACTACATGAACGATGCTCCGGTGGACATTGCCATTGAAAGGGATACGGTCAATTTGAATTCGCCGATTAAAGGCGTGGCTTTGCCTGTTCTTGGCGCCCTCTTGTTCCTCGACCACAACTGGAACAGCAAGTTCAGTACTTCCATCGGTTACTCCTACATGGACATTGAAAACAGCGACGGCCAGGCTGCCGATGCTTTCAGTGCCGGAAAATACGGCCTTGTAAACCTGCTCTACACGCCCGCCAAAAACTGCATGATGGGTGTTGAACTTCAATATGGCGCAAGAGAGAACTTCGAAGACATCCCCGGTGTAGACAATTACTTCCGGGAATACGATGCGTTGAAGGTACAGTTCTCCTTCAAGTACAACTTCTCACAGTCGTTTTTCAAGAAGTAATGCAGCATCAACCCAACAACTGAAAAATTTTAAAAATGAAAAACATGTTTGCTAAAACAAAATTGTTCGCAACGTTGATGGCGGTGATTTTTCTGGCATCGACAGCAACAGCTCAGGACCTTTCCGACGCTGCCATCAAAACGGCGCTCAACGAAGCCCACGACAAGTACAAAAACAACAAAGACGGTAAAAACGCCGACTACATCAAGGAACTCGCCCGTGTGGATTCCAAAATTTTCGGCATTGCCATCGTAACAGCCGACGGCAAAGTGTACACGGTTGGTGACATCGATTCGAAGGTTTCCATCCAGAGCATTTCCAAAGCTTTTGTGATGGCTCAAATCATCGAGGAACAAGGTCACCAGGCCATTCAGGACAAAATTGGGGTAGACGCAACAGGTCTGAAATTCAACTCGATCGTTGCCGTTGAAGAACACCGCGGCAAAGAAATCAACCCGCTGGTAAACCCCGGCGCCATCGCAGCCACCAGTCTGGTAGCAGGCGTTGACTCAACGGCCAAGTGGAAAAGCATCCTGGCCAAACAAAGTGAATTCGCCGGACGTCAGCTTTCACTCGACATGCCGGTGTACATCAGCGAAGCCGGCGACAACCTGCGCAACCAGGCCATCGCCCACCTGCTGCTCGCTTACGGCCGCATGTATTTTGATCCAGCACAGGCTACCGACATCTACACCAAGCAGTGCGCCATCGCTGTAAATGCCAAGGACCTCGCCACCATGGCAGCTACCCTTGCCAACGGCGGTGTAAACCCAATTACAAAAAAGATGGTGGTATCGTCTGAAACCGTGATGTACACGCTTCCGGTAATGGCAACTGCCGGGTTGTACGACGACTCGGGCATTTGGCTTTACAACTCCGGTCTGCCCGCCAAAAGCGGTGTTGGCGGTGGTATTGTTGCCGTTGTCCCAGGCAAATTTGGCATCGCTGCCATTGCTCCTCCGCTCGACGAAGCAGGCAACTCGGTGAAAGCTCAACTGGCCATCAAGTACATCGTGGAAAAACTCGGTGTGAATCCTTACAAAATCACGCCGAAGAAATAATTTGGGATGTGGTAGAATGCCCTTTTTTCAAAAGGTCGTTTAACCATACTGCTTCAATTTTCAGCGTACAGTGATTTATAGAACAGTTTGATTGCACCGCGGAACAGCATATGCGTTGAATTTAATTTTGAATTTGACACTTGCCGTTCTGCGGTTTTTTTTTTGAAAACAATCTTGAAACATTCATCAGCTTATGAAAAACTATCATCTTGTAAAAAAAATTACCAGGTGTTTCCTGTGCCTAACCCTGATTTTCCTTGGTTTTTTACTGCCCGCATCCCTCTGGTCGCAGGAATCACAGGACTTAAAAGACAAACTGGCCGATCCTTTAAAACATGTCGAGGATACGGTCATGATTGCCGGGCAATCGTATCCCAACCAGATCGGTGGTGAGTTTTCGCCAGGCAAAGGATTTGATGTGGTCAAAACCAAATATGCCAGCCTGAACATCAGTTTGTACGGCATGGCCCGTTACATCAACCAAACGGCCGAGAAAGATTCGTTTACAGATCACCTGGGCAGGGAGCGGTTCACGGATTTGCGCAACGACATCCACTGGCACCGTACGTTCATTTGGTTCACCGGCTTTTTTTACACACCCCGCCTGCGCTACAACGTATCGGTATGGGGTCTTACCACCACCGACCAGGTGTTGCTGTTCGGTAACCTCCAATATTTCGCACACAGGGCTTTGCGCCTGGGCGTAGGTATCGGTCCGAACCTAGGCTCACGGTCTATGCAAGGTTCCTGGCCTTTCTGGAATGCCGGCGACCGTCAGATGGCCGACGACTTTTTCCGCCCGGGCTTTACCAACGGTTTCTGGATAGCCGGTGAACCCATCAAAAGGGTCAATTACCAATTCATGATCGGTAACGCCCTGAGCAACCTGGGCGTCAAGGCCGGCGACCTTACCCGCGACTTTTCGTACAGCGCCAGTTTGAACTGGATGCCCACAACGGGAGACTTTGGTCCGCGCGGTGGAACAAGCGACTTTGAGATGCACGAAAAAGTGGCCACCCGAATCGGCGCTTCGTTTACAACCATGAAGGACGATCGCCTCAACAGCATTGCTGCCGGTTCCAGCCCGATCAATACACAGGTTCGTTTGTCCGATGCCGTGCTTTTGTATGAAACGGGTTCATTGGCCGACGGCGTAACCATCCAAAAATCAACCTACCAATTGCTGTCTATCGACTACGGCATAAAGTACAAGGGCTTTTCACTGAATGGTGAGTTTTACTTCCGCAACCTTTCCGATTTTAAAGCCGACGGCGAATTACCTGTAGATGAAATCAACGACACGGGTTTTTTCGCTTCAGCCTCATACATGGTCATCAAAAAACGCCTTGAATTGTACGGTGTCTACGGCAGGGTGTACGATCAGTTTGAAAGAAATCCTTACGAAATTTCCGGAGGTGTCAATTTTTTCCCTGCAAAGGTTCGCAACTGGCGTATCAACTTCCACGTGATCAGCATCCAGAAATCGCCGCACAGCTCGTATTTCGGTTACTACACGGCCGGCCAAACCGGTACCACGTTTTCCATCGGTACGGACTTCCTACTGTAAGGATAACCCACACACCACAAACTAAACACATGAAACAAATACAAGTTTTCACACGTCTGCTTCCGCTTTTGGCGCTTGTTGTATTGTTCTGCAATGCCGCAACAGGCGTACAGGCACAATCGGCAAAGTCTGCCTACCCGAACGCGCTTTTCCACGATTCGCACTTTCACCTCACCAACTACATTCAGGAAGGCATCACCGTGCAGGACCATCTGAAAAACAACATGGGTGATAAGGTGGGCCGCTCTACCCTGTTCGGTATTCCTGTGCAGCAACAGTGGTCGTACCGCGTTACCGGCGATTTTGCGCCCAAATACTACCTCGATACCGACGCGCCACTGTACTACTACTCGTTCACCGATGCGTACATCGCCATGCAGTACAAATCGCTGACGCCGGAACAGCAAAAACGTTTCGATCCGATGATCACCGGGTTCAATCCTACCGACATGTACGCCGCTGCGCACATCCGCAGGTGCCTGGAAACATTCCCGGGTGTGTTTACAGGTGTGGGCGAATTTTCCATCCACAAGGAGTTTGTTTCATCCAAAGTTTCGGGCGATGTGGCGAGCCTCACCGACCCGGCACTGGATAGTATTTTTGCCTTCTG
>JADLBE010000495.1 GCA_020847915.1 Saprospiraceae bacterium | reverse complement strand
TGCCTGCTGCCTGCTGCCTGCTGCCTGCTGCCTGCTGCCTGCTGCCTGCTGCCTGCTGCCTGCTGCCTGCTGCCTGCTGCCTGCTTTTAAGCTCCCGGCAACCTTGTATCCAGCGTAGCAACTTTTTTACCATCGGCCACAACGTCGTATTTTCCGACAGGCAGGTTTTGAACGTTGAGGGACCAGTCGGTTTGTTTCGAGGAAAGGTTTTTTTCCATCACCACACGGTTGCGGCAATCGATCACCTGGATGAGCAGGCTTTTTACAGGTGTTTCTCCGGCAACAACCCAAATACGTTTGGGTGTGACCACAAGCTCGAAATCCGTAGTCCGAACGTCTGGTGTGATGGGATCAGGAGAGATGTTGGCTTGTGAAGAAACGGAGAAGCCAAAAAGTGCAACGAACAGAAGGATGTTTTTCATAGCTTGGAAATCATTGGTAAACAGGACAAAGGCATAGACACTGGTTCGCGACCAAAGGTTGCAGGTTAATAGTCCGAAGTTTGGAGTTCGGAGTCTTTTTGGGGTTGACTTAATTTTTGCCTTACTTCGCACTTCGAACATTTTACCCATTTTTTTATGATACGCAACCTTGTACACCTTATCGCAGTCTTCGGGCTTCGGACTTCAGACTTCGCACTTCGGACTTTTTTACTGTTCCTCCCACTGGGCCTTTTCGCCCAATTGGATCCCGACGCAGCTTTTATCAATGAAAATTACACCAAACGGGAGGTGCTCATTCCCATGCGCGATGGTGTCCGGCTGTTTACAGCCATTTACACGCCCAAAGACCGCAGTCAGAAGTATCCTATGCTGCTGCGCCGTACGCCGTATTCCTGCGGGCCATACGGCGCCGGAGCATATCCTGGCAGTTTTCAAAACATGAATCTGGCACAATCGGGCTACATTTTTGTGTTCCAGGATGTGCGTGGCCGGTACATGAGTGGAGGCCAGTTTGTCGACGTGCGCCCGTTTAACCCCAACAAAAAAACGCCCCAGGATGTCGACGAAGCTTCAGACACCTACGATACCGTGGAGTGGCTGCTGCGCTACGCTGAAAACAACAACGGAAGGGTAGGGGTGCTGGGCATTTCGTACCCTGGGTTTTATGCCACCATGTCCGCGATCGCAGGCCACCCGGCCATCAAAGCCGTGTCGCCCCAGGCGCCGGTAACCGACTGGTTTATCGGCGACGACTTCCACCACAACGGCGCTTTTATGGTTATGGACGCCTTTTCGTTTTATTCGGGTTTTGGAAAAAAACGCCCGGAACTTACCACCAAAGGTCAGCCAGGTTTCAACGATTGGAAAACGTCCGACAATTACCAGTTTTTCCTCAACGCAGGCGCTTTGAGCAATTATGGAAAACGGTACGGTATGGACAGCATTCCGTTCTGGAACGACCTCATGGCGCACCCCAACAACGATGCATTTTGGCAAGCCCGCAACCCGCGACCACACCTCAAAAACATCAAACCAGCGGTGATGACTGTGGGTGGCCTTTTCGACGCCGAAGATTGCTGGGGCGCCTGGAACGTTTACAAAGCCATTGAAAAACAAAACCCGCGTTCGCACCCCAACCATGTGGTGATGGGCCCCTGGGTGCATGGCGGCTGGGCACGCGGCACCGGCGAAAAACTCGGCAACGTAAAATTTGGCTCCCAAACGTCCGAATATTACCAACGCAGCGTGGAATACCGCTTTTTTGAACATTACCTGAAAGACCGCGGCGAACATGGACTTCCCGATGCCCTGGTGTTTGAAACCGGCAGCAACCGCTGGACCAGCCACGACCAATGGCCTCCGGCAGATGTCGCTTTTAAACCGTTTTACCTGCTTCCCGGCGGAAATTTGGGCAACGAAAAAGCTTCCACAGCGGTTGGAAAGGCCGGACAAGCCTTCGACGAATACGTAAGCGATCCATCCAAACCTGTTCCTTACACGGAGGATGTGCACCTGCGCCGTACCCGCGAATACATGACCGACGACCAGCGTTTTGCGTCCAGGCGGCCAGATGTTTTGGTGTACCAAACGGAAGTACTCACCGACAGTTTGCGACTCGCAGGTCCCATCACCGCCGATCTTTGGGTAAGCACCACGGGTACCGACGCCGATTTTGTGGTTAAACTCATCGATGTGTTCCCAGATACGTTGAAAGGTGAAGAAAACGGCATTCCCATGGGTGGCTACCAGATGCTCGTACGTGGCGAAATCATGCGCGGCCGCTACCGCAACAGCTTCGAAAACCCTGAAGCGTTTACGCCAGGCGCCGTTGCCAGGGTACAGTTTGAGCTGCCCGATGTGGCGCACCTGTTCAAACCGGGGCACCGGCTCATGATACAGATCCAAAGTTCGTGGTTCCCGATTGCAGACCGCAATCCGCAGCAGTTTGTGGATATTTACAAGTGTGCTGATGAGGATTTTATCAAGGCCAGTCACCGGGTGTGGCACACCGCGGAACATCCTTCGAGGGTGGTGCTTCCGGTGGTGAAGTAGGGTTTCGCGCCTTTTTTGTCTGTATACGTCTGTGCGAAACTCCTAGAAACTAAAATAAGAAACGACAGGCGATGTGCCTGTCGTTTCTGTCAACAAGTGGTTATTGGGGGTAATCAATGGTTGATTGGGGGAGTATTCAATTGGAACTAGATCGTAATCAAATGGTTAATGGGACTAAAAAATTGGTTATTGGGGTAATTAAATGGTAATTGGGGCGGTTAATTGGGGCCTGTACTATATTGTAATCAAATGGTAATTGGGGCGGTTAATTGGGGCCTGTATCATAAAAGCATCTTGGATGCCCGTCAGTATTTAGCGCGCAACTTCTTCTGATGCATCTACATTGATGGCCTGAACTGCAGCCAACGTCAATGTAACGTCGCAAGCTTTTTCCTCTTCAAGGATCGTTTTCAGGAGTTTTTCTGCTTCTACGAGGCCGAGGGTTTCTGCAAACTGGCGCAGCGTACCGTAAGATGCAATTTCGTAGTGTTCAATTTTTTGCGCAGCAGAAATAATGCCTGCATCGCGCATGGAACCCTCTTCACATTCCTCCATAATAGACTCTGCTTCTTTCATCAAACCCGCAATGGCTTCGCATTTTACAGCGGATGCTGTTTGTCCAATGCTTTGGAACACTTGTTCCACCCGTTCCACGTGTTTTTCGGTTTCAGCCAAATGAGCCGTCAGTGCCTTGGTCAATACCGGCGAGCTGGACTTTTCGATCATTTTCGGAATGGCTTTTGTCAGTGCTTTTTCTGCCCAGTAGATGTCTTTCAACTCATCTTCGAACAATTTCATAAGTTGCGACGACTGCATGCTGCTTTTGTCCGACGCGCTCATTTTTTGCGAAGGATTGGAGCTTGAACTGGTTTTTCCGTTTCCGTTTGAATTGCTGTTGGGCATTGATTTTGAAAAACTCATAGTACTTAATTTTACGGTTAAATGGAATGTGTGAATTGTTTGTAACGGTTTATTCAGTGCCCACTATTTTTTATAAAGTTTGTTTTAATTGACCAT
>JADLBE010000494.1 GCA_020847915.1 Saprospiraceae bacterium | reverse complement strand
CCTGGTGAAGGCATGACGAGCGGCAACTTCGCCGTGTTCTCCGAAATGCTGACCACCTCGTTCGACGCCGCGCCTGGCATAAGTGCACCGGCTGAGTTTACACTCCGCCTGCGTGCCAAAGCCGCCGGCAGCCTGCGCAACATGATGAACGTATCGAGCAGCGTGACGAAAGCCGAAGCTTACGGTAAAGATGCCGAAAGGCAGTCTGTCGCCCTGCGCTTCAACGGCAAGGAAGTACGCGGTGTAGGATTTGAAGTGTACCAGAACCAGCCGAACCCGTGGATCAATCGCACGGTCATCGGCTTCCACTTGCCGGAAGCTGACGACGTGACCCTCACGGTGTTTGACGAGTCGGGCCGCCAGCTTTACCGCCAGGTGGGTGACTTCGGCAAAGGTTACAACGCCTTCACACTCGATAAAGAATTGGTAAATACCACCGGTTTGCTTTATTACCAGGTTTCGACCTCGGAAGAAAGCGTGACGATGAAGATGATACAGACCAAGTGATCCTTAACAGGATGACAAGATCCCACGCTACGCTGGGATGACAAACACAAGCGCCGCTCCGGGTTTCCGGGGCGGCGTTTTGTTTTATGCTAAACAGTGACAATTCTGGCGGTTTAAAAAAGCAAATATTGTCTTTTCATTTGTTGTTAAAAAAAAATGGCATACGTTTTGAATGTAAATTCATAATATTGCACTCTTTATTACCGCACTTTTTTTAATCCTAATCGGCATCTGAATTTTATTTGATCTTAATATACTCGCCGCCGTAAAGGTTCCCTCGATCGATTTGGCAACAAACCAAAAATACCGCATGCAGCTATGCGTGCCTCAGGGAATTTTATGCAAACATTAATCGAACTCACCAGGCTTCTAAATGTGCCCAAACTCAAGTCGAGCGGACTGTGGAGCGCGGTACTTGAATCAGACAGCAAAATGGAGCTGCTCTGCGAAGCCATATTGGATGGCAGGGTAGAGGGGGAGGAGAGCGCCACTGACTTATTGTATCCCGGCGAATCACGGGTGGGCAGTAAGTTCCAGAACCTCAAGGAAAGGCTCAAAGAAAGGTTGTTGCATGCGACCTTGTTGTCGGATGTTCGATCGGCCAAACCCACCGATCGGCAGGCGGCCTATTTCGAAACCAACAAAAAATGGGCTGCGGCCATGGTGGTTTTGTCGAGGCAGGCAAAACATACCGGCCATGAAATGCTTGATCAGTTGCTCAAGCAATCACAGCTGTACGAGTTTACCGAGCTTACCCTAAACGCCTTATCTGTTTTGCGTTTGCATTATGGTACGGTTGCGGGCGACCGAACGAAGTATGAGCAATACCGCCAATCTTACAGGCGGTTCCAGAAAATATGGATGGCCGAAAACGAAGCGGAGGATTTGTATACCGATTTGGTTAGCCATTACGTCAACAGCAAATCGACCCGTTTGGAAATTTCTGAATTGGCTGAAAAATACTACGAGGAGGTGAGGCCATGGATGGAAGAATACGATGCGTTCCGTTTGCAATTGTGCGGCCGTTTGATACAAATCATGCAGTACAGCAGTTTGAACGATTACAAAACGACAGCAAAACTCTGCGAGGATGCCATTGCTTTTTTTAAAGCCAAACCATACGAAAGCAATTTACCCCTCCAGGCTTTTTATTACCAGTTGTTTGTTTGTTATGCCCAGCTTCGGGAATACGAAAAAGGCCTGGAATTGATGGGCCAGTACCAATCGGCGTTTGTTCACGGATCTTTCAACTGGTACAAACTTCAGGAATTGTTTTTCCTGCTGGCGACACACACCAGGCACTATGAAAAAGCCAGAGAGGTTTGCACCATGGTAAAAATTATGTTGCGTGGCAATGGTGACCGTTTACCCGCACACATCAATGAAATGTGGAAAATTTACGATGCATACATTCATTACCTGGTGCATATTGGAAAACTTGAGGTTGCAGAGGGGCAGGAAAAGTTCAAAATCAACCGCTTTCTCAACGACATTCCTGTTTTCTCACGCGACAAACGCGGCATGAACATTCCGATTCTAGTCGTGCAGATACTTTTTCTTTTGGCCGATAAAAACTATGTTGACTCCATCGACAGGATGGAAGCTGTTGAAAAATACAACAGTCGTTACCTGCGCCAGAGCGACACCTTCCGAAGCAATTGTTTTTTAAAAATGTTGTTGCAAATACCGGCATCATCTTTCCACCAGGCAGCCATACTTCGCAAAACAGAAAAATTGCTTGATCAATTAAAAACAGTGCCCATTGAACTTGCCAACCAGACCCATGAAATAGAAATCATTCCTTACGAGGATTTGTGGGAAATGGTGCTTTCGACCATGGGAAACAAGGTAGTTCAGGTGAAAAAAGGGCGCCCCAGCGCCGCCTAAATGCGTAAGTGTTTTGTTTTTTTAATATTACAATGGTTTCATAATCAAGTTGTTGCAATCATTTTTTGCAATAAACCCCAAAAACGCGATGTGAAAAAACCCGACCAACTGTCTGTAGCGCCCACGGTCATGAGCGGCATCTTTGACGAAGTAATCCAACATACTCCGTCTCATGAAAAAGTCTTCCGCCATTCGTGTGCCTTTGCAGGCGCAGTCCAGCCTTCATCGCAACAACAGATTATCCGACGTGATCATCATTGATATTTCCGGCGTTTAAACGCAATTCCTGATCAGTTTACTCTGCGATGTTTAGGCGGGTAAACCAACAGCATAAGCTGCTCTGTTTGCTGTCCTGCTCCAACGCAGGTAACCGTGTACTTACGGTTACCTGCGTTTTTTTTTGCTCCTGAACGAAAGGGCATGTTTTCCAGACAAATTATAAAATTAGCCTTTTCAGGCATGTAACATGCATTTTGCAAACGAATCATGTTTGCTTAAAATATTGATTATCAATATTTTGTAAAATTTAGTTGTATAAAAACCTCCTTCATCTACTTCTGATTTTGGCGCGTCGACTGTCTGCGGGCGGGCTTTGAACAAGCCGCACCTTCGTTCGGCGATCATGTCGCATTGTGTTTTTAGATAATCCGTCTTCATAAGTCACTAATCCGCCCTCAAATGAGTATTGGTAAAGCAACGGTACTGCACATCCCCCTACACGTCAAGCGAGTAATAATTGTTCAGAAAGTTAAATCAGACCTGGTATTGGGATCACCCAGTTCCGGATGCCAGGGCGTAGGAATTTGTCAGATGATCAACATTACACACGAAACAGCATGCAAGTGCCCGCGCGTAGGCGCCATGATTGGCTTGTCTGAAAACGGCCGGTTGCGCATTTATTTTCAAAAAAGCACCATGGACTTGCGTTGTCTGAAGCGCCATTTCAATTGGGGCCTTTTCCAGGTTATTGAACCCTACAAGGTTCCTGAGTTTGTCTCCAATGGCCTGGACATTACTTCCTACACGATCCAGCCGGGCATTTATCCGGCATGGGAATCGGAGGACACCATCATTGTAGATTTTTAATATCCGTTATATCACAATTTCATCTAATTTTTTTTACTCATGAAAAGAATTTCAACCCTCAGCCAAACATGGGGTGTAAGAGCACTGGTTGCTCTTGGAATTCTGTCGGTGCTGGCCCCGATTTCGGGTGCCGGTAATCTGCTTTTTGGTTTTTTACCCACTGCCAAACTTTCCGGTCCGGTTCGGACCGAGGTTGTTGCGGCAGCGAAAAAAACCACTGCAGGTGAAACCCACAGAAGCGCGCCCATGGAAGCTACCAAACCGCCTTTGACCAAAAAGGCGGTGGAAACTGCGCGCCGCGATGTGGTGTGTTCACTGCTCATCGACAACGTGAGTATCGGGGAATGCCGAAACGACGTCGAAACTGGCTTCCAGTCGAAAGTACTGGTGGCCGTGTTTGTATCGTGGGTGGACCCTCCCATTGGTCAGAACATCGAAATTACCGTCGATGGACAAACCAAAATCATCAACCCTGCGGAAAAAGGATGTGCCAATTATGTGCAATTCATCCTTGATGCCGATGGGTCAAGCCAGGTTGCAGACGCTGAATTCAGTGGTGGCACCTGTTCTGCTCCTTCGGTCATTTTCAATTTGCCGGCCGAATGTGCCGGTTCTGCGCCCTGTGCCGGAGCCACCTCCATCGGTGGTCGGGTGTACAGTGACTTTGACTCCGATGGTACGCTCGACGCTTCCGAATTTGGTTTGGAAGGCGCTCAGATCGACCTTTACGACAACAACGAAAATTTGCTTTGTACCGCAACGACCGACTTGCAAGGTGAGTGGACTTGTACCGGCTTGACCGCAGGTCAGGCCGTTCGTGCTGAAATATCCAACTTCCCCAGTGGATACACTCCTGCAGGTACGGGCATCGACAACAACGGTGGTGTGGTTCAGTTTGCCACCGTAGGCAGCGACTGCTCGGTTGATTTCGGTTTGCTGGATGCTGGCAACTTTTGTGAAAACAACCCTTACGTTATTACGCCTTGTTATGTGCGCGGCGACCCACAAGGTGGCGGCACTTCTGGTATGATGGATGTATTGGTGGCTGTGCCATACAATGCGGAAGGCAACACCAGTGTCAACAGTTACCTCGCCCTCAACAGCGAAGCCGGCTCCATGTGGGGTGTGGCTTATCAGAAAGAAACAAAAAAACTGTTCTCCTCTGCTTTCCTCAAGCGCCACTGCGGTTGGGGACCTGCCGGTTTGGGTGGTATTTATGTAACCGACGTTTCAACCATTCCGGCTCCCGGTGGTTCGAACACAGGTCTTATTTCGACCTATTTCAACCTCGACGCCTACGGTATCAACACAGGCAACGAAGCCTCGTTGGCACGTAACCTCGGTCCCAACGTTAACCAACCTACGTACGACGGCCAGGTATTTGACCTGGTTGGCAAATGGGGTTTGGGTGATATTGATATTTCAGAGGATGGCGACTCTTTGTTCATTGTGAACATGCACAACCGTTCGTTGGTAACAGTGGCCATCGGCAATCCAGCCGTGACGCCTGTACCTGCAAGCGCTGTTTCAGAACTGACCATTCCGGATCCGGGTTGTTCCGATGCTTCCGACTGGCGTCCTTTTGCCTTGAAATACAACAACGGTAAAATTTACGTAGGTGGTGTTTGTTCTGCTCAAACGTCGCAGGATGCTGACGACCTTCAGGCCATCATTTACGAATATTCACCTGCTGCCGGCACCTTTACGGAAATCCTCAACAGTCCGTTGGGCTACGACAAAGGCTTTGTACTTACCGGTTTGGCGCACTGCGAAAACTGGAACCCGTGGACCAATGATTTCAACGATCTGCCTGCGGGTGGTATTGAACTTTGTTATCCACAGCCTATTCTTAGCGACATTGAATTCGACGTTTATGGCAACATGATGGTTGCTTTCAACGACCGCGGTGGCCACCAAATGGGTTGGTACGACTACGGTACCACGCCGCCCAGCACACAAACCTGGAAAGGCAACTCGGGTGGTGATGTACTTCGCGTTGTGAACAACAATGGAACCTGGCTCATTGAACGCAATGCAACTGCCGGTTACGACGACGGTTGCGGCGCAGGCAACGGTCAGGGCCCATGTGGTGGTGAGTTTTATTGTCAGGACTCGTACCTGAGCGCGCACCAGGAAGCAGTACACGGCGGTATCGCCGTCCACCCCAGCAACAACGAATTGTTGTTGAACATGATGGATGCTACTTCGGCATTTTCGGGAGGTTTGGCGTGGTACAACAATGCCAGTGGTTTGAAAAACCGCGCTTACCGCGTTTATTTCTCCGACAACAACGGCGACAACGGTACAAACGGCAAAGCTGCCGGTCTTGGCGACGTTGAAATTCTGTGTGGAGAAGCCCCCATTGAAATAGGCAACTACGTTTGGGCAGATTCTGACCGCGATGGCATCATGGACCCGGGTGAACCTGGTCTTTTTGGAGTCAACGTAGCTCTGTACAAAGGTGGAAACCTCATTGCTACAACCACGACCAATATTTCAGGTCAATACAAATTTAGCGGAGCCAATGTTCTGCCAAACATGGCCTATTGTGTTGCTTTTGGTACAGGTGGACAGTTCAGCAACGGCACGTTGTCGATAGGCGGCGCTTCGTACGCCATGACTTTGTCAAACATTGGTTTTGGCGTTAACTCCGACAACAACGACTCCGATGTGAACCCAGGCGGCAATACCCTTCCGGTTGCCATTCAGGGTTTGCCGGTGGTTTGCCTCGTCACAGGAAACTATGGCGACAACGACAATACGTTTGACGCCGGATTTTTCCCCGTTATCGATTACGGCGATTTGCCCGATAACAATACTGCCGGTACGTATCCTACCGACGCCACGAATGGCGGCGGCGAAGGCGTTGGTCCAAGCCACCAAATCATTCCGACCCTGAAAATGGGTGCTTCGGTAGATTTTGAAGACGGTGGTCAATCCTCGGCACTTGCCAACGGCGATGATACCAACGGTACGCCTGACGATGAGAACGGCGTAACCCTGCCCATGTTCGTTGCAGGACAATCGGTAAACGTACCTGTCGTTGTTATGAACATGACCGGCAGCGTTGCAAAACTTACCGGGTTCTTTGACTGGAATAAAAACGGCAATCTGTTGGATGCAGGTGAAATGTTCTCTCTGAACGTTCCCAACGGTACCAATGGCACGGTGAATCTTGCTGTGGCTGTTCCGGCA
This sequence comes from Saprospiraceae bacterium, assembly GCA_020847915.1. Classification (GTDB taxonomy): domain Bacteria; phylum Bacteroidota; class Bacteroidia; order Chitinophagales; family Saprospiraceae; genus M3007. The sequence goes on along the minus strand of JADLBE010000494.1, from coordinate 4,871 downwards.
GGGGCTGTCCTGAATATGGACCTGGGCGTTCGTTTCCGTCTCAGTACCAATGCAACGGTTTCCATGCTGCCTACTGGCGCAGCACCTGATGGTGAGGTGGAAGACTACCTTACACAGGTTATGGCTTTCGACTTTGGTGACCTTCCGGACAACAACACGGCAGGTTCGTATCCCACCGACGGCACCAACGGCGCTGGTGAAGGCATCGGCGCAAGCCACAAAATCAACGGCACGCTGAAACTCGGCGCCAACGTAGATTTTGAAAATGCCGGTCAACCTTCGGCGCTTGCCAACGGTGATGATACCAATGGTTCCGACGACGAAAACGGCATTGCTGCTTTCCCAACATTTACAGCCGGCCAGCCGGCAACACTTTCCGTAAATGCGATGAACATGACGGGCAGTGCAGCAGTTTTGTATGCTTATTTTGACTGGAACAAAGACGGCGATTTCAACGACGTCAACGAAGTTGTAAATGTTCCGGTTCCGGACGGCACCAACGGCAATGTTTCTGTTTCGGTAAATGTACCCCTGACGGCAACAACCAACATGAACCTTGGTGTTCGTTTCCGTTTGAGCAACGACGTTCTTGCTGCCGGTACACCCAGTGGCCCGGCGCCCAACGGTGAAGTGGAAGACTACGTAGTACTGGTTTTGTGTCAGACCCTCGAATTGACAACGGTTGTGGATAATCCCAACTGCTTCGGTTCAACCGACGGTTCCATCAACCTTACCGTTACCGGTGGTACCGGTACGTATACCTATGATTGGAGCAACGACGGACCTGAAACACCCGACAACGATCCCATGGATCTGGTCAACATCGGTGCCGGAAACTATTCGGTAACGGTAACGGACCAAAACGGTTGCGACGATGTTACCTCCGTTGTGGTTAACCAGCCTACAGTACTGGTTCCGATCACCGCCGTTACCAACGTATCGTGCAACGGCGGCGCCGACGGCGCCATCGATCTCGGCATTTCCGGTGGTACGCCTCCATACGTTTACGACTGGAGCAACGACGGACCTGAAAGCCCTGATACGGACAACCAGGATCTTGCAGGTTTGACCGAAGGTTCCTACACCGTAACCATTACCGACATCAACGGTTGTGTAACCACCACAGGTGCAACACTTTCACAGCCTGTAGCAGGTCTCAACCTGACTGCCAGCCAGATGAATGTTTCCTGTAATACAGGTGCAAACGGATCGATCAACCTGAGTGTTTCAGGTGGCACATCCCCATATACCTACGATTGGAGCAACGACGGTGAAGAAGATCCCGACAACGATAACCAGGACATCAGCGGCCTGACCGCAGGTTTGTATTCGGTTACCGTAACCGATGCCAATGGCTGTTCCGATATTCTCAACATTACCATCACCGAACCTACCCCTGTTCAACTCAGCACGGCCATCATGGATGTGCCTTGTACAAGTGGCAACAACGGCGGTATCGTATTGACGGTAACCGGCGGAACGCCCGGATACACCTACGACTGGAGCAATGACGGACCCGACAGTCCGGACAACGATCCTAAAGACCTTACCAACGTGCCTGCCGGCACCTACACGGTAACGGTAACGGATGCCAACCTTTGCACGGCCCAAACTTCGGTTACCGTGGATGAACCCATGTCGGGTCTCAGCCTGGATATCGCCGTTGCAAATGTCAACTGCTCGGGTGCATTCGACCTGACTGTTGGCGGCGGTACACCAGTTTATTCCTACGATTGGAGCAACGACGGACCGGAAAGTCCGGACAACGACGCCCAGGACGTAACTGTTACTGTTGCAGGCACGTACACCGTTACGGTGACGGACGCAAACGGTTGCACGGCTGAAGCCAGCGCACCATATTACGGCTGCGATTACGGCGACCTTGCCGACAACAATACCCCTGGTTCTTACCCCACCGACGCCGTCAACGGCGCAGGTGAAGGCGTTGGCGCCAGCCACAACATTGTACCCGGTATCAAAATGGGTGCAACTGTAGACGCCGAAGCTGGTGGTGCCTCGAGCGCCAATGCCAATGGTGACGACAATGCCGGCAGCGACGACGAAAATGGCGTTGCAGCTTTCCCCATGTTTGTTGCAGGTCAAACCGTTACGGTATCTGTGAATGTGATGAACATGAACCCTGACGACGAAGCAGCCAAATTGACGGCGTATTTCGACTGGAACGCCGACGGCGATTTCAACGATGCCGGCGAAATGGTATCCGCTTCGGTACCTCAGGGAACCAACGGCATCATCAACTTGTCTGTACCGGTGCCCATTGGTACTTCCCTGAACAGCAACCTCGGTACCCGCTTCCGTTTGAGCACCGATACCGATGCATCCATGAGTCCGACCGGCCCGGCGCCTGACGGTGAGGTGGAAGACTACCTTATCCAGGTAATGGCATTTGATTATGGTGATTTGGCCGACAACAATGCCGCGGGTTCGTACCCGACCGATGCCACGAACGGCGCCGGTGAAGGTGTTGGAGCAAGCCACAAAATCATTGCCGGTCTGAAAATCGGCGCCATCGTGGATCCTGAAGCTGCCGGTCAGCCTTCAGGTCTGGCCAACGGCGACGACGCTGCAACCAGCGACGATGAAGACGGCGTAACCCTGCCCATGTTCCTTGCCAACCAGTCGTACACTGTACCGGTGGTTGTTATGAACATGACAGGTGTACAAGCCAAACTTACCGGATTTTTCGATTGGAATGCCAACGGATCCTTGAGTGACGCCGGTGAAATGGTGTCCATCAACGTACCCACCGGCACCAACGGCACCGTTAACCTTTCGGTTTCCGTACCCATTGATGCCGTTTTGAATACGCCTCTGGGCGCTCGTTTCCGTCTCAGCACCGATGCTACCGCATCGATGAACCCGAGCGGTCCGGCACCCGACGGTGAAGTGGAAGATTACCAGGTCACAGCTGTGATGGCTTTCGACTACGGTGACTTGCCCGACGGCAACGTACCGGGTGATTACCCCACCGACGGCAACAACAGCAATGGTGAAGGCGTAGGTCCGAGCCATAAAATTGTAGCTGGTTTGAAACTTGGCAACATCGTGGACATCGATAATTTCGGTGTACCCAGTTCGAACGCAACTGCAGATGACGCACCCAACTACCTTGGACAAGACGATGAAGACGGCGTGATCCTGCCGGTTTTTGTAGCAGGTCAAACAGCTACAGCATCGGTAACGGCCATGAACATGACGGGTACGCCTGCTACCTTGTATGTTTATTTTGACTTCAACCGTGACGGCGATTTCGCCGATGCCGGCGAAACGTTCAGCGTACCTGTGCCCAACGGCACCAACGGAACGTTCAACGTACCGGTATCCGTACCAGTTTCTGCAAAATTGAATACACTTCTCGGCATTCGTTTCCGTCTGACCAACGACCCGGCCTTCAGCGGCCTGGCTACTGGTTCGGCGAACAGCGGTGAAGTTGAAGATTATGTCGCCATCGTGCTTGGCGATGATTACGGTGATTTGCCCGATACCTATGGTACTTCGGGACCGAACGCTCCAAGTCACACAGTTTCGCCAGAGCTTACACTTGGCGGATGTGTTGACAACGAAGCTGGTGGTCAGCCCGAGCCCATGGCCGGCATGATGACCGGTGGTGACGACAATACTTCAGATGGTACTACCATCGGCACTTGTGCTGTTGGCAGCGACGATGAAAACGGTATTGTGTTTGAAACACCACTGTTGCCCGGAGTTGAGGCATGCATTCGTGTTACGGCTACCAACACCACGGGAGCACCCGCCTTCCTGCAGGCATGGATTGACTTCAACGGCGACGGCGATTTGCTGGACGGCGGTGAAGCACTCAGTCTTACCGGTGGTGGTCTTATCCCGAACGGTGGAGTAAACAACCAACAATTCTGCTTTACGGTACCTGCCGGCGCTACCTTCCAGGGTGGTCAGGCCATGGTTCGTTTCCGCTTGTCTTCCACGGGAGGTCTTGCACCCAACAACGGTGCAGCGGCCAACGGTGAAATTGAAGATTACAAAGTGGCACTTGCCAAAATCGGTACTTTCGTTTGGGAAGATACCAACGGCGACGGCATTCAAAATGAGCCCGGTACAAGTGGTATCAACGGAGCTTCCGTACAATTGGTATGGGCTGGTCCGGACAACAACCTTGCTACCAACGGCGACAACATCACCTTTGCGACGACAACTTCGACGATGGGTGGTTTTGCAGGCCAATACATGTTCCTGGGACTGACGCCTGGCACCTACCGCGTAGGTTTGCCTGCCAACCCCGCTGGAGGATTTTTGCCGACGGCTACGAATCAGGGCGGCGACGACCAACTCGACAGCGATCTGGCTGCAGGTGAAACGTTTGTTGTTCCCGTAAACTTCAACATGCCACTCAATGAAGACGGCGTGGGCGATGTTCCGGGTGGAACCAATGGTTTCCCTGACGTACAGGACAACCTCACGTTCGACTTTGGTTATTACGAACCAGCTTCGATCAGCAACTATACCTGGATCGATGACAATGGCAACGGTATTCAGGATCAGGATGAAGATCCGCTTCCAAATGTACCTGTGACGCTTACCGGTACCACCGGTTCCGGTGTTCCGGTTAACCAGAATACAACGACTGATGGTTCGGGTCTTTACAACGTCCCCAACCTTGCTCCGGGATCGTACAAACTGACGTTTGGTACCCCTGCCGGCAGCGACTATGTTTCGACCGATGTGAATCAGGGCGGCAACGACGCCTCCGATTCGGACGCTGACCCCGCCATGGCTGGAATGACGGTGTTCGAAGTGCTTACTTCGGGTGAAAACAATACAACCTACGATGCAGGTTTTTACATTCCTGCTGAAATTGGCAACTATACCTGGAT
>JADLBE010000493.1 GCA_020847915.1 Saprospiraceae bacterium | reverse complement strand
ATTGAAGACCGCAACGAAGGCCGCACACGTTTTGTGCCGGTGCGCCAACAACAAATCACGCCCCTGGCTACCGTGGCTGTGTACACCGACACCGAAGAGGGTACCGTGCCCCTGCCGGAGGTTTTTCAAAAAATGCTCGACCTGCTCGAAACCACACCACCGGCCGATGTGAACGCAAACAGCACCGTGCTTCGCGCTTATTTTACCACGGTGTTGCCCGAGCACGACCAGGACCGCGTACACATCAACGACATCAAGAAGTGCATCAAGTGGTTCAACTTCATGCTGAGTAAAGGCATTTTTGAAGAAGTTAAAAATGCCGTTGAAGAAGTGCCCGACGCCGAAGTAACTGCAACGGAGGTAAAAGGCTCGGAAGAAGCCGGCACCGAAGAAAAAGCCTGATCCTATGTACAAAGGAAAAAAAGTGGTGGTGGTGCTTCCGGCCTACAATGCCGCTAAAACCCTCGAAAAAACCTACCGGGAAATTCCGTTCGACCTGGTGGATGAGGTCATTTTGTGCGACGACAACAGCCGCGACAACACCGCCGATTTGGCCCGCCAGCTCGGCATTGGTCACGTTTTGGTGCACGAAAAAAACACGGGTTACGGCGGCAATCAAAAATCGCTGTACAACAAGGCCCTTGGCATCGGTGCCGACATCGTCATCATGCTCCACCCCGATTACCAGTACACCCCCAAGCTCATTCCTTCCATGGTGAACATCATCGGCGAAGAGCTTTACCCGGTTGTACTGGGCTCCCGCATCCTCGGCATGGGCGCCCTGCGCGGCGGCATGCCCCTGTACAAGTATGTGGCCAACCGCTTTTTGACCCTTTTCCAAAACACGCTCATCCACTACAAACTTTCCGAATACCACACAGGATACCGCGCCTTCAACCGTGAAGTGCTTGAAACCATTGCCTTCAACCGCAATTCAGACGACTTTGTGTTCGACAATGAAATGTTGTCCCAAATCGTGTATGCCGGTTTCGACATTGGCGAAGTGACCTGTCCTACCAAGTATTTTGAAGAGGCTTCAAGCATCAATTTCAGCCGCAGCATGAAATACGGGCTGGGCGTTTTGCGTGTGTCGATCAATCATTTCCTGCAACGCATCGGACTGCGCAGCATGCCCATGTACGAACGACTGAAGTAATGTGCACCGTCACATACCTGCCCGTCGAAGGAGGTTACATCCTTACCCACAACCGCGATGAAGCGCCCAAACGCTCCACGCAACACCTTACCCGGGAAAACGACCTGCTTTTCCCGCGTGATGCCGGCGCCGGTGGCACCTGGATAGCCGTTCACCAACACGGCACAACGGCCTGCGTGCTCAACGGCGCCTTCCTCAAACACCGCCACGAACCACCTTACCGCCGCAGTCGCGGACTCGTGCTGCTCGATTTTTTTGCATTCGGCGATCCGGATGCCTTTTGGAAAAATTACGACCTCACGGACATCGAACCATTTACCCTGCTTTTTTTTGCGGAAGGTGTGGTTGGCGAAGGCCGCTGGGACGGCGTTCAAAAACACCTGCGTTACCTCGAGCCCGACGGAAGCCATTTCTGGTGTTCGGCAACCTTGTATCCGCCCGACATGCAGTTGCAACGGGAAGCCGTGTTTCGCAACTGGTTAAAAGCACAGGACAGCGAACTTCAACCCGCCGATTTGCTCAGGCTGCACCGCACAGGCAGCGTTGGGGATCCTCAAAACGATTACGTAATGAACAGGGAAGACCGCGTCCGGACAGTCAGCATCTCGCAGGTCGTCTCTGATGCCAAACAGTTGCGCTTGCGTTACGAGACCGTGCCCGAAGGCACACATGAGGAAAGTGGGTTTTATGTAAAAAGTTCCTAACAGACTATAAACAGCGCCTGTCTTTTGCAGCCTTTTTAAGGTTTATTGTGTCTGAATAGTTAAATTTTTGTCAATAGCGGCTTCCAACATTGTGCTGCCGGTTTATTTCATTTATTTTGCCCTCTGAATCTTTAAATCGCCTATGAAACATTTCTTACTCGCCTGTGCTTTTGTTTTGTTCGGAGTTGCCTTACAAGCCCAAAATCATTCCCGGCCCGATCTTTCGGTTTATCCTAATCCAGTAACTGATTACATTTCCGTGAACGACCACAACGACCAGGTGGGCTTCATCGCTGTATTCAGTTTGACAGGCAGAAAAGTTAAGGAATTTGAATTCGTCAAAGGCGATACTTATTACGTGGCAGACCTTCCCAAAGGCATGTACCTCGTTCAGATTCAGGACCATTCGCGCAAAATTCTGACCACCCAGAAGGTGGACAAACGGTAAAGGTTTTTTGACCCTTTTCCTAATTTGCCTTGTCCGACGTACGCGTCGGGCAAGGCAAATTTTTTTGTGCAAGCAACGTTAACTGCGGTACCTTTGCGCAACATCAACATTCACTTTTATCCTGCAAACCCATGTCCGACAATAAAAACGTTCCTCAGCCCCCAGCCCTCAACATTGAGATCTCCGAAGAGACCGCGGAAGGCATCTACTCCAATCTGGCCATCATCTCCCACTCGCACGCCGAGTTTGTGGTGGATTTTATCCGCATGATGCCCAATGTGCCCAAAGCCAAGGTTAAAGCGCGCATCATCCTGACGCCCCAGCATGCAAGACGCCTGCTCATTGCCATGAAGGACAACATCCAGCGCTACGAAGCTCAGTTCGGTCCCATCGAAGACCATGAGCCGCAGGCCCTGCCGCCCATGAATTTTAATACGCCGCCGGCACAAGCGTAATCAGCAGGCAGCAGGCAGCAGGCAGCAGGCAGCAGGCAGCAGGCAGCAGGCAGCAGGCAGCAGGCAGCAGGCAGCAGGCAGCAGGCAGCAGGCAGCAGGCAGCAAAAAAAACACCCAATCGTT
>JADLBE010000492.1 GCA_020847915.1 Saprospiraceae bacterium | reverse complement strand
GGTAGGGCAAGTGGCGCAATCCACACCTGTTTCCGGGAACCATTGCCAGGCGGTGAAAGGGGCAGGCAAGGTGAATGTTGTGGGTACATTCGGGCACGAAGCAACACTGTCCGGCAGGTTGAGTTCGGTGGCCGGAAGGATGCTGATCAGCACACTGTCGCGGTAAACGTTGCCACAAACATCCCGTGTTTCAACAGTCCAAAGTCCTGATTCTGTGGTGGTTATTGTTGAATCGGTGGTCAGGTTGCTCCATTTGTAGGACTGCCAGCCGCTGCCTGCATTGAGGGTTACCACGCCGTTGTCGCACACGGCTATGTTGGGACCGAGTTCGAGCGATGGCAATGGCGGTTCAACGATGTTTAATTGAATGGTATCGGACGCTTCGCCGCAGGTTGCCATGGCCCGGGCGATGATGTTTACCGGCCCCGGTTGGTTAAAAGTGACGGTGATGCTGTCGATGCTTTGCGACGTTACCACGGCGTTTCCGTCGACCTGCCAGAGCACAGAATCCACAGCGCACGACAATTTTTCAAGGTAAAATGTTTTCGATTGGGGCAGGTTGCAAAGGGTGTCCACCGAAGCGTAGGATTTGAAAGCGACGGAGGGTTTCCAAAAGAGGTCGCACACAAAATTAGGCAGGCCATTGTTGCCGCCGGGCGTACCGGCCAGGCTAACTCCCTGGTTGACCAATTGGCAACCCAAACCGGCCACATTGGGTTGGTGAATGACGCTTAAAACGGGGTTGTAAAGCATATTCAGGATGATGGACATGTATATTTTTCCATCGGGCGCCAACTGCAAGGATCCGGGGTGCAGGTTAGGTGGAAATTCGAAAATCACAGTCCTTTCACCCGTGCTCAGGTTGTATTGGAGCAATCTTTCATTTACAATTTTGCCTGTAACATAAAGCAGCCTGCCGTCGGGTGAAAATTCAATGCCGTAAACCCTTGTGGAATCTGGTGTTTCCAGCTGCCGGGCATTGCTTATTGCCCCTGTTTGAGGATCAAAATCACACAATTCAATGCCATTGGTGCTCGTCAATGCGCGTGCAATACGTGTACCATCGGGCGAAAATTTCATTTGTCCAGTGTTGTCGCCGTACCCGTTGGAGTAGTCCTGCTGTACGCCCAGGGTACTCACCACAGGCGTGGTGTTGAGGCCGTTTGCGTCGATAAGCCATGCGTAATATTTGTTCGACATACCACTGTGGTTCACTACCCAATAATCCTCACCGTTGCAGTGCCTGACGCCCGTCATTTGTTCGTTTCTATCGGAAAAAGGCGTTAAAGCGATGTTTTTTTGCCCGGAAACGACGTCACCCATACCGACGTCGAGCGACATGTCTACCAGTGAATAACTTAACCCGGAGGTGCCCAGGCATTCCACACATTCGGCGGTGAAAACATAAAATTGGGCCTTGTTGCCGGGATGCGGCACAATAAGTGCCTGGGTTGTTGATTCTGCGCCGCTGAGGTTCGATCCGTTGGGCATGGTGTTGTGATCGCGCGCGAACACACGTTGTCCGTCGGTGTAAAACAGCAGTTGTCCAAAGGCATCGGATGCTACCGCCGAGCCTTCGGTTCCCCAGTTTTGTCCATCGGTAAGCACCAGGGGTGGATCCTGCGAAAAATCAAGACCGGTTTCCTTGCCGAAATACCAAATATTGGCATTGGATGGTTCGCAGGTAAAACAGTCGCAATCCGGGTCTAAGCAGTCGAAAAGACCGTCGCCATCATCATCCAAACCATTGAAACACAGTTCAGTATTGCAAACGGTAGCACAAAGGGTATCGATGGCAAACAGGTTGTCGTCGTTGTTAACCGGTAAGTTTGCCGAAACCAGCGCAGGCGGATTGATGACATTCAGGGCGCCGTTTTCCACGATGGGTATTGCCACTTCCACAGTTAGAATGTGTTGCAATTCGAGGCATTCGCCGGCATAACCGGTATTGTCTGTTTTGACGATGTACATGTCGGAACCACCCGCACCCACGCTGTTGGAGGTGCCGGGAAGCAGGTAGCCGTCGCTGGTAGCGGTCACGTCCACCACCCGGTCGATGCCCGCAGCACCGTACACGCGCGACCATTCGAGATCGCCCAAATCGCTGATTTTGAAGAAAAAGGTTTCAAAATTGCCATTGTTGCCGAAATCGTTGGCTGAAATCACGTACCCTCCATCGTTGCCTGGTATGCTGCCCCGCGCGGTGCAATCGATGTTGAGGTTCGACCGGTACACTTTCGACCACTGAAGGTTGCCGTCAGCATCGGTTTTAACCGCCCAAACATCATCGACCGTAGGATCGACGGTAGCGTTAAAACTTGACGAACCACCCAAAGCGATGTAACCACCGTCGGCAGTGGGATAAATGCGGCCGAAACCTTCGTTTCCGATAAGACCGTAGGCTTTGGTCCACATTATGTTGCCCAGTGCGTCGAGCCTGGTGATCATGCCGTCGTGGTAGGTATTGTTGTTTTGTCCGTACGACAAGGTAAACCCTGCGCTGATGTAGCCGCCGTCCGGCAATTGACGGATGTCGTTGGGAAAATCGGTGCCGCCGCCATTGTACAACCGCGACCATTGATGTGTTCCGAAAGCGTTGATTTTCAGAAAATAAGCGTCCCATCCTCCGGCTACCCGCAGTGAACCTGAAAGTATAAAACCGCCATCTGAAGTGAGGTTGAACCCATTGAAAGTATCGTCGCCCGCAGTGAGTACGGTGCGTTGCCAAAAGGACGTACCATTGGCATTGAAACGGACCAAAACAGGATTGATGTTGCCCGATCCCGAAGTGGTTAAAGCCGCCGCGAACTCAGCGCCGGGCAGTGCGCGCAATTGTGATACGGTTTCGGAAGTGTTCGGGTTGCCCCAACGTTTGATCCAAATGGGTTCGCCGTTGGGCGTCAGCTTCATCAGCACCACATCGGTGGTGCCATTGGCGTCAAAAGTATTGCCGGCCACAAGCAGGCTGCCGTCGTCGAGGTAGGCAGATCGGACAGCGATGTTTTCAAATGTATTTCCAAAGGTTTTTTGAAATACAGCAGCCGAACAAGTGTCGATCACGGAAATGTATTGCGCGCGACTTTTTTCACAGGTTCCGTTGCCGGCCACCAGGCGAACAACATACACACCCGGATCGGCGAAAACGTAATCGGGCAGCGAAGGGCCTTGTGAAACCCCGTTTATAAACCATTCTAAAGTGCTGTAATTAAGACTGTTATTTGTAAAAAAAACAGTTTGCCCCGGCTCGACATTGATGGCAGAAGTTGTGAAATCTGCGGTCACATTGCAGCGTACTTCCACCGTTTGTAAAAACGTATCAGGCGGGCAAAGGGTGGCCGGATTGTTTGCCGCAACGAGGATTACGGTGAAAAAACCTTCGGTTGTCGGGGTATGCGATGCGTTGGTGGCGGTCGAAATCGGAGCGTCGTTCACGAACCATTGGTACGTAAGTGCACCGGTGCTGGTGTTGGTAAAAGTAATTGTTTCGCCGGGTTGAGCTACGTTCCCCGACATCGTAAAACCAGCTTCCAAGGGGCATATTACCTCAACATCGATGCTGAAGGTGCTGGAAAAACACAGATCGGGTGGTACGCCTGGTATCGACAGGGTGATGGTGTATGTGCCGCCGTTGTTGAATGTATAAGAAGGGCTGGCGGCTGTCGAAAATGGCACGCCGTTGATGCTCCATTCGTACGAGGTCGCGTTTATGCTGGTGTTGGTGAACGTCAGGCTGTTGAACAGGTCGACCGTTGTCGGTGCGGAAAATTGTGCCGTCACCGGGTTCGGGCAGGGTGAAAGGCATCCGGGCGATGTCAGCAGGCTTTGTCTTTCATTGAGGATGGCGGCATTCATTCGTACAGACTGGCCAGACGTGAAATCATGGAAACAATTGAAATCCGTGTAATCCATAAAATTGGTGATCATGTCGTTTTGGTCGTTGGCGAAGCCAGACAAAGCATCCGTGTTGCAGGTGTTTGGTGTGGCGGTGCAGGGCGTCCAAAGCGTACTTTGATCGGGCGGTGTGTCGCAAACACGGTCGCCGTCGGCGAGGCAATCGTTGTTGGTACATCCTCCCTGGAACGTGTGGTAAAGTCCGAGGTAATGGCCCATTTCATGCACCAAAACGCCCGTATTGCCCGGTGTAGAGCCCAAAAACTCGGATTCCATCACAATGCCGTCGTTGTTGTTGCCATGAGCAGCCGGGAAATAAGCGTATCCGGCCACGCCGCAACCTATGGAACCGGAGCAAATTTCGCGTACGATCCAGATGTTGACGTATTGGGTGGGGTCCCATCTGCTCAGGTTTTTCATAGGGATATCCTCCGTTTCCATCACCATATCGGTCAGCGCATTTTGCACGCGGTTGATGCCGGTGGTGGGTTGGTTGTTTGGCGTGCGCAGGGCCAGGCAAAACTGGATCATCACATCCGTGCCGGTATTTTGGTCGTAGTATCCTGTGTTGGTAAAAGCTGCATTGAGCTGTTGTATGCCCAGGATTATCTGAGCGTCGGAGATGTTTTCCGGTCCGCCGTCGTGGATGACGTGTACCACAACGGGCAGGGTGACTACCATTTTGGCGGCATCAGGGCTGCCCGATTTGGCTTTTTCAAGTATTTTTTCTTCAAAAGCCGCATGTTTGGCAGCGTAGGCGGGATCGTTCAGGGCTTGTAGGTGCAGGATGTCGGTGCCGCAGGGCTCCTGGGCAAAAAGGCATGTTTGGAAAAAAAGCAACAAAAGGGTGGGGTAGAAGTGTTTGCGCATCTGGAGGAGGTTATGTTTCAGGGGGAAGATGGGGTTTATGGGCAATGTGCTGCCTTCGGAATGGCAACAGAAATTTTATTTAACCACATAAGACCCATTAGATTACTAAGGCACATTAGGTTTGTTCTAATGTGCCTTAGTAATCTAATGTGCCTAATGTGGTAAATATCATCAAGGTAGACGCTCGCTTTCAGACATATTTTCTATCAATCCCATTTTTTTATTATTTTTCCAACCTAAAATGGTAAAAACCATGAAAAACGCCCTCCTTTTCGCCCTGCTTTTTGCCGCAGGCAACAACCTGTTTGCCCAAACCAACATCCTCATCACCAACCCGGAAGCCGAAACCGTGTTGAAAGGCACGTACGATCCGGCGCAATATGCCGCTTCGCTGGTGATCGAAAATCCGGTGCTGGTGGCTGCGGGATTGCAGGAACGGATCTCGCCCGACAGTTTGAAGGCCTACATCATACGCCAGAGCACGTTTGGTACGCGCAACACGGGCGCCGACACGGTTTCCGACGTTACGGGCATGGGCGCGTCGCGGCGTTGGGTGTTTGAAAAATTCAAAACATTCGGGGCGGAAAACGAGGACCGGCTGCTGCCGTTTTACCTGCAATTCAATCAGGACATTTGTGGTATGGGCCAGCACCGCAACATTTGCGCGGTACTGCCGGGTGCGAATCCGGCGCGGCACGGTGTGATCATCATCGAGGGGCACATCGACAGCAGGTGCGACGTGTTGTGCGACGTGAACTGTGCGGCTGAAGGCGTGGAGGACAATGCTACCGGCACCGCCTTGGTGATGGAGCTGGCGCGGGTGATGTCGACCTACACGTTCAACCAAACCATCGTGTTTATGGTGACCATAGGTGAGGAGCAGGGATTGCTAGGCGCCGATGCATTTGCGACCT
>JADLBE010000491.1 GCA_020847915.1 Saprospiraceae bacterium | reverse complement strand
TCTGTATGAAAAACCAATTGGGATTTTTGTTTTTGCTGGTCTTCCTGCTGGCTCAAACACCCGCTTTCGCCCAACCCAAACACTCCATCGCTTTCCGTCATGTTTGGTACAACTACATCACGCCCCAGGACGATAATTTCGACTTCGGGGAGGACTTCACCAACATTTTCAGCGATTCCAAAGGCAGCGGATTGGAGATCGCCTATCAAAACAGGCTTTTCCCCAACGGATTTCTTGTCATTCCCGTTAAAGTAGGCGTAACACAAACAAGGGCCGGCGACGATGCGCCCAGACAGTTCGTCGGCAACCTCGACGCCTTGCTCCAGTACAGCCTTTTTAAACACGGTAGCCTCATCAACGTTCCCCTCCACGCAGGTCTGGGCACAACCTGGTTCGCAGAAGATGAGGAATTCGATTTTGGCGTCCCGGTCGGATTGGGCGTCAACGTGCGGATTTTGCCCAACCTTTACCTCAACGGACAAACCCAATACCGTCTCTCTTTCAACGACCGCAACGCCTGGCACCATGGCTTCGGTCTGGTATTTTTCTTCGGACAAACCATTGTACCGCCAGTACCCGACCGCGACGGCGACGGTATCTCCGACATCGACGACAAATGCCCGGATCAACCAGGTGTAGTCGCACTTTTTGGTTGCCCCGACCGTGACAACGACGGTGTTGCTGACCGAGATGACATTTGTCCGGACCAGGCCGGACTTGCCGCCTTTATGGGTTGTCCTGACCGCGATGGTGACGGTGTTGTTGACAGCGCCGATGCTTGCCCGGATGTAGCAGGTTCAAAATCTTTCTACGGCTGCCCGGATACCGACAACGACGGCGTGGAGGACCGCGACGACCGCTGTCCAACCGAAGCCGGTCCGGTAAGCAACCTGGGTTGCCCGATCAAAGACCGCGACTCCGACGGCGTACCCGATGCTGACGACCGCTGCCCCGACAACCCAGGCGCAGCAGGTAACCGCGGCTGTCCAGACCGCGACAACGACGGTGTTGTGGACATCGACGACCGCTGCCCCGACAAAGCCGGTCCGTCAACCAACCGCGGCTGCCCGGAAATCAAAGCGGAAGACAAAGCCGTGCTCGACCTGGCAGTTAAAGACGTTCAGTTCAATTCGGGCAAAGCCACGTTGCTCGCCTCTTCGTTCGCTAGCCTCGATAAAGTAGCCAAACTGATGTTGGATTATTCCGATTATTCCCTGGACATCAAAGGCCATACCGACAGTCAGGGCGACGCAGAAATGAACCACAAACTGTCGCATCAACGCGCACAGACTTGTTACGACTACCTGGTGAAAAAAGGCGTCCCGGCTTCACGCATGTCGCATGCAGGTTTTGGCGAAACCAAACCGATTGCCGACAACATGAACGCTGCCGGACGGGCGAAGAACCGAAGGGTGGAGTTTGATATGCATTTGAAATAGAGGGTAACCACATTAGGCACATTAGATTACTTAGGCACATTAGAGAGAAATTTCTAATGTGCCTTAGTATTCTAATGTGCCTTATGTGGTTAATATTTCAAGGTTTTCCCTAAAAATCCCCCAAATCTGGCGAGTTCCTGCTCCAAAGCCTCTTTATGCCCGGCATTCAATGCCTGAAACAGGTTGAACTGGACCTCCACCTGATCCTTTTTTACAGTGCGTTGCCAGGTGCCGGCAACTTTGCCGTCCACCAGGATTACAGACTTAAAAATGCCGTTTTTGGTACACACTTCAGAGGCTCTGGCTGGGTTGAGAAACAAGGAGCGGTCTTTGTAACCCATCAGGTATTCATCAAAACCGGCGAGCAGAAACACTTCTTGCTCCGGCGTACTATTTAAGGCATTTTCCGAATTTTCAAACCAATACGTCTTTCCTTCGAAAACGAAGTGTTCGAGGTTGTTTTTTGCGTTTTCTATCCCCGTACGCACGTCTGTGAGCGTAAGTCCGCACCACCATGCAAGATCCTGCTCCGTGGCAGGACCGTGGCTCTGAAAATACCTTAAAGCCAGCAAACCAAGCGCCTCCTCGTTGTGCATTTTGCGCGTGGATTGTTCCACCTTGCGGTCTAACAATACGTACGTAAAAGACGTGGCGATTTTGGGAAATGTGGAGGTTTTGGAGTCGGGTTTTTAGGATGTTTTCGATCATGATTGTGTTTTTTACCACATGAGGCACATTAGATTACTTAGGCACATTAGAGAGAAATTTCTAATGTGCCTTAGTATTCTAATGTGCCTTATGTGGTTATCAACGCAGATACCACTCCACAAACTTCCGCACTCCCGTTTCCAGATCCGTTTTGGGCTCGTACCCAAACGTCTCAAACGCCTTTTGAACGTCGGCATGCGTTTGATCCACGTCGCCCGGTTGTTTGGGCAGCCATTCAATCTGAATCTTTCGGCCAAGCGCTTTTTCGATGGCTTGCACCATTTCAAGGAGCGTCACCGGACTGCCGCAACCGAGGTTGAAGATGCCGTAGCCGTGCAGTTGTTTCTCCAAAAGACCTCGGATACCGTCGGTGATGTCGTCCACAAACGTGTAATCGCGGCGCGAGGAACCGTCGCCGAAAAGGGGAATGGGCTGGTTGCGCAGGGCCAGGTCGGTGAACTTCCGGATGGCCAGGTCGGGTCGCTGCCGTGGACCGTACACCGTAAAAAAGCGCAAACAAGCGATGTCCATGCCGTACAAATGGTGGTAAGCGTGGCACAGCAACTCACCCGAACGTTTGGTGGCGGCGTAAGGGGAAATCGGGAAACCAACGTCGTCGGATTCGCTGAACGGCGTTTTGGCCTGGTTGCCGTAAACCGAAGAGGAAGACGCAAAAAGCATACGTTTCACGCCGTGTTCCTTCATCGAATCGAGCAGTTGGGTGGTGCCCATGAGGTTCACATCCACGTAATCCACGGGTTGTTCGATGGAGGGGCGAACGCCGGCTTTGGCTGCGAGGTGTACCACGGCGTCGGGGTGTTGTGCCATAAGACGGTCGACGGCGGCACGGTCGCGTATGTCGGCTTCCAGGAGGCTAAAACCCTGGTAGCCAGACAAAATTTCGGCATTTTGGCGTTTGATGTCCGTATCGTAAAACGGATCAAAGTTGTCGATGCCGAGCACCCGGTGCCCGTCGCGCAGCAGTTTTTCCGCCAGGTGCGAACCTATGAATCCGGCTGCGCCGGTGATCAGAACGGTCATGTCGCAGTATTGGTTTGTGGTTTCAGTTTCAGAGGCGTAAATCCGTAAACCATGCCGTAAAGCGCGGCGGCGGTGGAAATCAGGTAAAACAAAAAGGCGATCGCCACGGCTTTTTCCGAGTCCACGCCGAGCAGTCCGGCGCCGTAAAGAAACGTCAATTCCCGCGCTCCCGTACCACCGATTGTAAGCGGCAGCATGGCCACCACCGACGAGACGAGAAACAACACGCTGTACGACAACCAATGCACGCCTTCACCCAAAGCAAAAACGATGCCCAGGGTGCTTACAAGTTGTGCGCCTTGAACGGCCACGGAAAGCAGGTTGCTGCTCAGCCAGATGCCGCGCAGGTTTTCGCCGCCCATTTTTTGATAAAGAAAATACGTAACAGGCACGCTAAGAACCAGCAAAGCTACAATCGCCCAGCGCCATGGCGCCAAAACATCGATGCCGAGTGCCAGGATAAGCACCCATTGTCCAAGTGCCGTGACCCCGCTGAGGCGGTCGAGCAGGGTGAGGGCGAACAAACGTTTGAACGGCGTACCAAACGCGTCCATGAGCAGTTTGATTTTGTACCCGTCACCGCTGATGCCACCCGGGAGCAGCAGGTTGTAATACATGCCGAGCCAGTAAAGGCGCAGGTTGGCGCCCTGGCTTATTTTGATGTTTTCAGTTTGTAAAAGTTGTCGGAAACGTACGGCACCGATGAGTTTGGAAACCACGAAAAAAAACATAGCCCAAAGCAGCCACCACGGATTGGCCCGGGCTACAACCTGAAGCAGGATTTTTTCGTCGATCTGCCGCAGCACCAGGTACACGATGAGTACCGAAAGCAGGAGTTTTACACCTGTTTTGATGCCGTTTTTGATCCCTACGGGGAGACTATTGTCTTTGATGTCCGGTTCAGGCGTTGTGTTCATAAATCCGACGCACGCGGTACGGTTTTTTGTCCTGCGACTCGTAATAGGTGCGCATGTGCATTTCCGAAAGGATACCCAATGCCACCAGTTGCAAACCGGCCATAAACAGGATCAGTCCAAGCATCAGCAGGGGACGGTCGGCTATGTCGTGGCCAAATATTTTTTCAATCAAAAGATAGAATAAAATGAGAGCGCCTACGGCAAACGATAACACGCCCCAGCCACCAAACAGGTGCATGGGTTTGTGGCGGAAACGTTTGAGGTAAAGGATGAGCATCAGGTCCGAAAGTACCTTTATGGTGCGGTTGATGCCGTATTTGGAGCTGCCGAACTGGCGGGCATGGTGGTTTACAGGCGTTTCATCCATACGTGCGCCTTCGAGGTCGGCAAGCACCGGAATGAAGCGGTGCAATTCGCCGTAAAGTCCAAGGCTTTTGGCCAGATCGGCGCGGAAGATTTTAAGGGTGCAACCGTAATCGTGCAAATACACACCCGAAGCGCGGCGAATCATGGCATTGGCGATTTTACTTGGTATTTTGCGCAAAAACATGCCGTCCTGACGTTTTTGGCGCACGCCGGCGAGCATATCGAGGTCGCGTTCCTGCGCGATTTTGAGCATGCGCGGCACGTCGACCGGGTCGTTTTGCAGGTCGCCGTCCATGGTGGCAATCCATTGTCCACGCGCGTATTCGATGCCTGCTGCAAGCGCTGCGCTTTGGCCATAGTTGCGGCGGAATTCGACCACACGCAGGCGCGGGTTGTTGATCGATTTGAGGATCGGCAGTGTTTGGTCTTTGGAGCCGTCGTCGACGTACACCAGTTCATAATCCATACCCTCGAGCGCCTGCTCGATTTGTTCGATCATGGGTTTGATGTTGTCTTGTTCGTTGTACACGCAGACAACAACGGAAATTAAAGGATTGGCCATGGTTGGTCGTTGAAGGGCGCAAAGGTAAATAAAGTTCGGAGTTTGGAGGGGTTTCACACAGATGATGCTTAAAGGGGGTTTCACACAGATGTCCACAGACAAAAAGGCACAGACGTACACAGATGGGATTTAAAAAGGATTTCAAAATACCCTACGCAAATCCTTCTAAAATCCCATCTGTGAACGTCTGTGCCTTTTTGTCTGTGGACATCTGTGTGAAACCCCTCTACGTAATTTCTGTGCGAAACTCCCTCTAAGCATCATCTGCGCGAAACTACCTAAACGCCGGCAAAAACTTCCCACCCTCCGACCTTACCGAATCGAAAATGGTACCCGGATAAGTACGTTCGTAAGTCGGTTGGCTGAGGTAAATGTCGCCCGGACGGTGGAGGGTATCGGTGCGGCGCACGATGTAACCCGCCTCGTTGGTGATGTAAAAACGCACCACATTGTCTTTTACCGAATCGCGCCAAAACCAAACTTGGGCATCGGGATGTTCAGTTACGATGCGTTGGGCATCGGCGCGGGTATCGCTGGTGAAAAGGTCTTCGTTTCGGAAGGGCAGGACCAGCAAATTGAGTGCGATCCTCACAGACAGCAAGGCGCCGGCAAGCCAGAAAAAAACACGCGGTTTGTCGGTCCACAACCCCCAAACACTGATGCTCAGGGGAAAAACAACAACCAGCCAGGAAAGCCACAATCCACCCGGCAACGTGTGTAACCGCGGATACAAGGGGGATAACAGGGCAGCAACCAAAACGATGCCGCCAACAATGGGAAAGGTGGTTTTTAACACCCGACGCGACCAGTGTGTTTCCGGTGTTTGTTGCCAGGCATACAGGCAAATGGTATTGAACAAAGGCACAAACATGAGCAGGTAACGCGGGTAAACCTGCACGGAACTCCAATAGATGGGCAGGTTGGCCGCCAGCATCCAAAAATTGAATTTTACAAAGTCATTTTCACCGATCCATTGCCGGAAACGCGGCTGAAACAACACCAAAACAAGCAGCGACCAGGGCAAAAAATGGTACACCGAATCGAACGGAAAAGTGAATAAATGTCCGATGGTTTTCCCAATGCCGTGGTGGGTGGCGGTACGTTGCAACGATTGGTCGAGCAACACCGCAAACGCTGTTTGAAGCGATACCTCCCTTGCGTACAACACATAATAAGCTCCAGCCAAAATCAAAAACACCACGCCGCCCAGGATGTGTTTCAGGGAAAAATAACGGCGTTTAAGCTCGCCGTGCAGGTACAATGCCACGGGAATGGAAATGGCCTGAAATACCACGGCAGGCAGTCCTTTCAGTAAAAATCCTACAGCGCACAAACCATAAGAAACCACAAAAAAGGACAGCCATTTTTCACGTTTGCCCAGGTTGTACAACAGCATGAAATTCAGGTAAATAAGCGCGGAAAAGGCGATGTCGATGAGGCCCAGCATGCTGTCCCAAAACAATATCCGGCCACACGTAAGCAACATCAAAAAGCCGGCTGCGGCGCCGTAAAATCCGAGTTCTTTTCGTGTGAAACGAAACACCCCAAAGGCAAAAAGACCAAGAAAAAACAAGGTGGCGCTGCGTGCGGGAATTTCTCCAAAATAACCGAACATCCGGGAAAATCCCAGGATGATCCAGTTGTACAACGGCGGTTTGTTGAGGTACGTTTCGCCGTTCATGGTAGGCACGAGGTAATCGCCCGAAAGGTGCATTTCGAGGGCTACGAGGGAACGTATGCCTTCGTCGCCGATGAAAGGGATGAGGCCCAGATTGAGGGTAAAGGCGGGGATGGCCAGAAGCAGCAGGAGGATGAAAAGCGTGCGGTCTTTTATTTTGCTTAACATTGGAGCCATCTGTTTTATAAAATCACAAAAATACCAAGGTATAGGTAAAGTGAATCCGTAAGGTGCCACATTTAATAAATGTCATATGACAAAAATTATAATTTAAATTACCGGAAGCGGGATACCTTAGCACTTTCTTTTATCGTAAAAACTGCCCTTCATGAAAAAGATGCTTTTTGCATTGTGTTTTACGCTTACCCTGTTTACATCCTGCGAATGGTTTAAAAACAATGAGGATAAAATTTGTGACCTTGTACGGTTTGCAGACATGGCCATCCCCAAAGTTTTGCAACTGCTCGACAACTTCGGATACCCTGTAGTCATCAACGGTCAGGCGGTGACGGATGTTAATGAATTGTACTACAACTACCGTACAGGCGAGGTTTTTACCCACCTTTTTCCGCCGCAATACGGTGTTTTTTTGGGTGATGTACTCGACATCGGAACGCGGGCCTTCAACAACTGGTACGATACGGAATGTGAGCAGGGCGCCGATGCACCGGAGTCTTACACCAACCCAAACCTTACCTACAGTGGTCCGGCTGGATTTGGAACAGCGCCGCTCCAACCCAATTACACGCCTCCCATTACACAAAACTA
Organism: Saprospiraceae bacterium; assembly: GCA_020847915.1. GTDB lineage: Bacteria > Bacteroidota > Bacteroidia > Chitinophagales > Saprospiraceae > M3007. The sequence goes on along the minus strand of JADLBE010000491.1, from coordinate 12,089 downwards.
TTCTACGGGCGGATTTACCTACACCACTTACCAGGTGAACGCACCCGGTTATTACCGCGTGGATTTTAATGCAAATTACGACCAGCGCTTTGGCGAACACGGTTTCGACAACAACTTGTACGACGGCTCCCAGGGCGGAAATCCTTTTGGTCGAATGGATCCCAAACAAGGTTGGCTGGAAGTTACGGAGCCGTCGGCACAGGCTCCGTGGTTTAACACAGACTTACCGACAGAAATCGTCGCTACCTGCGATTTTTACAAACAATACAGCCGTGGTACAACTGCCGGCAATTACCTGCAATCGCCTTTGGCGCGTTTCCTGCAGTCGCCTGAAAACCTGGTCAAATTTTACGAATTTAAAGCTGCAAATCCGGATCAGGCATTCATCATCAAATAGTTGTCAGGATTTTTTCTCCGCCAGTTTTTTAAACTCGTTCAATTTCCACAAGGCATCCATGGGGGTCATGGTATTGAGGTCGAGGGCAAGCAGGTCGTCGCGAAGGCGGATGGTGAAAGGGTCGGCGTCGAAAATTTTCAACTGCATGGCCGGGTTGATGGCGCGGGCTTTCTGGCGCATGTTTTCTTTGCCGGGCAGAGTGTTTGCCGTAACCATTTCCGCCGGATCAACGATGTGTTTGTCCTCGAGTTGCGACAAAATTTCGCCGGCCCTTTCCACGATGGCCGGGGGCATGCCTGCCATACGCGCTACATGAATACCAAAGCTGTGGTTGGAACCTCCGGGTGTTAACTTGCGCAGAAACAACACTTTGTGGCCCACTTCGCGTGTGCTGATGTGGAAATTCTGAATGCGTTCAAATTTGTCGGCCAGTTCGTTGAGCTCGTGGTAGTGGGTGGCGAACAGGGTTTTTGGCCTTGCACGTTCGTTGTTGTGCAGGTACTCGGCGATGCTCCAGGCAATGCTGATGCCGTCGTAGGTGCTGGTACCGCGTCCGATTTCGTCGAGCAGGATGAGGGACCGGTCGCTCACGTTGTTCATGATCAGGGCCGTTTCGTTCATTTCCACCATAAACGTACTTTCTCCGGCACTGATGTTGTCGCTCGCGCCCACACGCGTGAACACCTTGTCGAGCATGCCCAACCGGGCGCTTTCGGCGGGCACGTAACAACCCATCTGCGCCATAAGTGCAATGAGGGCGGTTTGGCGCAACAGGGCCGATTTACCGGCCATGTTCGGACCGGTGATCATCATGATTTGCAGGCTGTCGCTGTCGAGGAAAACATCGTTGGGTATGTAACTTTCGCCGAGCGGCAAATGGGTTTCGATCACCGGGTGGCGACCGTTGTGGATGTTGATGGCGAGGGTATCGTCGAGTTCCGGACGGCAATACCGGCGTTCGAGGGCTGTTTTTGCAAAAGAAAGCTGGCAGTCGAGCCTGGCCACCAGTTGGGCATTGTGCTGGATGGGCTGGATGTAATCGCCGCAGGCTTCAACGAGGGCGCCGAACAGCAAAATTTCGCGCTCGAGGATTTTTTCCTCCGCGCCCAGAATTTTGCTTTCGAGTTGTTTGAGTTCTTCGGTGATGTAGCGCTCGCCGTTGGCGATGGTTTGTTTGCGCGTCCATTCCGGCGGCACGTTGGCTTTCCACTTGCTCGTAACTTCCAGGAAATAGCCAAAAACGTTGTTGAATCCAATTTTCAAACTGGTGATGCCGGTGCGTTCAATTTCGCGTTGTTGAACGGCCAGCAGGATGTCCTTGCTGTTGCGCACGGTGTAGCGCAGTTCGTCGAGCTCGGTGTCGGCGCCTTCGGCGATGGCGTTGCCTTTGCGGATGTCGGTGGGCGCTTCGGGCGCCAGATCGCGTTGGATGCGTTGGATCAAACTGGCGCACGGGTTCAATCCTTCGCCGATTTTGAGCAGTTCGGGATGTTCGCTGTACGTGAGCATTTTTTGCAAATGCTCGATGGCCGTGAGGGCGCGGTGCAGTTGCATCACTTCCCTTGGATTGATTTTGCCCACGGCGGTTTTGCTCATCAGGCGTTCCAGGTCGCCGATGTGCCGTATGTGTGGTTCAATGTCGGCACGGAATTCCTCCTGCTCGAGTAAAAAGCTTACGGTGTCGAGCCTTTCGTTGATGCGGGTGAGGTTGGTGAGCGGCAGCAATACCCATTTGCGCATCATACGCGCGCCCATGGGACTGAGGGTTTGGTCCAGAACGTCGAGCAAAGATTTGCCGTTTTCGTGGTTGCTGGAAATCAGTTCGAGGTTGCGGATGGTGAAGCGGTCGAGCCAAACGTAGGCTTCGCTTTGCAGGCGGCTCAGACTGGTGATGTGGCCCAGCCTGGTATTTTCCGTGGTGGCAAGGTATTGGAGTGCGGCGCCTGCGGCAGCTTGTCCGAGTTCAAGATCTTCGGCGCCGAAACCTTTCAGCGTAGGCGTTTGAAAATGATTGAGCAGTTTTTCCCGTCCAAAGTCGTACGTAAAAATCCAGTCTTCAAGCGTATTGAGGTACCATTTGTCGCCAAAAAGTGCAGTAAATTCCTTTTTTCTGCTTTTGGGCACCAAAACTTCCGCCGGTTTAAAACTTTGCAAAAGTTTGTCGGCCGTACCGTGGTCACCTTCGGCGATGAGAAACTCGCCGGTACTGATGTCGAGAAACGACATGCCGAAACGGTCGTTTTTACCCCAGGCAAGCGTGCAAAGGAAGTTGTTGGTGTTGTGGCTGAGCAGGGAGTCGTCGAGGGTAACGCCGGGCGTAACCACCTCAGTAACGGAGCGGCGTACCACTTTGCCGGGTGTGGGTTTTTCCATTTGTTCACAAATGGCCACCCGGTAGCCGCCGCGGATGAGGCGGGGAAGGTAGATGTCCATCGCATGGTAGGGGAAACCCGCCAGCTCGATGTCGGAGCCGCCGTTGTTTCTGCTGGTGAGCGTAATGCCCAGGGTGCGCGCGGTTTTAACGGCATCTTCACCAAATGTTTCATAAAAATCGCCCACCCGGAAAAGCAGGATGGCTTCAGGATGTTGGGCTTTTACCTGTACATACTGGCTCATCAGAGGTGTAAGCGTAGGTGTTGCACTGTCGTTTTTACCGGCTTTGGCCATACGGACTTTAGGATACAGACTGTTTGTAAAAATGCTTGTTCCGCAAAGGTAACAAGCCGGCTTCATGTGACCGAATGAATGCACTTAGGTAGTTTTGATTACCCGTTTTGTTTTTAAAAATATACTACATTTGCTTGCAGGTATGTAAGAAGTACCTTATTCCCCATACATCGGTTTGCCGTTGTGATCTCAACTATTGTAATCCCTTGAAAAGCAAGAAGTTGTTTTGATCCATCTGTTGAGTACCAAACCGAAACCTTATGCGTGCAAGCCTAACTTTCGTTACTGCGCTTTCGTTTGTCCTGTTTTCTTCCTTTTCACAAAACGTTTTGTCGCAATCGGTCCGGGAAGTGGCCATGCAGGGCAAGGGTTTCCGTCAGCCCCTGAACGTTGAGGCAGGCGCCAATACCCTGCAACTTTGCAACCTGGAAACAGGCCGTACCTACATGGTTGTTGCGGTCGGGGCAGTCGACGGGCAAAACGCCGTGTTTACCATGACCATGGAGGACGATGCGGCGGAAAAAAAATCGCAAACCATCAGTTGGCCTGACCGGCCCAACCAACGTTTGTTTGTTGCCGAACAAGGTTGTGCAACACTTCATCTGGACGTTAAGGTGGCAGCATCAGGACCGGAAGGGGTGCCCATGTCTTTGTCGGCGACGTGTGCCGATTGTACGGAAGAACCTTCGTGGCTCGAAAAATTTCAGGAAAAAGCGGAACGGGCGATGAACCTCACCACCACGGGCAACCTTACTGCCGACAGCCTTATCAAGGGAACCCTCATCGGCGGCGATTGTTTTGAGGTGAGTGGTATCACTTCGGCCGGCAACGTGGCCTCCCGCGGTATTTTTAGCAACGGTGGCGCCAGCATCGACATCGCGGAAGGACTGGTGTTGTGTACCGGCAATGTGAACGTTTTGCCCGGACCCAACATGTCGCCCAACATCAACGGAGGTTTTGCCACCAACACGGTGGAAGATGCCGACCTGAGCAGCATCATTGGGGGCAACCAGTTCGATCTGGCCAAAATTGAATTTGATTTTGTACCAACTTCGGACATGATTCAGTTTGATTACGTGTTCGGATCGGAGGAATACTGCGAGTATGTTGGCTCACAATACAACGACGTTTTTGGCTTTTTCATCAGCGGTCCGGGCATCTCCGGAAGCCAAAACATCGCGTTGATACCGGGCACCAATGCGCCCATTACCATCAATGCCGTGAACCACGTCTCCAACAACACCTATTATGTTAACAACAACAATTTTAATCCGTGCCAGGGCCAGCCGGTAAAAGCCGTTGCATTCAACCAACTCGACGGCTGGACGGTTCGGCTAACCGCCATGGCACAAGTGATTCCATGTGAAACCTACCACATCAAACTCGCCATCGCCGATGTGGCCGACGCCATTTATTCCTCGGCGGTTTTTTTAAAAGCCAATTCCTTCAATGCAGGCGATAAAGTGGTAGCCGATGCCGTTTATCCTTCGGGACAGGATTTCGTGTACGAAGATTGCGGCAACGGTTTCATTCGTTTTGTACGCACCGGCGACACCACGCAGGCGTTTGCCATGGCTTACACGGTGTCGGATTCCAGTACCGCCATCCCGGGCATCGATTACGAGGCGTTGCCCGATTCGATCTTTTTCGGGGTTGGACAAACGGAGGTGCTTATTCCCATCCATGTTTTTGCCGATTCGTTGGAAGACGATTTTGAAACCATCATCATCCAACTTGAAAACACCTGTGAATGTGAAGATCTTGAAATGGAGGTGTTGATTTACGACAAACCTCCGTTGGAGATTGTGCTGGACAGTATCGCCGTTTGTGAAGACGCTGAAGCCGTGCTGACGCCAACGGTGACCGGCGGCATCGGGGCGTACAACTACCAATGGTTTACCGGAGAAACAACACCTTCCATCAACATAACCGGCACGGGTACAAACGTTTGCACGCTGACGGTTACCGACGGCTGCGGAACAACCACTACGGCCGAAACCGGTGTGACCTTGTTGTTATTGCCGACTGCGGAACTCACCGGGGAAACTCTGATTTGTACCTTTCCGGCAGATACGGCAGATTTGATGCTTTCCCTGACGGGTGATGGCCCCTGGATGGTGGCCTTCAACAACAATGGTGTTTCGGACAGCCTTTTGGTGGCATCGTCTCCTGTTGTGGTACCTGTAATGTCGGCGGGCAGTTATGCTTTAACGGGTGTGGTTTCAACCTACGGCTGCATCGGCAGTGCCATTGGAAGTGTTTCCGTGGATGCCGTGACCGTAAATCTGGAATTAACACCAACGGACCCGGCCTGTTTTGGCGGTGGCAACGGGTCCATCGAAGCCAATCCCGGTGGTGGCTTCGGTCCGTTTACCTACGCCTGGAGCGACGGCAGTACCGGGCCTGTTGCCGGCAACCTGACTGCCGGCGATTACACCGTGACGGTTACCAATGCTGAAGGATGCATGTCCGAAGCAAGCCAAACACTGTCCGAACCTTCCTTGCTCACGGCCAACGTGGTGGGTTTTTTAAACATCAATTGTACCTACCCACTGGGCAATGCCGATCTGGAAGTAAGTGGCGGTACGCCAGGGTATACGTATGTCTGGAGCAACAATGCGGTTTTGCAGGATCCCGTTTTTTCATCCGGTGGAAATTACCTTGTAACCGTAACCGATGGACACAACTGTACTGCCGCCACCTCCGTTTTTATCGCCTCCAACACAACACTTCCGGATGCGGTCATCGAACCAGCACTGGAGATGACCTGTCTGGTCCCTGTCATTGCATTGAGTGGCAACGGTTCAAGTACGGGCAGTTCGTTTGACTATGCCTGGACAACCAACGAAGGGCAAATTGATGCCGGGGCCACCTCGCTGACACCGGTGATTTCAGCCCCGGGCGTGTACCAGTTGTTGGTAACCGACAACATCAACGGGTGTACCCAAACGGCCACTTTGACGGTAACACAAAATACAACGGCGCCCCAGGTCAATGCCGGTCCCGCTGCCGTTTTGACCTGTAAGGATACAACCCTGCAACTTTCGGGTTGGGGAGCCGGCGGTGTGGAAGGTGTGTCTTTTACCTGGAGTGGACCGGGCATAATCGGCGGCACCGATGTTTCGAATCCTGAAATCAATGCAGCCGGTGTTTACATTTTGACCGTAACGGACCTTTACAACGGCTGTACTGCCACCTCGTCCACGCAGGTTGGAATGGATGTACAGGCGCCGGTTGCCGAAGCGGGCAACGGGTTTGAGCTCACCTGTACGGTTGAAGAAGGCAATCTGAATGCCGCCGGATCATCGGCAGGACCGAATTTTTTGTACACCTGGAGTACGCCTGACGGCAACATTCTCAACGGCGCCCATACGGCTGAACCGTTGGTGGATGCAGCGGGCGTGTACGCACTTTTGGTTTTAAATACGGAAAACGGATGTTCGGCTTCGGATGTGGTGACTATTTTACAAAACGTTGATATGCCGACATTTATAGATTGGTATGCGACCATGCCGGCATGTGGTAACCAGCCAGGATCTGTAATGTTCGAGTCGGTGACAGGTGGGGTAGGACCGTTCCTTTATTCCATCAACAACGGAGCAGTTTTCCAAACGGCGGAGCAATTCACCGGATTAACCCCGGGAAATTACAATCTGGTGGTTCAGGACGCCAATGGCTGTGAACATGCCCAAACCATGCAACTGCCGGTACCGGTAGAGCCCAATGTGGAACTTCCGCCTACCATACAACTTAGCTTTGGCGATTCGACGTTGATCACGGCAACCCTTAACATTCCGCTCAGTGAGGTGGATACGATCCTTTGGTCGCCCATGACCGCACTAACATTGACCGACGACCCAACCGTGGTTTTGGCGCAGCCTTTCAACAACATCCAATACACCGTTACCGTGGTGAACAACGACGGGTGCGAGGCCGAGGCCGTTGTCAGAGTATTGGTGGAAAATCCCAACATTTGGGCGCCCAACGTGATCAGTTCGGGTAACCAGGATGGCTTGAACGATCATTTCCTGTTGTTTGCCACGCCGGGCTCCGTGTATGAAATCAATTCGCTGCAGGTTTATGACCGTTGGGGTGGATTGTTGTTTTTCAACGAACATTTTCAGCCCAACCAGGAGCGGTCGGGTTGGAACGGCACCTTTAGGGGCAAAACGCTGAACGCCGGTGTTTACGTTTGGTGGGCACAAGTGGAATTGATCAATGGTGATAAGGTCATCCTGAAAGGAGATGTGACCATCGCAGATTAACAACATACTTTTTGGGAAAACAAGCTCCAAACAAGCTCTAAGTGGCAGTTGAATGCAGTCGCTGTTTTGTCGGTTTCTGGCAATTATTAATATTCGTCGTGCTTTAACTACAGTAGATTCTGCGGATTAACAGTGCACTTTCAAAATAATCCTACTTTCGCGGGTCTTTGTTTCTGAAGATTATCCCCTTTACACCGGTTTTACTGTGTTGTTTTTTTTAATGGTACATCCTAAGTGTGGGATGTTCATTTTGTTTTTTAATACCCATTTTTAATACCAAACCGGACCCATTCAAGTATGTGCCAAAATTACAAGGGAGTACTGTTTATTGCCTCAATTTTCTTATTGTTTCAAAACCTGCAAGCCCAATCCAGCCATGAAGTAATCATGCAGGGCACGGGTATGCGCCACCCCATGCAGGTTGCCCCCGGGCTCAATGTGATACAGTTGTGTGCCTTGGAACCCGGCCGGACCTACACAGCCATTGCAGTTGGCGCCGTGGATGGACAAAACGTTTCCTTCAAAACCACCATGAGCGAACCTGCAGCCGAGTTGCAGGCACTCGGACTTACCTGGGCGGGAAGGCCGAACCAGCGCACTTTTGTGGCCCAGTCTTCGTGCGCCGCCATTTCCCTTGAGGTATTGGTGGCAGCCGCCGGTCCGGAAGGTGTGCCGATGTATTTGTCTGTGGAGTGCAACGATTGTCCGATTGACAACGCGTGGCTTGATAAGTTTACCGAAAAGGCTGAAAGGGCGGTGAACATAACAACCACCGGGGGTATTTCTTCGGGCAGTCTGGTGACCACAACGCTTATCGGAGGCGACTGTTTTGAAGTGAGCGGCATTACATCCGCAGGAAACTCGGCATCGCGCGGTACTTTCAACAATGGTACAGCCAGCATAGACATTCAGACCGGGGTAGTTTTGTGTACGGGCAACGTCAACGTCATTCCGGGACCCAACAATACCACCAGCGCGAATGGGGGATTTGGTGTCAATTCACCGGATGATGCCGATTTGGATGCCATCATAACCGGCAACCAATTCGACCTTTCCAAAATTGAATTTGATTTTGTGCCTACATCAAACACGGTTCAGTTCGATTTTGTGTTTGGTTCCGAAGAATACTGCGAGTTCGTGGGCACCCAATACAACGACGTATTTGGTTTTTTCATCAGCGGCCCTGGCATTACAGGCAACCAAAACCTGGCCCTGATACCCGGCACCAGCGACCCGATTACCATCAATTCTGTCAACCACATCAACAACAGTGGTTATTACGTCAACAACAACACCTTTGCTCCTTGTCAGGGCCAACCCGTCCATTCGGTCAATTTCAACCAGCTCGACGGCTGGACTGTTGTACTCACTGCCCTTGCCGATGTAACTCCCTGTGAAACTTACCACATCAAACTGGCCATCGCCGACGTAGCCGATTCACAATATGCTTCAGCTGTTTTTTTAAAAGCCAACTCCTTCAATGCCGGCGATCAAATTTCGGCGGCGCCAGTGTATCCTTCGGGCCAAACGTATGTTTACGAAGATTGTGGCGACGGGTTTATACAGTTTATCCGTTCCGGAGACGTATCGCAACCACTTACCATCACGTATACCCTGGACGGCAACAGTACAGCAACCCCGGGCGTCGATTACGAAGAATTGACGTATGAAGTGACGTTTGCCGCAGGTCAAAGCGTGGTGTTGATTCCCATCAATGTATTTGCCGATTTGCTTGATGAGGACGATGAAACCATCATCTTTTTGTTGGAAAATTCCTGTGAATGTGAAGATTTGGAAATTGAATTCATCATCCGCGACAAGCCGCCGCTTGAAGTGGAAATGGAAGATCAGATTCTTTGTGGCGGTACCAGTGCCACCTTGGCGCCCGATGTAACGGGAGGTTTGGCCCCGCTTACGTACCTCTGGAATACCAACGCAACAACCTCTTCCATCAATGTAAATACTCCCGGTACCAACACCTACACCGTTACCGTAACCGACGCTTGCGGAACCACCTCGACAGCGGAAGCAACCGTTACCCTTTCGCCTTCTCCGACGGCCAACCTGAGCGGCAGCGGAACTTTTTGCGCAGGAGAATCCGGCACCATCGATCTGACGCTGACCCTCACCGGAGAAGCACCCTGGGAAGTGGAATGGAACAACGACGGAACCGTTGAAACACTGAATTTTACATCATCTCCTGCTGTTATAACTGTTTCATCGGCAGGTACTTATTCGCTGGTAAGTGTTGTTTCTGAAAACGGGTGTACCGGCACGGTTTCCGGCAACATTACCATCAATGAAATTACCGTAAACCTGAATGTGGCGCCCAATGATCCGACGTGTTTCGGGAGCAACAACGGTTCCATCAATGCCAATGCCAGCGGCGGCACCGGTCCTTTTACCTACAACTGGAGTCCCAGCGGCAGCGGACCAAACCAAACCAACCTCATGCCCGGCAATTACACCGTAACCGTAACCAACGGCAACGGTTGTACAGCCGTGGAAAGTGTTGATCTCACCGAGCCTCCACTGCTCACCGCCGATGTCGTGAGTTCGCTCAACATTGATTGCAACAATCCGCAAGGTGAAGTTGATCTTGAAGTAAACGGCGGTACACCCGGTTACGATTACAACTGGAGCAACAATTCCGGTCAGCAGGACCCAACCTTTACCACCGGCGGAACCTACACCGTGACGGTGACCGACGACAACAACTGTACCACGACAGCCACGGTTGTCATTTCATCCAACACCACGCCACCCACGGCCAACATCCTGCCGCCCCAGCAGGTGACCTGTGCCAATCCGGAACTGACACTCGACGGCAGCGGATCGAGCAACGGCGGACCTTACACGTTTGAATGGGCTGGTCCAGGTTTTGTATGTTGCGACAACACCCTGACGCCCGTCATCAACGAAGGCGGCAGTTACAGTTTGACGGTGACCAACAGCGACAATGGCTGCACCGCCACCGCCACCGTCAATGTGGTGGAAAACAACACACCACCCAACGTAAACATCAACACGCCTGCCAACATCGGTTGCACCACACCCGTTTTGACGCTCAACGGGGTGGGAACCTCTCAGGGACCGGGCATCACGTTTACGTGGACAACCATCGATGGCAATTATGTTTGTTGCACCAACACGCTCAACCCACAAATTGACCAGGCAGGTACGTACACCCTGACGGTGGTAAATGCCAACACAGGTTGCACGGCGGAAGAAAGCGTGACGGTAACCGGCAATACCCAGGTGCCGACCGCCGTCATTTTACCACCTGTCACCGTCAATTGTTACTCCCCGGAAGTTACCCTCGACGGCAGCGGATCCAGTTCGGGCAGCAACATCAACTACAACTGGAGCGGCCCTCCCGGAGGTTTTGTAAACGGTCAAAATACTTCCACCCCAACCATTGACCTCGGTGGCACCTATACCCTCACGGTAACCGATACGGACAACAACTGCACGGCTACGGCAACCGTAACCGTGGTGGCCAACCTGACACCACCGGTGGCCAATGCCAACAACAACGCCGTCATCACCTGTACGACACCAACTTTAAACCTCAACGGCAACGGTTCGAGCACCGGCGGCAACATGACCTACCTGTGGACCACGCCGGACGGAAACCTGGTAAGCGGAGAAACAACCCTCACCCCGACCATCGACCAGCCGGGCACCTACACGCTGCTGGTGACCAACCTCGACAATGGTTGTACGGACGAAGATGAAGTGGTCATAACCGCCGATCAAAATACGCCGACAGCCAATGCCGGACCTGATCTGGTGTTGAATTGCACCACACCGACGGTGCAGTTGCAAGGCATAGCAAGCACAGGGCCCGGTTTCAGTTTTCAATGGATCGTCAATTCCGGAAACATACTTTCGGGTGGAAGTACCCTTACCCCAACGGTAAACCAACCGGGAACGTACACCTTGCTGGTCACCAACAGCACAAACGGTTGTACGGCCGAAGCGGTGGTTAATGTCACGGAAAATTTCGATTACCCCGATGCACAAATAGCTTCGCCGGGCATCCTTACCTGCGATGTTGACGAACTCGAAATTGACGGATCCAACTCGTCGCAGGGCAGCAACATCAACTACAACTGGAGCGGCCCTCCAGGTGGATTTGTAAACGGACAAAACACTTCCAACCCCACCATTGATCTTCCGGGAACCTATTCGCTGACGGTTACCAACAGCGAAAGTGGTTGTACCGATGTTGCCCAAATAGTTGTAACACAAAACATTGTGCCTCCTATTGCCCAGGCCGGACCGAACGGACAACTCAACTGCAACAATCCTACTTTTACCATCAACGGTACCGGCTCCAGCACGGGTTCCCTGATATTTTACGAATGGACAACTTCGAACGGCAACATCGTCAGTGATGAATTTACACTTTTCCCGGTTGTGGACGAAGCCGGGACATATACGTTGATTGTGACCAATGCCGACAACGGATGCACGGCCACCGACAACGTTACCGTTACCGTTGATCCCAACCTGCCCGTTGCCAATGCCGGTCCGGACCTTGAGCTGAACTGCAACAACTTCACCATTGAAATCATTGCTTACGCCTACGGCACCGGCAACCTGCAATACCAGTGGGAAGCCCAACCGGGCAACATTTTGAACGGCGCCAATACACTCACACCCGAAGTTGATCAGGAAGGTTATTACATCCTTACGGTTACCAACCCGGCCAATGGGTGTACTTCGGAGGATGTCGTGTACATCGGCAACAACAT
>JADLBE010000490.1 GCA_020847915.1 Saprospiraceae bacterium | reverse complement strand
TATCTACCATCCTGCTCGAGGCGCCGTTGTAAAATCCGTTGTCATGTTCGAAGGACTTCGGATTGTGGAACGTCCCAAAGAGCAGGTCGAAAAGTGGCAAGTCAGAGTAGTTGTGCCTGTGAATGCCTTGTGCATGGTGGTAACCGTGACTTTCAGGGCGTTGGATAATGTAGCCAAGCCAGCGCGGCGTGTTGATGTTGGCGTGCTGAAAAATGCTGAAGAAGTTGGTCACGAGCAGCACAACTGTCGTGGCTTTTGGGTCGAGACCCAACACGACGGAGAAGCAAACAGTACCGAGTGCCGTGAAACCCACCATATCCAGCGGGCTGAAATAAAATGCTCCGTAGGTGTCGAGCCGCTCTGCGCTGTGGTGCATTTGGTGAAAAACCCGCCACAAAAAGTTGTTGGTGTGCATGGAGCGGTGCCAGACATACATCCCGAATTCGTAGAACAAAATGCCCGCAACTGCGCCTCCCAGCACGCCAATTCCCGACAGGTTAAACAGTTGTGTCTGAGGCAAATAGGCCGCCCACCAAAGCGGCAGGTAACTGGAAAGGTAAAAGAACAGGAAGAAAAACAAGACGCCGCGTATTTTCCAAAATCTGATGGTGGGCAAGGGTCGGGCCGGGAACAAGGCCTCGTAAACCATCAGCAAGGCGTACATCGCCAGGATGGAAAGCGATATGGGGTCGAGCAAAATTTCAAGTGGAGTTGGCATTACTAAGATTGTTTAATGGTTAGTGTGATTCGATTTCACTTGCTCAGGGCAGCATTTTTCCCCCAAGTCGTGATGTTGGAATTGGTGATTCCTATCAAAACCTGCTTGATGTTGGCAGGATTGGCATGAGGCAGACCAGGTGTCGGAAGGCCGGTTTGGATGAATGAAGCAATGTCGGCAGCGACTTCATCGGGCGCGCCCCAGTGCAGGTTATGCCCCAGGTCACTCTCCTGCATCCCTGAAGTGGGCAGAGGTTTTTTGCCGTAAGTTTTGTAAATGACTCGTGTGCCGTGTGTTTCGGCGGCGATTTGAAAAGCCTCTTTTACTTGCTGCTGGTCAGGTTCAGCAGGGAACGCATTGTCCTGTGTCGCCCACAAAAGGAGGGTCGGTTTTTTCAAGGTTTTCAAGGCCTCGCGGTTGTCCACCAGAGCCAACGCTTTTATCACGCCAATCCAAACGCCCAATGGTACATGCGCTGTTTCGGGCAAAATGGCCTGCACAAAAGCTTCCGGCGCAACCGGGTCAACCACCCATAAGTTTTGCAAAAAAGGCATCGTTACAGCGCTTATGTCGTTCGGAGTCAATAACCACGCGTCGGAAGGCCAATGAAAGCCGGGGCGTTTCTCCAGTTCCGTGCGAATGGTTTTTTCAATCAATTCGCCGATAAGAAAATCATTTACCGCCGCGCTTTTTTTGCCATCGACAAACGTGCCGATGAGCACGAGACTGTTCACCCGTCCCGAATGATTCAAGGCCAATTCCTGTGCGACGATGCTGCCCATCGAGTGACCCACGATGTGCGCTTTCCGGATGTTCAAATGGTCCATCAAGGCGACGATGTCGGCAGCGAAATCGTTGGGTTCGAAACAGGTTTCAGGATGTTCGCTGCACCGCGTGCTGTCGGGCATGGATGATTCGCCGTGTCCCCGCAAATCAGGCGCAAGGATGCGGAGTTGCGGATTTTCTTTCTCCAAAGCAGGTAAAACGAACTGAAACGAACGTCCCGAATCGGTGTAACCGTGCAGCAAAATCACCGGTGTTCCGAGCGGATTGCCTGCTTCGACATACTTCATCGTAATACCGGTGTGAAGTTGGACGGATTTTTTCTGCGCGCTGAATGCGGCGAAAGGATCGGTTTGCTGGCCCAACGCAAACAAGGGTAAGGCAAGCGCCAGACTCAAAAGGATTGTTTTCATAGCAATAATTGTTTTTGTTGCCACAAAGAAGGGAGGAGTTCGGAGGGCAGCGCAAGTCCCTTTCGGCGAGACGCACCGGCGCTTCGATACACTGAAAAAATACTCGGTGAGCGGCGGAAATCGGGAAAATCCGCCGTTGACCGGACGAAAAACACAGGTTGCACCCGTTGAACTAAAAAAAAACGCCGTTGACCGAAATAGGAGAGATGTTTGGTTTCAAAAAACTACTTTCGTTGTCGTGAAAAAACTGAACTGGTACGTTGTCGCAGGGCACACTTTATACTGGCTGCTCTTTTTCCTGTTCGACTGGCTCGCTACCAGCGGCAAGGTGGGGCGCATAGATTCTGAAATTCTCCTCACAGAGGCGACCATCAATTTCCTCTCTGCTGCGCTGTTGACTTACAGTTCTATTTACTGGTTCCGTGCCAACTGGTTCGAAGGACGCTACCAGCGCATGGCCATCGGTATTTTGGTTTTTATTCTACTGGGCGGTTTGCTCAGACACACCATGAAAACCGTGTTTGTTTACATCCCAATGCTGGAAACGCATATTTCCGACGTGCCATCGTGGCTCAATTTCTGGAAACTGCGTTACGTGCTTGGCAGTATCGTGTCAACCATGTTGCAGGCGAGCATTGTGGTGATGGCTTATTTTTTCTCCTTGTGGACGCGGCAGCAAAGGCTTGTTGAAAAAGCAAAACGCGAAAAAGTGGAGGCGGAATTGGAATTGCTGAAATCGCAGGTAGAACCACATTTCATCTTTAATACCCTGAACAACATTTATTATCTGGCGCAAAACAAACATCCGCGCACGGGCGAAATGATATACCGACTGGCGCAATTGCTGAGTTTTATGCTTTACGACAGTCGAAAATCGCTCATTCCGGTGGAAAAAGAACTGGACTACATCCGCGATTACGTGAACCTTGAACGCATCCGCTACGGCGAAAATCTGGACATTTCAGTCAACGTCTTCGGCTCCTTGAAAGACGCGATGGCGCCGCCCCTTTTGTTTTTACCTTTGGTGGAAAATGCTTTCAAACACGGCATAGCACCCGTCGGGAAAGGCTGGATTCGGGTGGACGTGTCGCGGCGTAACGGGACTTTAACTTGCAAAGTGGAAAACAGCGTTCTGGAACAGATGCTGGAAAAATTGGAAAAAAACGAGGCATCCGGCCTGGGTTTGCGAAATCTGGAAAACCGCCTGGAGGCCCTGTTTCCCCAAAATCACGAACTCAAAATCCTGCACGGAAAGGAAAGTTTTCTTTCTGTTTTGTCTATTCCTCTTTAATAAAAATACAAAGACACGAAGGGCTAAAACTACCCATCCTCCATGCCTCTGTGTTTCAATTTTTTATGATCAACTGCTTAATAGTCGAAGACGAACCTCTGGCGGCGGAACTTTTGAAATCCTACATCGAAAAAGTCCCCGACCTCGCACTGGCCGCTCACTGCAGCTCTGCGGTAGACGCTTTTGGCGCGCTCCAACGCCAACAGGTTGATCTTATGTTTCTCGACATCCGGATGCCCCGCCTCACAGGTCTGGAATTATTAAAAACGTTGCAACATCCGCCGCCCGTCATCCTCACGACAGCTTATCGCGATTACGCCGTTGAAAGTTACGACTTCGGTGTTTTGGATTATTTGGTCAAACCCATTCAGTTCGATCGTTTCCTAAAAGCCATCGGCAAATATTACCAACACCAAACAGCACAAACGCCTGCCGCACAGCCCGCGCCGGATTCCTTCGAGCAAGCCTACCTCTTTTTCCGTGTGGACCGCGAACAGCAAAAAGTTTGGTTCAAAGACATTATCTACATTGAAGGGTTGGGCGATTATGTCAAAATTTTTACCGACACCGGGCCGATTGTTACGTACGAACGCCTCTCTTATTTGGAAGAAAAACTGCCTGAAGAGCATTTCCTGCGTGTCCACAAATCCTACATCATCTGTATGGACAAAGTGCAATCCTTTACCGCCTCGACGGTCAAAGTGTCGGGGAAACAAATTCCCGTTGGACGTATGTTTAAGGACAGGTTGGAGCGGTTTGGGCGCTAAGAGCTTGTTCGGGTTTTGGGCTACGAGCGGCAAATTTCATTTTAAAGTGCGTTAAAATTTTCGCTGTAGGCACCCGATTAAATCGGGATCAAGCCCTGCAAATTTTGCCACCTTTAAAACATAAATTTCTATGTAAAATTGAATTATTGGTTTTAATTTTGCATAAAAATACGAAAATGATCATAGCCCGGCAAATGGAGCAGGCCATTCGGGAAATGCTTTCCAAATTTCCCATTTTGCTGATAACCGGTCCGCGACAAGCTGGTAAAACTACCATGTTGCGTGAAATGTTTAAGGATTACCAGTATGTAAACCTTGAATTTTCTGCCAATCGTGCGTTTGCAGAAGAGGATCCGGTTGGTTTTTTGAGGCAGTATTCTGGTAAGGTCATTTTGGATGAAGCACAGCGGGTTCCCGAGTTGTTTTCTTATCTGCAGGTGCGTGCAGATGAGGATCGGGAAATGGGTAAGTACATTTTGTCGGGCTCGCAAAACTTTCTCCTGGCCGACAACGTGGCTCAATCCCTGGCTGGCCGGGTAGCGATTTTTAAGTTGTTACCACTGAGTCAGCTGGAATTGCTTGGACATCAGCCTGGATTGCTGGATGATCAACTCGAAAAGGTCCTATTTTATGGTGGTTATCCGGCCCTTTTCGAACGCGGCATTGATCCTGCGGCTTATTTTCCTTCCTATCTAGAAACCTACCTTGAGCGTGATGTACGGAGCGTAGCCAACATTGCAGACCTGGGTACGTTTCGGAATTTTTTAAGGCTTTGCGCAGGCAGGGTGGGTCAAACCCTTAATTACCAATCGCTGGCTGTTGAAGCCGGCATTTCCCAACCAACCTTGAAAAAATGGCTTACCCTGCTTGAGGCAGGTTTTGTTGCTTTTCAAATGCAACCCTATTTTGAAAACTTTTCCAAACGTATCGTCAAATCACCCAAGCTGTATTTTTACGATACAGGGCTGCTCTGCCATTTGTTGGATTTGAACGAGGCGAGCCAAATTGAGCACTACCACGCTAAGGGAAGTTTGTTTGAAAATATGGTTGCTGCGGAGTTGATGAAAAACCGGTTCAATATTTTTCGACCTGCTTCCGTTTATTTTTGGCGCGATTCAAACGGAAATGAAGTGGATTTTTTAGTACGGGAAGGTGGAGACATTAATCTTATAGAAGCCAAATACAGTTTTACCCCAACAGCGCAATTTTTCAAAGGCATCCGGTTTGTAAGAGCTTCAGCTCCGGAATCTACTGGCAAAAACATTGTCGTCTACGCAGGCATTGATCGGCAGAAAAGAAAGGATGTTGAAGTTTGGTCCTGGAAGGATCTTCATAATCTTTAACCTTCCGGCTTTGCTTCGGAGATAGGCACACGCCTTATCTTGCCCCCATCATGAACCAACGCCCCTTCCTCCTGCTTGCCGCCCTTGGGCTGGCCATTTCCACGCTCCCTGCCCAAACCCTCATTCCCTGGCTCGGCGCCAACGGCAAATACGGTTATGCCACAGAGGACGGCCGGGTTGCAATACAGCCCAAGTTCGATAATCCTGGTGGATTGATTGCTCCAAACGATGTGTCGGCACGTGCCATACAAAACGGCGACCGGGTAACCGTGTTCCGCAATGGCGCCGTTTTGAGCGGCGTCCTTATGGTGGCAAAAGCAGAACTACTCGTCAAAAGCAAACCGCCAAAAATCCTCAATAACCTGGCCGTAGCCGATCTTGGCGAAAAAGTTGTGCTGCTCAACACTGCCAACGGCGCCCGGAAGGAATACGTGCACCCGCGCAAATCTATCCGCCCGAATTGGTTCAGAATTTTTAACGAGTACAACGCCTACAATCCCGACCAATACCTGTCGAATGCCAAATTTCAATACGGCGTCCATCAGGTATTTTCCGACCCCGGGCGCACCAATTTTGTTGATACAGCCCTCAACGAGATTTTTTCCCGCGATTTTCCTGCTGCTGCCATCGCTTGCGACGGTTTTTTTTTGCTGGCCGACAACAACCGGAAAATGGGTGTGGGCGACCGCTCCGGCGCCATCCGTATTCCTATGGTGTGGAACCAACTTGAAGCCGCCAAACGCGACGGGTTTTTTATAGCCAATCTGGACAAAGACCAACCGGATTCCCGAAAATACAAATCCTGCGTCGGTTTGCTCAACGCCGAAGGACGGCTGGTGATCGATACCATCCACCAAAGCATTTACGCTTTTTCGGAAAACTACCTGCTCGTAGCAGATAAGGAAAAAATTGGTGTGATGGATTACTCGGGAAAATGGGTATTGCCCCAGGAATTTGTAAGCATCTCTTACCTCTACGGCGATTTTTTCCGGGTGGAATATGCAGGAAACAAATTCAACGTGGTGAATGGTAAAGGTGAGAAACAATTCGCCAGGGATTATCAAATCATTTTACCCGTTTACATCAGCGCCACAAAACCGTGGTACCTTGAGTGCATCGCGCAAGACAACCGGAGCAGTTTGGCCGATTCGTCGTTCCAACTGATTTTTACCGACACCCTTACTCGCATCATCAACGATATTAAGTTAATCGACACCTCCCTGGTGCATTTCCGTGTGAACGACGGAGGAAACAATTACTACAACGTAGACCGGCGCGGCGTGCGGGATGTTCGCGGCCGAAGCATTGTGCCTGGCAGGTTCCATGCTGTGGAAAGATTGCAAAACCTTGTTGCCGACCTGTACCTGGTGCGCAAAGATTCCCTGTACGGCGTGTACAACACAGCAGGAAGGTTGGTGTTGCCCGTGGAGTACATGCAAGTCATAGGAGACCTCGAGGAACCCATGATTTGGGCGCGTCGGCAAGGCGACGCATTGTTCACTTGTTTCGACACCGAAGGCAAAGCCTTGTCCAAACCACCTACCGCCATCCCTTTTGCCGGCAGGGGTACGTTGTGGGGCCGGGAAGGCAAACAGGGTCAGCAGGGAACCGTGGTCCTAATCAATGGCGTTCGAATTCCGGATACGTCTGTTCAGCAGTACCTGCGTTGGCCGCAGGCCCCTGTGGGCAATGGCACCGGTTTTTTATTCAACGACTTTGTGGATCCAGTTCAGATCGTCAACGAACAGTTCCAACCTGTTGTGCCCGAAGGTTACACGGTACCCAGGAGCCAGTTTTACATGCCAGGTTTGGGGACAGGCCTGCTCCCGGTATACCAAATGACCGCTTCGGGCCAGGTGGCTTCCTGCGGCGTGGTGGATACCCGTGGCGAATGGGTTTTGCCGCCTAAAAAGGGCGTCAATTATGCCCCGCTCTCCGCAGTTATGGTGGCTGAATTACCTGCCAAATACCGGTTGACCGAAACCATGGCTTCTCCCGAAAATTTCAAAGTATTGAGATTGGGTGGTGACAAAGAGCCCATCACGGCCAATGTGGTGGGGCACCGTTTGTTTACCGACCACAACAATTTCACCATGCTCATCGGCGATACCGGGAAAAACGGACGTTTCGCCTATTACAATGCTTCGGGAGAACAACTTACGGACAACAACCTGCTGAACGGTGGCCGCCACCTCGAACGTCTGAACATCGTAACCATCCGCGATAAAAAAGGCGGCGTTTTGGATGTGGTGATCGACC
>JADLBE010000489.1 GCA_020847915.1 Saprospiraceae bacterium | reverse complement strand
TGCTGCCTGCTGCCTGCTGCCTGCTGCCTGCTGCCTGCTGCCTGCTGCCTGCTGCCTGCTGCCTGCTGCCTGCTGCCTGCTGCCTGCTGCCTGCTGCCTGCTGCCTGCTGCCTGCTGCCTGCTGATTTACGACTTACGACTTTTTACTAAAAACGCATCAACAATCGAAAGATCGACGGCGACACCGAGGCCGTAGGCGCGTTTGAGCTGGTCCAGGGTACCGATGCCCTGGAATCCGATTTGCAGTGGGTTGGGGGTGAGGTCTGCTTCCAGCAGCATGGTCCCGTAGGAGCCTTCGCAGGCGCGCATGTCGCCGGTGAGCAAAGCGAAGGTCCTGCCTGCGGCTGAAAGTATGGAAGTTTCGCCGACCTGGCAGCCCAACTGGCAAAACAAGCCGTTTTCCTTGGCTTCCTCGTATACATCAAACGTACTGAGCAGCCCGCCGTGTTTGCTTATTTTAAGGTTGAAACCGTGTACGGCATTGCGGGAGGCCAGCCAACTGGCGTCTTCGAGTGTACAAACGCTTTCATCTACGCAAATCCGTACGTCAGGAGAGATGCGTTTTTTGAGGGCGAGCCATTGATCGCGGCCACCGGGAGGCAAAGGTTGTTCTATGAAAAAAACACCCGCCGCTGCCAATCCTTGGATGTGTTCCACGGCTTCATCGATATCCCAGGCTGCATTGGCATCCACCCTGATTTCAACATTTTCGCCGAGTATTTCGCGCAGCATGGCCAGGTTTTGATGGTTGAGCACGGCGTCCGGACCTACTTTTAGTTTCACCTGTCGCACCTTGTTGGCAGCGATTTGCCTTGCGATCGGTTCGATACTTTGGGGCGTTTCGCCGTTGATGGCGATGCTGTAATGCAAAAATTCCGCCTGAGGTTCACCCAACATGTCGAACACGAACTGTTGCTTGTTTTTGCCCAACAAATCGAGTAAGGCCAGTTCGAGTGCACAACGAACCGAAGGCGCCCTGTCGAGCCCTTCCGTACCATCGAGCAGCCAGGCAATATCTGCAACCGTGTTGATCTCTGCGCCATCAAAGGCTTCAAGAATCATTTGTAGTCCGGCAAGTGTTCCTTCCGGTGTTTCACCGGTGACATACAAACGGGGCGTACTCTCACCATAACCGGTATTGCCTTCATCGTCGGCCAGGGCCACCAACAAACTTTCCGAAGTGTTGCGGACAGCCAGGTGGTGGCTAAACGTTGCTTTTAAAGGGATTTTGAGGAAAAAGACCTCCGTATCTGTAATGATCATGGTAGTTCGTTGCGGGTAACTGGAATGAAATGTAATGGTAGCACTTAAAATAGTGATATTTATTGTAAAAGGACATACGGTGGACCAATGGATCAAAAAACTTGTTCAATTTTGTTGATCAGCAGTTTCGGCAAGATATTTGTTTGACAAGCAGTTACCATCCTTAGAGCGTGTTGAGATTCGGTTTGCCTGAGGTGCTCTAGACCTGTCCGGACAGGAAGCATTAAAAAGTCCTTAGAAATTGACAGGGACCACCCATTCGGAGGCTTTTGCTTAGTTTTGTATCGCGTTTAGACTTGTACCATGCACGTTTTATTGATAGAAGATGAACCCAAAATGGCCAAAGCCCTGCAACAGGGCTTTGCCGACAACATGGTGCAGATGGACTGTGCTTACGACGGACTTACGGGCCATGCCATGGCCGCAGAAAACAAATATTCTGTGATCATATCCGACATCATTTTGCCGGAAATGAACGGACTTGAAGTCCTGCGCCAACTCCGCTCGGAAGGCAATACAACACCTGTGTTGCTGCTTTCCGCGTTGGGCCAAACCGACGACAAGGTGACGGGTTTTGAATTGGGCGCCGACGATTACCTGACCAAACCTTTTGAATTCAGGGAGTTGCTGTTGCGCGTTCGTGCATTGGCAAGGCGCCGCACAGAACAACCCGGTCCGACCGTGGATATGTTGCATTACGCCGACCTGACGATGAACCTCGCCAGCAAAGAGCTTTTTCGCCAGGGCAAACGCATCATGCTTACGCCACGGGAATATGCACTGATGGAATATTTTATGAACAACCCCGAACGGGTGATTTCCAAAAATGAAATCACCGAACGGGTCTGGAACCTCGATTTTGATACAGGTACCAATGTGATCGAAGTTTACGTCAATTTTTTGCGTAAAAAAATTGAAAAAGACTTTGACAAAAAACTCATTCACACCCTTTTCAAAACAGGTTACATACTTCGCGAAGAAGCCATGTAATACCAGTTCAACGAGATGCAAATACGCACCCGACTTACCCTTCAGTTCATCACCATTGTAGCCGGCATACTGTTGCTGGCTTTGGGTTTTATTTACTTGAAATTCTGGCAAATGTCGGTGGATGAGTTTTTGGTCAGTTTGCGATCCAAAGCGTTGATGACCGCCGAAATGGTGCTGCACGATGAAAGCAAAATTAAACCTCTGGAGGCAAACCAATCCAACGCAGGCGGTGAATACAGTTTGCCTTTTAAAGAAAACATTCTGATCTACAACAACAACCTGCAGCAAATTTTCGCCTTCGACCGGTCGGCAAAACCTGTTTCGGAAAATGTGTTGCGCGCGTTGAAAGATGGTCAGGAATACAGGTTTCAACGCGACGACCGGTACGCCATCGGACTCAAACATCAAAGCCGCAGCGGACAATCATACCTTATCGTAGCCGAATCGGTGTTTCATCCCGATGAGCTCGGAAACCTTCAGCGTATCCTTGTCATAACGTTCCTGCTCGGTATTGGAATCGTAGCGCTTGGGGGCTGGTTTTTTGCCGGACAAGCCATGGCGCCCGTGGCACGCATTGTAGATCAGGTGGGGAAAATTCTGCCCAGCGATCTTAGCGCCCGTCTGAAAACATCAAACAACCACGACGAACTTTCCCGTCTGGTGGTTACGTTTAACCGCCTGCTGGACCGTATTCAGTTCGCTTTTCGCATGCAAAAGAGCTTCATTTCCAATGTTTCACACGAAATGAAAAATCCACTTTCGGTCATCATTTCCCAACTGGAAGTTTCATTGGGAAAAAAACGCGCCGAAGAGGAATACAGGGCTACGTTACAGTCTGTCCTTGAGGATACCCGCGAACTTGCGGATGTGGCCGATAAACTCCTGCAGCTCGCACGGGTACACTCGGAACAACCAAACATCGTTTTTGAACGCATTCGCCTCGATGAACTTATGTTGCAAAGCCGGGAATCGCTGTTGCGCCTGCACCCCGATTACCACATCGCCTTCGACATCGCAGGTATGCCTGAAAGTGAGGAAGAGCTGTGCATTTTGGGCAACGAACCTTTGTTGCGTTCAGCCATTTTGAACCTTATGGACAACGGTTGTAAGTTTTCTCCCGACAAACATGTGGATGTACGCATCCTGTTTGATGGTGCGGGCAACCATAGTTTGGAAATTGCCGACCGCGGCCCGGGCATTCCCGAACGCGATTTGCAGCTTATTTTTCAGCCCTTTTACCGAAGTTCGCAAAACACCAGGGTGCGTGGTTCGGGCATTGGACTTTCACTTGTTGACAGCATTCTAAAACTCCACCGGGTAGGGCTTAAAGTAGCTTCCAAACCAGGTGAAGGAACTACGTTCAGACTGGATTTTCCGGCCGTAGCGGCAGCTTAGAGCGCAGTACATCACACTCCTCCACGTGTAAACCGATTATGACCCTACCTTTTTACATACTTAACCAAGGATTGCTGCGAACCCCCAGGGTAATCGCAGTATTGCTTTGCCTGTGTGGTGTGTTTCAATGTGGCGAAATAAACCAGGGGGAAAGTGAAGAGCATCAAATAGCCAGGGAGTTGGTCCAGGAATGGAACCGTATGGCACTTGAACTGGAACGATTCACACCAGGCTACAGGCCACCAATCACTTCGAGAATGTTTGCCTACCTCGGGATGGCCGCCTACGAAGCCTCGTTGCCCGGCATGCCCGATTATGTAAGTTTGGAATGGTATTGCGACGGGTACAAAGCACCTGGATTTACAGAAAAAAACTATTGGCTTCCTGCAGGACTGAATGCCGCCTATGCAGAAAGTCTGCGCTTTTTTTTCCCGGAGGCACCCGTCGGATTGAAAAAGAGCATTGATCAACTCGAAGAAAAATGGTCGCAGCAAGGTAAAACGACTGCGGATGTCCTAAAAAAATCCATTGCTTTCGGCCGCGAATCTGCTCGTGCGGTTATGCAATGGTCTGCTACCGACAGTCCTGGCCACCAGGGATACCTGTACAATTACGACCGCAATTACCATCCACCCGTTGGCGCAGGAAAATGGAAACCTGGAGGAGAACATCCCATGCCGGCCTTATTGCCTTACTGGGGTAAAATACGGCGGTTTGCCACCTGGACAGATACGATCGGTGTTTTGCCGCCCATAAGTTACGATACCATTCCCGGTTCGTCTTACCACACAGAAGCACTGGAAGTATTCACCATTTCACAAAACCTGTCCAAAGAATCACACTGGATTGCCGAATTTTGGAGCGATGATATTGAAGGACTAACCCTCACACCTTCAGGACGCTGGATCAAAATTACAAACCAGGCAATGGAAAAAACCGATGTTCCTTTTACGGTGGTACTTGAAACCTATCTGATGATAGGCTGGGCTCTGAACGATGCCGCCGTAACATGCTGGATTGGCAAATACGGGCACAATGTGCAACGCCCCGAAGATTACATCAATGACAACATTCACCCTGGCTGGAAACCGTTGCACGATTCTCCTTCCTTTCCGGCTTACCCGTCTGGCCACTCAGCTTTCGGAGCGGCCGCAGCTGAAATACTGACAAGTCAACTTGGAGAAAATTTTTCTATAACTGACCGTACACACATCAGGCGACAGGAATTTGCAGGAAAACCAAGGACCTACAACGGCTTTAGAGAAATGGCCCTCGAAAATGCCGCTTCCCGGCTATACCTCGGAGTACATTTCCGTATGGATTGTACAGAGGGGCTGCGCATCGGTAAAAAAGTTGGGCAAAACATGCTTTCCATCCGCCTGAAAAAGGATGAGTTGGCGGTGAAATAAAAAATAGTCGGTTGGTCGGTTGGTCGGTTAGTCAAAAAAAGTCGCTTGCGTTACAATTAGTATCGCAAGCGACTTTTTATTTTAGACTAACCGACTAGCCGACCAACCGACTAACCGACTAAGTTAAATCGTCAGCAAAAATCCGATCGTGAAATTGGCGTCCCAGTCGAACACGAATTGTTTGCAGTTGGTGGCGTCGGCGACGGCTTTGTAAATGTTGATGCCTGATTTTTGTTTGGCACCGTCGGCGGTGTATTCGTCGGGCATTTTCAGCACGGTGTAACGTTCTTTGCCGTTGCGGCCTTTTTTGGCCAGTTCAAACGGTACGCCACCGATGATGAAGCAGGTTCCACGCAGGTTGGCGGGTACTTGTGTTGCTTTGCTTTTGGCATCGGCATAGGCGGTGTTGTCGGCTATGTTGTCCTGGAAATATTTGGCGCCGTAGGTTTCCAAACCAGCGATGGAGCTGCCACGAACCCAGGAAATTTTTGTGTTTCCGGAGCCGATGTCCACCACAAACGATTTGGCATCAAACAGCGGAGGCATGGCGGCTTTGAGGGCGTATTGTGCTTCCTGCGTAGGTGTCACTTCATTTACATAGTATCCCATGCCTTTGAGCAACGACGAAATTTTGCTCGTCATGGGTACTTTTTTGGCGCCCGAACTGATCACAAAGTGGATGTCCTTGGAAGCTACACCGTAAGCCAGCATGTCGGCGATGTAATTTTTCAAACCGTTTTTGATGTCCGAATCTGTTGCCAGCTTTTCGTACACCAAACTGGCGCCGTATTCCGCTTTTTCCAGTTTCCAGTTTTTTTGAGCGTCGATGGTTACGATGAAGGAGTTGAAACCTGTAGCGCCCATTTCAACAACACCTTTCAGTTTGCCGTTAACAGGTTCGATGGGTTGGTAACGGAAAGGTTGTGCATTGCTTTTGCTGCCGCCACCCCAGGAAGAGGACGACTTGTCGGAAGCGGGCGCAGACTCCTGGGAAGTTGAGGCATCGCCGGAAGAAGTGTTGGTGGTTTCGGTTGCGTCTTTGCTTCCACCCAACAAATTGGGAAGAAAGGTTTTAACGGCAAAAAAAACGCCTACGACGATCCCAAGGGTGATCAGCAGGCGGGAAAAAGTTGTTAATCGAGCCATGTGTTGGTATGTTTTGATTTTGGTAAGCTGGCGCCTCCTTAAGGAGGCTCACAAATATTGGGATAAATCTTTGCCCGGCAACGTTAGATGGGCATCGTTTTTTTGACGAAGGGGTATTATTTAACGATGAGACCCCATTATAACGGGCAATCCCGATTTCTGGTTTAATTTTGCGACTCTTCAACAACAACCATCATGATTTCCAACACCAACTCCATCCTTTCCCAACGCGTTCAGGACCTTTCAGAATCGGAAACGCTTAAAATGGCACGTATGGCCCGCGAATTGCGCGCCCTGGGCCACGACGTTATCAGCCTCAGTCTTGGTGAACCCGATTTTGATACGCCACAACACATCAAAGACGCCGCCTACCAGGCTTTGCAGGACGGTTATACCAAGTACACACCTGTGTCCGGTTTGCCCGAACTCACCAAAGCCATCAGCGAAAAATTCAAACGCGAAAACGGCCTTGAATACAAACCCGAACAAATCGTTGTCAGCAATGGCGCCAAACAAACGGTGTACAACATCTGTCAGGCTTTGTTGAACAAAGGTGATGAAGCGGTGGTGTTTTCACCTTACTGGGTGTCTTATTGGGAAATCATCAAACTCTCGGAAGGAACACCCATTCCGGTGTACGGCGGCGTGGAAACGGATTTCAAACCAACGCCCGAACAACTCGATGCGGCCATCACGACCAAAACGAAGTTTGTGATTTTTTCATCGCCCTGCAACCCTACAGGATCGGTGTTTACCCGTGAAGAACTCAAAGCTTACGCAAAGGTTTTGGCAAAATACCCGCATGTTTTTGTGGTAAGCGACGAAATTTACGAACACATCAATTTCACCCACGAACACGTCAGCATAGGAAGCTTTCCGGAGGTTAAAGACCAAACCATTACGATCAACGGTTTTGCCAAAGGTTTTGCCATGACGGGCTGGCGTCTGGGTTACATGGGCGCACCGAAGTTCATCGCCGATGCCTGCAACAAAATCCAGGGACAGGTGACCAGTGGTGCAGCTTCGTTTAGCCAAAAGGCCGGCGCTATTGCACTCACATCCGACATGGCGCCTACCGAAGCCATGCGCGAAGCTTTCCGCGAACGCCGCGACATCGTGCTTTCCCTGCTCGAGGAAATCCCCGGCATCAAATGCAACCACCCCGACGGCGCTTTTTACGTGTTCCCCGACGTAAGTTCCTTTTTTGGAAAATCCTACGGCAATGAAACCATCACCAGCGCCGATGATTTCTGCGACTATGTGATGAACCACGCCTACGTCGGCCTGGTTTCCGGCTCCGCTTTCGGCGACCCGAACTGTTTCCGACTGAGCTATGCCGCTTCG
Organism: Saprospiraceae bacterium; assembly: GCA_020847915.1. Taxonomy (GTDB): domain Bacteria; phylum Bacteroidota; class Bacteroidia; order Chitinophagales; family Saprospiraceae; genus M3007. Next base: position 1,592 of record JADLBE010000489.1, on the reverse strand, counting down.
GAAGAACAATTAAGAGAAGCGATCAGGAGAATGGGAGAAGTATTGGGTCGGTTGAAATAAGCAGTTAGCAGTTATTAAAAAAACAGGTGTCTCGCTTCGCTCGACATGACAAGGCACTAATTATCAATGAATTATTCGGATTTCTCGCTACGCTCGAAATGGCTCTCAATTCTAGTATTGCTTCAATAAAGCAAGGCACATTTCGAGCGTAGCGAGAAATCCGAATAATTCAATAATAATTAGTGCCTTGTCATGTCGAGCGAAGCGAGACACCTGTTTTTTTACTGCCTGTTGCCAATTAATCATAATTCAAAACCGGAGCCAGCCACCGCTCCGCTTCACCCGCGCTCATGCCTTTGCGGCGGGCATAGTCTTCCACCTGATCCCGACCGATTTGGCCCAGTCCAAAATACCGCGCTTCGGGGTGACTAAAATACCAGCCGCTCACCGCAGCAGCGGGGTACATGGCGAAACTTTCGGTCAGGTCGATGCCAAGTGTATCGGGTTTTAACAACTGCCACAAGGTGCGTTTTTCGGTGTGTTCCGGACAAGCGGGGTAGCCCGGGGCCGGACGAATGCCGCGGTAATTTTCGTCGATCAAATCCTCGTTCGACAAGTTTTCTTCCGGTTCAAACGCCCAAAATTCCTTGCGTACACGTTCGTGTAAATGTTCGGCCAGCGCTTCGGCCAAGCGGTCGGCCAGGGCCTTGAGCAGGATGGCGTGGTAGTCGTCGTGCTCTTCTTCAAACTTTTTCACCCATTTTTCAATGCCGATGCCGGCTGTTACGGCAAACGCGCCGATGTGGTCGCCTCCTTTTGGAGAAACAAAGTCGCTCAAACAATAATTGGGTTGTCCGGGCGCTTTTTGAACCTGCTGGCGCAAATGGTGGGCAATGGCAAGTACGCCGTGCCGGCTTTCATCCGCGAACACTTCAATGTCATCAAAACCAACCGTTTGTGCCGGGAAAATGCCGAATACAGCACGTGCCGTCAGCCACTTTTCCTCCACAATGCGGCGCAGCATACTTTTGGCGTCGATCAACAATTTTTTCGCCTCCACACCCACCACGCTGTCTTCCAAAATGGCCGGGTATTTTCCCGCGAGTTGCCAGCTTTGGAAAAATGGCGTCCAGTCGATGTACGGCAGCAAAACCTCAATAGGATAATCCTCAAACGTTTTTACGCCGGTAAATGCCGGTTGGGGTGGCGTGTAATTTTCCCAATCAATTTTAAAACGGTTTTCGCGGGCCTGCTGCAAACCGAGGAATTGTTTGCCGGCTCGTCTGCCGATGCGTGCCGTACGAATTCTGTCGAGTTCGTCCTTGGTAGCTTTTACAAAAGCGTCGCGGTCGGCGGTGTTTTGCGTCAGCAAACTGCTCACCACGGCCACACTCCGACTGGCATCCAACACGTGCACCACGGGAGCGTTTTGGTATTGTGGCTCAATTTTGACGGCCGTATGGGTTTTGGAGGTCGTTGCGCCGCCGATGAGCAGCGGCAGTTTCATGTTGAGTCTTTGCATTTCGCGGGCCACATGCACCATCTCGTCGAGCGAAGGTGTGATAAGTCCAGACAGGCCCACCACATCCACG
>JADLBE010000488.1 GCA_020847915.1 Saprospiraceae bacterium | reverse complement strand
TCGGCACCTGGGAACAACGCCTGACGCCTTATCCCTGGAAAGTCCTGCTGCAACGCGGCGTGTTCGACGTTGCGGGCGTGGGTGGCGTATTGTTTATGCTTTTGGGACTGTCGCGATTGAAAGAGCAGCGGTTGTTGTTGTACTGGATGTTGGGACTCGTAATCTACGTGCTCGTTTTTTTCAACCTTAATGCCGTGCACAATTATTACCAGATTCCGTTGCTGGCGCCGGTGGCGGTGCTTTGTGCCTGGGGTTTGGAAAAAACCAAAAAACCGTTGCCGTTTTTTACTTTGTTGATCGTTTTAAATTTTTTATATGTTGAAAAATTTTATTATAAAATTGAAAACACCCACGTTGACATCGGTCGGGTGATCCGTGAAAATACGCCGGATTCGGCGCTGGTGGTAGTGACGTTTGGGACCATGGATTGCCGTGATCCGCGGGTTTTGTACCGCGCACGGCGCCGGGGCTGGTCTGTGGAAGAAGCGGCGTTGAAACCCGGCGTGGTTGAGCGGTTGCAACGGGAGCAGGGAGCGGATTATTGGGCGTTTGTGGGGGAAAAGGCGCCTGAATGGGAGGGAAAGCCAAGAGTGTTTCCTTTGGAGGGAGGACTGCGAAAATTGTATTTGTATGATTTGGAGTAAAGCCTGGGATGGCATATAACACTAATGGGCTTTTCAAATCGAAAATGAACCAATAGATGCACACCAAAAATCATCATCAGTTGTCTCGCTACGCTCGACATGACAAGGCGCTTATTATCAAGGAATTATCCGGATTTCTCGCTGCACTCGAAATGCATCCCGACATTACCAATGTATGGCGCGAAGTGAGCGCCATTTCGAGCGCAGCGAGAAATCCGGATAATTCCTTGATAATAAGCGCCTTGTCATGTCGACCGCAGGGAGACACCTGATAATGTATTATGGTTTGCCTCATGTAGTTCATTCCCGGTTTGAAATGGCACAAAAAGGGCCGAAGCGCCCCTCCCTCCCCCGGCTACCGTGTCATGTCGACCAGAGGGAGACAACTTTATCCATTCAACGGCAAGTTTAAAATTTACCTCTGCGTTTTTCCTTTGAGCTAACTCTGCGCCACTCTGCGGTTAAATGCCATCCCAAGCTCACCAAAGACCTAAATTCTAAAATCCTGATTTATATTTGTGTGTATAATTTACACCAAGCCTCTATCCTGTGGCCTGGTCATCCACAATTACCAATGTCATGCTTCGTTTTTTACCCTTATTCCTGGCAAATCTTTTTGCCACCGCCTTGCTCACCGCCCAGGTGACCTGCGATCCTGTTTTCCCCAACGTCGACGACGACGTGACCATCACATTCAACGCCGCCCAGGGCAACGCCGCGTTGGCGGGTTTTGCGGGGCCCGTGTACGCACACATGGGTGTGATCACCGACCAAAGCACCGGCCCTTCGGACTGGAAACACGTGACCACCACCTGGGGCATCGCCGACGCGGTGGGCCTCATGACCTACGTGTCGCCCAACATTTGGACCAAAAGTTTCAACATCCGCACGTTTTTTAACATCCCCCAAAACGAAACGGTGTTGCAAATGGCGTTTGTTTTCCGCAATGCCGCAGGAACCATCGTAGGCCGCGCAGCCGGCGGCGGTGACATCTATTACGACGTTTATCCAGACAATGTGCCCCTGCAAACTTTGTATGTTTTGCCCGCCCAGAACCTGCTGCAGGCCACCGTCGGACAAAACATTCCCGTTCAGGCAACCGCCTCCACCCCGGCCAGTCTGAAACTGCTCGACAACGGCGTCCAGGTGACCACCGCAAACGGCCTCAACCTGCAAACCGGTCTCACCGCCGCCGCAGGACTGCACCGCATCGACTTTATTGCCACCACCGCCAATGATACCGACACCAGCACCTTCCATTACTTCGTGCCCGGTAGCACCGTCACCCAAAATCCGCCCGGAGGATCGGAATGGGGCATCACACGCCTGAGCAACACCAGCGTGCGCCTTGTTTTGTACGCACCTTTCAAATCGCACGTGTACGCCATCGGCGACTTTTCCAACTGGCTGCCCGACCCGGCTTTCCAGATGAAACGCGGCACCGACAACGCCACATGGTGGATCGAACTTGCTAACCTGCCGCCCGACGAAACCCTGCGTTTCCAATACCTCGTGGACGGCTCCCTGCGCATCGCCGACCCGTTCAGCACACTTGTGCTCGACCCCGCAAACGACCAGTACATTCCTTTCAGCACCTACCCCAACCTGCCGCCCTACCCTGCCGGTGAAACTTCGGGACTCGTAACCGCCGTGCCACCCGCCGCTGCGCCGTTCGACTGGCAGGCGACCAACTACGAGCGTCCGAAAAAAACCGACCTCGTGGTGTACGAACTTTTGCTGCGCGATTTCCTTGCCGCACACGATTACAACACCCTTGTGGATACGCTCGATTACCTCGAACGCCTGGGCGTAACGGCCATCGAACTTATGCCTGTCAACGAATTCGACGGCAACATTTCCTGGGGTTACAACGACGCTTTCCACATGGCCCTGGATAAATACTACGGCACGGCAGACGACCTGAAATACCTCGTGGACGAATGCCACAAACGCGACATCGCCGTAATTTTGGACGTGGTGTACAACCACATCAGCGGCGCCAGTCCGCTGGCACAACTTTACTGGAACAGCAACACCAACCAACCTGCCGCCAACAATCCGTGGCTGAACCCTGTGCCCAAACACGATTTTAACGTATTCAACGACATCAACCACGAAAGTCAGGCCACCAAAGGCTACGTGAAAAATTGTCTGGAATACTGGATCAAGGAATTCAAAATCGACGGTTACCGTTTCGACCTTTCCAAAGGATTTACCCAAACCAACACCCTCGGCAACACAAGCGCCTGGGGACAATACGATGCCTCCCGGGTAGCCATTTTGAAAGATTACGCCGATTTTATTTGGGACATCGATCCATCGTTTTACGTCATTTTAGAGCATTTCGCCGACAATTCGGAGGAAAAAGAGCTCGCAGATTACGGCATGATGGTGTGGGGAAAAATGTGGGAGAACTACAAAAACATCGGTCTGGGTTTCAATACCTATGTGCAAAACACCACCCTCGATTGGGTGTCGTACCAGGCCCGGGGCTGGAACAATCCGCACCTCATCGGTTACATGGAAAGCCACGACGAGGACCGTCTCGGTTTCGAATTAAAAACTTACGGCAACGGCACCGTGCCGGATTACGACGTCAAATCGATTGCTGTGGGCATGCGCCGACTTGAAATGCTCAACAACCTGTTGTACACCGTGCCTGGTCCAAAAATGCTCTGGCAGTTCGGCGAAGTGGGTTACGATTACACCATCAATTACTGCGAAAACGGTTCGGTGAACAACGATTGCCGCACCTCGCCCAAACCCATCCGTTGGGACTATTTCAACCAGCCCAACCGCCGCCGACTTTACGACGTCACGGCGGCGCTGCTGCACCTGCGCAAAAACCTTGAGGTGTTTGAAACGGCCGATTACACGGTGCACATGGGCGGCGGCGCCATCCGCCAAAACCGCCTGCACGACCCGGTTACCGGTCAGCGCGCCCTGGTTCTGGCCAACGTAAATACGGCAGATGCGCCCGTGAACCTCGATTTCCCGGAATCGGGCTGGTGGTATGAATATTACACGGGCGACAGTTTGCAAGCCGTAAGCGGCACACCGCAAACTATTACACTTGCTCCCGGCGAATACCGCATTTACCTCAACCAATACGTGGCGCTGCCGTCCGGACTCAATCCAACGCCCGTAAGCGAAGCATTTGCGGTTGTGAGCGATGTGACCTTGTTCCCCAATCCGGCGTCTGAAAGCAGTACCCTGGCGTTTGTTTTGGAGGAAAAAACCGACATCCAATTGGAAGTTTTGGACATCAACGGCCGTCGCGTAAGCTCTTTCCAAACCGGAGAACTTTCCGCAGGTGAACACCAGTTGACCATACCCACCGTTAACTTCGCCCCCGGATTTTACTTCGTGCGTTTGAGTGATGCGGATGGAAGAGGAAGTAAAACGATGAAACTGATGAAGGATTAAAGGTTAAGGTTTCACACAGATTTGCACAGATTTAAGACAGATTTTCACAGAATAGGAAAAGTAAATTTCTGTGAAAATCTGTCTTAAATCTGCGAAAATCTGTGCGAAACCTTCTGTGCGAAATCCAAGAGAACGGTTGAATCCCGACTTAGAGCGGGACAGCCGTCGTTCCGTCCGACGCATGCGCGGACGTCACCATACCGGGCGAATGCGCAACGTCGCGTTCGCCCTTTTTTAGTTTAAAGATTGAAGTTTAAAGTTTAAAGTAGACCGAAGTTTGGGGTCAGGTTAAAGGCAAAACTTTTTTCCGCCAACTTGGGTAAAACCAACTTCGAACCTCGAACTTCGTCACCCCTTTAAACTTTCAACTTTGAACTTTAAACTTCTTTGGATAACACCGGGTTTCCCGGGAAGTGACGACGAATGGAACTGCCTGCCCGTGCTCCAATTGCTGGCCACGGCGTTGCAAAAACGCGGCGTGCACCTTCGCATCATCGCTTTGAGTTACCCGCACCACACGCGGCCATACACCTGGCATGGCATACCTGTGCGTTCGTGCGACGGCCGTTCCGGACATCCGCTGCGTTACTGGAACTGGCGGCGTGCAACAGGGTATGCGCAGGCGTGGCACACCGAAAAACCGTTCGATGCGGTGCACAGTTTTTGGCTCGGTCCGGCGTGGGTGCGTGGCAAAAAACTGGCGGCAACATGGGGTGTGCCGCATGTTTGCACGTTGATGGGACAGGACATTTTACCCTCCAACCGCTACCTGAAATTCCTCAAACCTGGCGACGAAAAGGCATTAACGGCCGTTTCTCCGTTTCAAAAAGACCTTTTTTCCCAAAAAACCGGCATAACGGCGGGCCACGTGGTTCCCTGGGGCATCGAGGCTCCGGAACCGAGGCAGGACACAACACGCGACATCGATGTACTCGGCGCGGGTTCGCTCATCGGTTTGAAAAATTGGGATTTGTGGCTGGAAACAGTGGCCATGGTTGCACAAAAAAAACCGGGATTGAAAGCGGTGTTGTGCGGCGGCGGACCAGACAAATCCAGGCTCGAAAACAAAGTTGCGGCGTTGGGTTTGAACGTAACGTTTGCCGGTGAAATACCCCGTCCGGAAGTGCTTGCCCTCATGCGCCGTAGCAGGGTATTTTTACACACCAGCACCTACGAATCGTTCGGTTTTGTACTCGCCGAAGCGGCGGCTCATGGCTGTGTGGTGGTAAGCACGCCCGTGGGCATCGCGCCGGAAATGGCGGCATGTGGGGACACGGCGGAAGAACTTGCGGGACTGGTGTTGGAAAGCAGGCATCTTGTCATTCCGCAAGGAACCAGAAGTATGGATGATGTGGCGGATGCGTATTTGAAGATGTACAGGAACTCGTGATGTTGAATTCCCGTTGCTTATTTGTCTGAATCAGGATTCTCAGGATTTTAGGATTTACATGATTTTGCGCTCTAAAAAAGTACGATCATTCCTTTCTCCTGACCAAAATCCTGTAAATCCTAAAATCCTGTAAATCCTGATTCAGACAATTTATCCTGAAAATCTTTAAATCCTGTAAATCCAGATCATGGACTTCACCTTACGCCCCATTCAAATTTCCGACCTCGACAGTCTTGTGCACTACGCGAACAACCCCAACATCGCGGGCATGCTCACCAACCGTTTTCCATACCCGTACACGCGGGCGGACGGGGAAAAATTCATTGAATTTGTACAAGCCGCCACGCCCAACCCAAGTTTGGCCATCGACATCGACGGCAAACTGGTGGGTTCCATTGGTGTGCACCAGCAAATGGACGTGCGTTGCAAAAATGCTGAAATGGGCTACTGGCTCGCCGAACCGTTTTGGGGCAAAGGCATCATGACCCGTGCTGTGGTACAAATGCTGGATTATGGTTTTTCCAATTTCGACATCACGCGTATTTACGCCTGCGTATTTGAAGGCAACGAAGGTTCCAAAAAGGTTTTGCTCAAAGCCGGATTTGAATTTGAAGCCCATTTTAAAAAAACCATTTGGAAGAATGGCTTGGCACTCGACGAAACGGTGTTTGGGTATCGGCGGGATTGAAAGGGCATGTAGGGGCGCCCCTTGCGGGTGCCCTCGCGGATAGCAAATGCATAAAGCGGATCATATGGCCCATGGTTTCGAAGCACCTTGCGGATGCCTTTATGGATTATAAGGGGCCAAAACCAAAAGGGGCACAGCATATAGTAGCAAATTTTGATCTGTGCCAGGGGGTTGTGTCAAAAGGGTAACAAGCGTGATTTACAATCAATTCAACCGCTTTAGCGGTTGAATTGATGGTTAATAAGGCTTGGTACCCTTTTGACACAATCCCCTACAGACGTACATTCTGGTTTTTACCGTTTTTTTCAAAAACACCCTTATTTTTCCTTCAAAATTCTGTCGCTTCATGGCCTTACTCCACCCGCTCTCCCCCGACCACAACGAAGAAGTCGCTGAAATGGCGCGTTTTTTCAATGAAACGCTTGGTTTTTGTCCCAACAGCGTACTCACCATGCAACGGCGTCCTGCCATCGCTAAAGCATTCATTGCTTTAAACATGGCCGTGATGGAAAACCAGGGCCGGGTAACGAGCGATCTCAAACGCCTCATCGGTTACGTGGCCAGCAACACCGCCGGCTGCCAGTACTGCCAGGCGCACACCATACGCGCTGCCGAACGTTACGGTGCAACGGAGGAAAAAATGCTGAATATTTGCAGGTACCAAACCCACCCGGCGTTTTCCGAAGCCGAACGCGCTGCGCTCGATTTGGCCCACGCTGCTTCCACAGTACCCAACAGCGTTGATGAGGTTTTGAACGAACGTATAAGGGCCCATTGGGACGAAGGTGAAATCGTTGAAATCCTCGGCGTCATCGCCCTTTTCGGCTACCTTAACCGCTGGAACGACAGCATGGGCACGCCCCTTGAATGGCCCGCCGCGGAAAGCGGCAGGCAATGGCTCGGCGAAGAAGGCTGGACGGGCGGCAAACACATTTCCTAACAACCCAATGATGAATTATTACAACATTTCCACCAAAGAAGCCCTTGAAGCGGGCAAAATGAACCTGAAATACATACCTATGGGCTTAATTTACCTGGGCAGTATGTCGGTATTGGTTTTCATGTTTAAAGGATTCTTTTTAAATGAACCCAATTGGGAGCCATTCGCCATTTTCAGCAACCCTTTTTTGATTTTTTTATTCCCTTTGGCAGGTCTGGTACTTTCTTTTGCCTGGCGCAGCTTTCACAGTGCCGCGTGGAAAATATGGGTTTTGGAAAACGTACAGGACGTTCACCGCGTGTTCCAACTTGCCGTGAGCGAAGGCATGATTTTCGAACGCAGCAGCTGGATGAACAAACTGGAGTACCGAACCTACGACCAAAAAATCAGGCTTGAAGAACTGGAACAACGCCTCGACAAACCCAGGCAAATGGAAGTTGCCGGTTCGATGGGTTTGGCCGGCGAACAAGCCATACCGTATTCCATCAATTCAATCCTTGTGCAAGCCATTGTTGTGGTTGGTATGTTTGCCGGCTTTTATGCCTTTACATCGGGCAAAACGGCATTTCCAATACAAATTTTCATCATTCCGGTTGTTTTTATCGGTTTCCATTTGGTTCGCTGGATACCACGTTTCAACAGCCCGGCTCCCCTGCGGTTCAACAACAAGGAACTCACGGTGACCAACCATCCTCCGGTGGCATGGACCAACATATCCGACATCCGCATGGAGTCGCGCAAACAAGGCAAATCCAGCACAATGTATCTTGTGGTGGAAACCACCGGCTCCGGCACCCTCGAACTCAACATCGGTGAATTGAAAGGCTCTTCCGCCGAAATTGAAGATACACTTTACCAGTATTGGGCTTTGGCTAAAAAACACGCAACAAACGCATGACCCGAACCACGCTCCTGGCCCTGCTTTTTACAGCATGCACGGCTGTACTCCACGCCCAATCCCCCGCGTTTACCCTCGACGATACCCTGCGCGGCAGCATTACCCCGCAACGGGCCTGGTTCGACCTCACGTATTACGACCTTCAAGTTCGGGTAAATCCCGCCGACAGCAGCATTTCCGGAAGCAATACCATCCAATACCGCGTGCTCGAACCCTACGACCTGATGCAGGTAGACCTCCAGCCGCCGCTGGTGATCGAAAAAGTGGAACAGGACGGCAGGACATTGGATTTTGAAAAAAAAGGCGCCAACGCGTATTTCGTCCATTTGGAAAAACCACAGGTCAAAGGCGCTTCTAATAAAATTTTGGTGACGTATGCCGGCAAACCCCAGGTGGCCAAAAACGCGCCCTGGGACGGCGGTTTCAGCTGGAGCACCGACGGCGACGACAAACCTTTTGTGGCCACCTCCTGTCAGGGTCTCGGCGCCAGCGTATGGTGGCCCTGCAAAGACCACATGTACGACGAACCCGATTCGCAAAAAATTGCCATTACCGTGCCTGCCGGACTGATGGATGTATCCAATGGCCGACTGCGCCGCGTAACCACAAACTCCGACGGCACCAGTACCTTCGAGTGGTTTGTAACCAACCCCATCAACAACTACGGCATCAACGTAAACATTGCCAATTATGCGCACTTTTCCGATGTTTATAAAGGCGAAAAAGGTGGTTTGACGCTTGATTATTACGTTTTGCCCGCCAATTTGGAAAAAGCCCAAAAACAATTCCAACAGGTAAAACCCATGCTCCAGGCTTTTGAACACTGGTTCGGGCCCTACCCTTTTTACGAAGACGGCTACAAACTTGTGGAAGTGCCTTACCTCGGCATGGAACACCAAAGTTCGGTGACGTACGGCAACAACTACATGAATGGCTACCTCGGCCGCGACCTTTCGGAAACCGGCTGGGGCCTCAAATGGGATTTCATCATCATCCACGAATCGGGGCACGAGTGGTTTGCCAACAACATCACCTACCGCGACGTGGCCGACATGTGGGTGCACGAAAGTTTTACCAATTACAGCGAAAACCTGTTCATCGAATACCACCACGGCAAAGAAGCCGGCGCCGCGTATGTGATTGGTTGCCGTAAACTCATCCAAAACAAACGCCCCATCATCGGGGTGTACGGCGTAAACCGCGAAGGCTCGGGCGACATGTATTACAAAGGCGGCAACATGCTGCACACCATGCGTCAGGTGGTGAACGACGACAAACTGTGGCGCGACATCCTGCGCGGCCTCAACCAGGAATTTTACCACCAAACCGTGGATGGCGCTCAAATCGAAGCGTACATGATTGAAAAATCGGGCAAAAAACTGGACAAAATTTTTGACCAATACCTGCGGGACACCCGCATCCCCGAACTGGAAGTGAAACTTGAAAAAGGTCTTTTGTCGTACCGCTGGACCAACTGCGTTCCCGGTTTCGACATGCCGGTTCAGGCAACGCTTACCAAAGACAAATACAGTTGGATTCGCCCAACAACGGAATGGCAAACGGTGAAGTGCGCGCTGAAAAAAGTGGCGCAGTTTAAGGTGGATGCGGATTTTTATGTGGAGGTGCGGGTTCTCGCAGATTAGGTTTCGCACAGACTTGTTGGAAATTGGAAATTCCTTGTTGGATATTGGATATTGTAGTTAATTCGGTTTTGTTGGAATATCCAATATCCAACAAGGAATTTCCAATTTCCAACAAGTCTGCGAACCCACTAATCCGCGGGAATCTTCCCCGGACCAACCCCCCAAACCTTCTTAAACGCCTTTGAAAACGAAAAAACATCGGCGAATCCACAGATCTGTGCCGTTTCCGTAACGGATACATGCCCCGTTTCCAACAACATTTTTGCTTTTTCCATCTTTTTTCGGCGCAGCCACAATCCCGGCGACACCCCGAACGCCTCGCGGAAACTGCGGTGAAAATGGTAGGGCGACAAACAGGCTTGCCGTGCGATGTCGGGCAACACAAGTTCCTGTTGCCAGTGATCGTGCATAAAATCGCGGGCCGTAAGTACACGGCGGTAAAGTTCTTCGCGGGTGGCGGGCGTACGTGCGTTGAGGCGGCGCATTTCTTTGGAAACACCGTTTTGCAACACCAGCAATTTTTCCGCGAATTGGTAAAAAACATCCGGCGTGAGGTCGCGCCGTGAAATGCCGTCGGACGAAACCTGTCGCGCCAATACGTTCAGGGATTCGGTAAGGGTATCGGTGTGCCGGTAAATGTGTTCGAAAAAATGCGATGGTTGGGAAGGCGTTTCGGGTGCATCGAGCAAGGTGTTGTCCGGCAGGTTCAGGTTGCGCCGCACGTCGTGCATGAGTGCGTCGGTGAAATACAAAAAAAGCACTTTACCCCCAAGGTTGTTGGGCAGGCATTCCATGTCGCGGCCCCGGTTGTTTACAAAAAAACAACCTTTTGGCACTTCGATGTGCTGTTTCCCTTGTTGGTACCGCAGAGCGTCGGCCAGACAAAATTTGATGGAAAGCGGCGAATTGAACTTCATGTAACGCACCACATCCTCGCCATAAAACAAGCCGTCGGTTTCATGCGCCACGGCACTTTCCTTGTAATGCGGCGAAATCCAGGTGACCATTTTGCTCATTGCCGATGTTGTCTGTTTGTTGTTGCAAAAAGACAACACCGGCAGGTCAAAGCGGCACATGTTGTGCCTGCATTTTGGCAAAAAGGCTACGTTTATTCACTTTTAACCAAAACCTTTTGTCCGGAAAGGGTAATTCCATCGAGAATACCGGAAAGGAAATACGTTCCGGGGGATAGTTCGCCCAATCCGTTCAGGACAAACCGTTGTTCGCCGACGCTGGCAGCAAACGTTTTTTCGCTTACCTGCCTGCCCGAAGCATCGGTAAGTTGGAAGTGTATTTCGGACGCGCCTTCGGGCAGTTTGGCGTCGACAAGGAAACTTTCCACAAACGGATTGGGGAAAGTGGTCCCTTCAAAAAGTGCGGGCATCGGTTCCTTTGCGGTCGTTGATTGGGCCAAATAAACCTCGTACGACTTGAGCAATGCGGAAACGGTAGGGATGAGCGTCCAGCTGTTTTTGGCGCCGTCGTTGTTGAGCACGGCGATGCTGATGTCCTTGCCCGGGAAATACCACACACTGGCCGAGTAGCCGGCGTCGCCGCCGTGGCCCCAGGCTTTTTGGTTGAGGATGTTGCGCTCCATGATGCCCAAACCGTACTTCGTGCCGCCGGGGAAAGGCGTTGTCACGGTGCTTTTCATGGAGGTCATCATGGCAGGCGAAAGCAGGTCGCCACGCATAAGGATGTGCATCCAGTTGGCCACATCGGCCGGCGTACTGAAATAAGATCCGGCTGGACCGGCGCTGGAAAACCAGGAATCCCAGTTGGAAAAGAAGTCGTGCGCATCGTCGGGCACGCCGTCGCCGGTGGTGTCGAGCCACACATGCGCAACGGGTTCGGTGTAGGGTTCGTAAGGTGGTATGTTGAAAGAAGTGAGTGCAAGCGGGCCGAGGAACCGTTCGCGGATGTCTTCGTGGTAAGGCATGCCGCTCACCGTTTCGATGATCAATCCGAGCAACATGTAATTCGTGTTGGAATACGAAAACGCGGCGCCGGGTGCAAAAAGCGCCGGTTCAATAAACGTGGTGATCACATCGGCGAGCTGCCACACCGAATCCTGGTCGGCGGCCATGACAGGCTGGTAATCCTGAGCGCCGATCACGTCGAAGATGCCGCTTTGGTGGCGCAGCAGTTGGCGGATGGTGATGTTCGGATTGATGTACTGGAACGTGTCGAGCCAGGAATGCAGGCTATCGTTGAGGGCAAGCAAACCATCGTCGACCATTTGCAAAATGGCGGCGGCCGTGATGGTTTTGTTCACGCTACCGATGTTGAAAATGTGGCTGGTGTTTACGTCTACCGGCGGCCATTCGGAAGAGATGCCTGCGGCGCCGGTCCACACCGTCCCGTCGGACAAAACCACCGCTGCGCCCATGCCTTTGTTTTGCAAAACGAGGTGCATGCTGTCGAGGGCGCGGGTGAGCAAGGTGTCGAGTCCGGCGGGAACGGTTTGGGCGGTTGCCTTACCGAATCCAAGGCAAAGGAACGTGGTGATGAAAAAAGTATAAATAAACTTCATACGAATTGCAGCAGTTGTTGTGAGGAAATAAAACTGCTGTAAAGTTGGGGAGGTTTAGGAGGGTTGTGTTTGTCCAAACTTGCTAAAAACAACCACCACCAAATTCGGCACCCAACACAACCAGGCCACGATCCTATACGCATCCAGGAACGCCAAACCGAAACCACCGATCAGCACGGGCATCCACAAACGCAGGGTCACGGCAGCGAAGGTGAGGGCGTAGTTGA
>JADLBE010000487.1 GCA_020847915.1 Saprospiraceae bacterium | reverse complement strand
GATCCATACTGAACCTTTACCGCTGGATATCGCCGCGCACCATCAAAGAAAATTGTGGGCCTCCGGTGGATTACAGGTATCCGTTTATGATGGAAAAATAGCGGTCAGCAGGCAGCAGGCAGCAAAAAAACACCCAATCATTTGTTTCCAAGTGATTGGGTGTTTTTTTTTGCTGCCTGCTGCCTGCTGCCTGCTGCCTGCTGCCTGCTGCCTGCTATTTTTCCATCATAAACGGATACCTGTAATCCACCGGAGGCACAAAATTTTCTTTGATGGTGCGCGGCGATATCCAGCGGTAAAGGTTCAGTATGGATCCTGCTTTGTCGTTGGTACCCGAAGCCCGGCCACCGCCGAAAGGCTGCTGACCAACCACTGCACCCGTGGGTTTGTCGTTGATGTAATAGTTGCCTGCCGCATGGCGAAGTTTCCTGTCGGCAAGTGCCAACGCAGCTTTGTCGCGGGAGAACACGGCCCCAGTGAGTGCATACGGTGATGTTGTGTTCACCGTATCGAGGATTTGTTCGAATTTTTTATCGTCGTAAACATAAATGGTAAGTACCGGTCCAAAAATCTCTTCACACATGGTGACGTATTTGGGATCGTTCACTTCAAGCACGGTAGGCTCGATAAAGAATCCTTTGCTCTTGTCGTAATTGCCACCCGATACCACTTTAACCGCATCCGATTTTTTGGCTTCTGCAATGTATTTGCTGATTTTATCAAAAGCCTTTTCATCGATTACGGCATTGAAAAAGTTGGTAAAATCTTCCGGATTGCCCATTTTGACCGTTTTGAGGTCGTTTACGAGGTGTTCCTTTACCCCTTTCCACAAGCTCTTGGGTATGTAAGCGCGGGAAGCTGCCGAACATTTTTGTCCCTGAAACTCAAAAGCACCGCGCAGCAATGCTACCGCTACTTCTTTGGCATCGGCCGATGGGTGCGCCACAACGAAATCTTTGCCACCTGTTTCACCCACGATGCGCGGGTAGGTTTTGTATTTGGCAATGTTTTCACCGATCGTTTTCCACAGTTTCTGGAACACGCCCGTACTTCCGGTAAAGTGGATGCCGGCAAAATCCGGATGGCTAAAAACAACGTCTCCAATCACGGGTCCGTCCACATACACCAGGTTGATCACGCCATCGGGCAACCCGGCAGCTTCCAGGATCTCCATGATGACTGCTGCTGAAAATACCTGGCTCTCAGCGGGTTTCCATACGGCCACATTGCCAAACATGGCAGGTGCGGTGGGCAGGTTTCCGGCGATGGAAGTAAAGTTGAAAGGCGTAAGTGCAAAAACGAAACCTTCGAGTGGGCGCCAGTCCGTACGGTTCCAGGTATTGCGCGAGCTGATGGGTTGGTTTTTGTAAATCGCTTCCATAAACCAGGCATTGAAACGCCAGAAGTCGGCCAATTCACAAACGGCATCGATCTCCGATTGGAAAGGACTTTTGCTTTGACAAAGCATGGTGGCGGCATTCATGCGTGCACGGTAAGGCCCCGTGAGCAGGTCGGCAGCTTTGAGGAAAATGGCGGCGCGGTCCTGCCAAGGCATGTCCTCCCAGGCTGGTTTGGCAGCCAGGGCGGCATCGATGGCCATGTGCACATGTTCGGCATTGCCTTTGGAGAAATGACCAAGTGTATGGCTGCGTTCGTGCGGAGGATGGATGGCAACTTTTTGGCTTGTATGTACTTTTTTACCACCGATGTACATGGGCACATCGGCTGTTTGTGCCTTCATGGCAGCAAGTGCGGCTTTGAGCTCCGCTTTTTCGGGCGAACCCGGGGCATAGGACAATACCGGTTCATTTACCGGATGGGGAATGGCAAAAATGGCGTCGGACATGGTGTTAGGACTTTATGCGGCTGGGCCGATGATGATTTCTGGTGGCAAAAAGGGACTGGCGTCGCCTCCGCCGGTAATGATTTCGCGAACAATGGTGCTGCTGATGTGGGAGTATTCAGGTTGGGCGATGAAAAACACCGTTTCAATACCTTTTCCCACAATATGGTTCAATTGCGATATGGTTTTTTCGTATTCAAAGTCGGAAGAAGTCCGCAACCCACGGATCAGATACTTTGCTCCTATCCGCTGGCAGTAGTGGGCAGTAAGGTTTTGAAAAAAATCGATCTCTACAGAAGGATGCTGAATGAACACTTGCCGGAGCCAATCGAGGCGTTGATCAAGTGTGAATAAATTTTTCTTGGTTGAATTGACACCTACTGCCACCACAACCTTGTCAAACAGGGGCAACGCGCGTTTGACCAGATCCACATGACCCACTGTGATGGGATCGAAAGACCCCGGGAAAACCGCAATTTTCATGACAACTAGTTGGTTGGCTGCAAAATTCAGAAAATACAATCACTTTTTTTCTTAAACCATTACCCATTCTATGAAAACAGTAAAATTTCTGCCCGTTCTGATCATCCTGTTTTTTATGGCCTTTACGGCAGCGAACGCCCAAAGCGTTATCAAAATCAATCCACTCGGCCTGGCGTTCGGCTCCATCAATGCCGATTTTGAAAAATTCATCAACGAGAAAAACTCATTCCAGATCGGCGCCAATTTCATCACGCGAAAAATTGATGAAGTTCGTTACACCGGTTTTGGCGTACAGGCGCAATACCGCTGGTACCTCACCAAAAACGATCGCCCGAAAGGTCTTTTTGTTGGCCCAACCGCCGCATTCAATTTCGTTGGTTACGACGACGACTATTACGAAGAAAGCGACAACTACGCTTTCCTCGCTGTCGGTGGTTTGATCGGTTACCAATGGGTGTTCGGTGAAAACTTTACGTTTGAAGCCGGCATCGGACCCAATTTCGGAATTCCTTTCACCGATGTTAACGATGATGCTTTTGGCACGGGTGTTTATCCGCAGATCAGCCTTGCTCTGGGTTACATCCTGAAATAAACAGATTTAAATAAAACCAAATACGCGGCGCCATTCCTCCTGTTGGAGAATGGCGCCGTTAATTTAGTTCTCAGTTTAAATGGGAAATGGCACGCTTCAAGCAGTTATTTAGTATCTTTAACTGTATTTTGTGCTTCAAGTTTAAAGCCAAAAAGTATTTTTGCCCCAGATTTCAGCCTTTTGAAACCATTCATCCACCATCTATCGTAAACGCATTACATCAAACTGAAAACGTCATGAAAAAAGTACTTCTTACCCTTTCCTTGATTGTTTGCTTTGCTGCCGCCATGTACGGTCAAAGCGAGTACAAATCTGCCATTGGTCTTCGTTTCGGTGCACCGACATCCATCTCTTACAAAACATTCATCAGCGATCCCGGCGCCATTGAACTGTACGCTGGTTTCCGCGGTTGGGATGGCTACAGTTGGTTTGCCGTTGGCGGCATGTACCAACACCACATGCAATTCCCTGATGTTCCAGGACTCAAATGGTACTTCGGTGGTGGTGCTTCGGTTTACTTCTGGAACTTTGACGACAACTTCAACAACGACGATGCAGGAAACACCTCCTTCGGCATCAACGGCGTGCTTGGCCTCGATTACAAGTTTTCGGGCGCACCCGTCAACTTGTCGATCGACTGGATGCCTACTGTTTTTCTCAACGGTTACGGCAACGGTTTCGGTGGCGGCTACGGTGCATTCAGTGCCCGTTACACCTTCAAATAGTTTTTACCACTTTGCATAAAAAAAGCCATCCTGTTCCGACAGGATGGCTTTTTTTATTTAGTCCCCATTTTTAAGCGCCAGACTTTTTAACGAGCCAGACGATCAGGCATATCAAAGCCAGTAAAGCGAGAACAGAGGCAAGTTCCCAGAAGAATATACCAACAATAATGGCAGCACCAAAGCCGAAGATAGCGTACCACAACCACTTGTCGGTTGGATGGCTAAAATCAATTGCTTCAGCCTGTTTTTTGATCTTTTTTTCCATTTTTGCCATTTTTTTGGCAATTTTTTTCTCCATACGGCTGTCCGCCTTCAGTTCGGTTTCCAACATTTGGCGAACCGTGGAGTTTTCAGCAGCAACAGCAGATACCGTGTTGGCTTGTGCGGTTCCGTGCAAAACGAGAACCAGTGAAAAAAAGAGGAGTCTTTGGATCATTTTCATAGTATTGGATGCTTGTTTGTTTAAAAATAGCGTTTTGTCCTACAAAGGTACACATCTAAAAAACAAGTGCCACCCCATATCGCTGGGATGGCACTTGTTTTATGTTGAAAAATGAATGGCTAGTTCAACTGGGCCGGATCATCATGTGGCCATACGCTGTTTCCTTCTTCCGGCTCGTCCTGTTCTTTCCTGCGGTTTCTCCACCACCAATAGCCCATTCCACCCACCAATAAGTAGGGCGTGAGCAACATGTAAAGTATACCTGCATTCAGACCTTTGCCGGCAGTACCGCCGTTTTTCAGGTTGGACTCGGCCGACATCTTGCACATCGGACATTGGGCTGCGAGGGGCGTCACCGTTCCGGCAAGTGTAAACACCAGTGTAGCGGCAAAAAGCATTTTTATAAGCTTGTTTTTCATGACCTTTTCTTGATTGGTAAGGAACAAAAAAATCAATGGGCGTAATAAGGTTTCAGCATGAGGTAACATACCGGACCTGTGAGGGCAACATACAGCCAGATTGGATATACCCAACGGGCCATTTTTTTATGACGCTCGTACTGGCCTGTAAAAGC
Source organism: Saprospiraceae bacterium (assembly GCA_020847915.1). Classification (GTDB taxonomy): domain Bacteria; phylum Bacteroidota; class Bacteroidia; order Chitinophagales; family Saprospiraceae; genus M3007. The sequence continues at coordinate 382 of JADLBE010000487.1, read as the reverse complement.
GCGGTTAAAGGTAAAGAAGATAAAAGGCAGAATCAAGGCCGCCAGCACAACATGCGTGATCAGCAGCACAAAATAAACGGTACGTATGGCGCCGACTCCACCAAAACGTGTTTCCGGCGTGGTAAAATGGTAAAGCACATAGGAGATCAAAAACAGCGCAGACGTAACCATAGCCGCGTAAATAGACTTCCTGTGAGCTTCTACGTTTCTGTTTTTAATAAAATACAGGGCCACCAACAAAATGACAGCCGTCAACGCATTGAGTGAAGCATGAAAAGGCGGCAAGAAACTAAAATCGACACCGAGGTCAATTTTCACCCTGCGCATCAATCCTACCAGCAACAAAACCACAGCCGAAACGATCCATGCAGTTGTGTTGAGT
>JADLBE010000486.1 GCA_020847915.1 Saprospiraceae bacterium | reverse complement strand
GGCAATGAATGCAGTTTAAAAACTGAACATTTCTGCATACCTTTGCGGCGCTCAATTTTTTGAAAAAAGTCCTTTGAAATAGTATGCTTAGTCGCCGCAGCGTTCGAATTAAGGTGATGCAATTGTTGTACATGCTTAACCGCGATGAACAACTTGCCTTCCCCGACCTTGTGAAAGGTTACAACGACGGAATCTGGAAAACGTACGAACTGTACATTTTCCACCTCAACCTCATGCTCAGAGTAGCCCAATTCGCTGAAAAAGATGCGACCAACCGGGCGGCAAAACACCTGCCGACCGACGAGGACAAAGTTTTCAAACCCATACTGTACAGCAATCCCTGCACCCAAAGTCTGGCCAACCATGTCGGCTTCCTGAAGGTTGTGGCCAAAAACAAGGCCAACGACAACATCGACGAAGACCACATCCGTACGTTGTACCAGGCCTTTACCGATACGCCGGAGTACCACGCCTACGCAAACCTGGAAACCCAGGGCAACGAAGACCACATCCGCGTTTTGCTGGAACTTTACCGTTTCCTTTGTACCCACGACGTGTTCATCGAGATGACAGAGGACCGCTACACCAACTGGCAGGACGACGAATCGCTCGTGGTGGGCGCCATGAAAAAATCCATCAAGGCCATGCCTTTGACCGGCGATTTTTACAAGGAATACGAACCCTCCGACGAAACCGTCCGCGAATTCGGCGAACAACTGCTGCGCAAAACCTGCCAGGAAGACCAGGTGTTGTTCGAACACATCGAACCCACCCTTAAAAACTGGGACGCCGAACGTGTTGCCATTCTCGACATGATCATGCTCAAAATGGCCCTTTGCGAGCTGCTCTATTTCCCTACCATTCCTACCAAAGTTACCCTCAACGAGTTTGTGGAAATTTCGAAATCGTATTCCACCGACAAAAGCAAAGACTTTATCAACGGCATCCTGGACCGCCTGATGAAAAAACTGCAAAAAGACGGCCTTATCAACAAAGAAGGCAGGGGACTCGTGGAATAGGGCGGTATTAATTGCTTTTCAATGGGGCATAAAAAAAGACGATTGCCAAACCTTCGGTTTGCAATCGTCTTTTTTTTATGCCCCATTGAAAAGCGACAAGCTACCGTTCAACCCTGTAGAATCTCGTTTCAACAATGAAATGGCTACCTGCGACGTTCCAATGCGGCAACACTCACATCTTTGACGTATTTTTGGTGCGAAAACAAACTAGCGGCCCATGCGCATTATCCTGGCAGTTTTAACTCCACTGCTGTTTTTACCTACTTTTTTGCTGGCGCAGTCCGGAAATCCCACCATCGTTAAAGGACGCATCACCGACACCGAAACCCTGCTGGGTGTTCCTTACGCAAGTGTGAGCGCATTGGGCGTAAACATTGGTGTTCGTTCCGATGAAACCGGCCGCTTCGTAGTGCGTTCCGAAAAACCATTTACCGAACTGCGTATCCAGCAGAGTGGGTTAAAAACCCAAACCATCAAAATCCAGCCCGGCGTCGAACAAACCATCGACGTACTCATGGAACCTCTCTCTGAACAGCTCAAGGAGGTAACGGTGCGCCCCGACAAATACCGCAACAAAAACAACCCGGCGGTAGAACTCATCCAGCTCGTGGTGGAAAACCGCGATAAAAACCGCGTGGAAAACCTGCGCACCTTCCGCGAAGAACAATACGAAAAAACATACCTCGGCCTGAGCTCCCTGCCCGACGGACTCAAGTCCAGCAGCGCACTCAAGGACCTGAGGTTTGTGCTCGAAAACGCCGATACGGGCAAACTTGAAGGCAAAGCCATCGTGCCCGTCATGCTCCAGGAAAACATCATCGATTACGTGAGCAGAAACCCGCCACAGGATGCCAAAAAACGCGTTTTGGCTGCCAAATCGGTCGAGTTTCCGGACTATTTTGAGCAGGAAGGACTCAACAAAGCACTGCAATACCTCAACCAGGACATCAACATTTACGACAATTACATTGTCCTGCTGACCAACCACTTCCTCTCCCCCATCGCCAACAACGCGCCGCTTTTTTACCGATATTATCCCATGGATACCACGGAAGAAGCCGGCAGCAAAATTGTGCGACTCGCTTTTTTCCCACGCAACAAAACCGACATGCTGTTGCAGGGCGACCTGTATGTGTCCCTCGACAGCACCTACCCTGTTACGCGCATCAGGTTTGAGGTCAACCCCAACATCAACCTCAACTGGGTACGCTCCATGCAAATGGAACAAAGCTTTCAACGCCTGCCTTCGGGCAAATGGCTGCTTGCTTTTGAAGATTACCGCATGGATTTTGGTGTCACCAAAAAAGGCTTCGGGGTGTTTGGACAACGCATGATATCCCACCGCGACCCAGCCATCAACATACCACTCGCTGACTCCCTGTTTCGTTACCCCGAAGATGTGGTGTACCTGTCCGGCTCCAACACCCTCGACACCGCCTTTTGGAATTCAAACCGCCACGTAAAACTTAACACCGCCGAAGCTGCCACATATGGCAACATGGACAGCCTGCAACGTACACCCCTTTTCCGCAACGTAGGTACCGCCGCGCTCATCGCAAGTGTAGGTTATGTAAAAACGGTTCCCGAGTTTGAAATCGGTCCGATCAATACCTTTTACTCCTTCAATGCCGTGGAAGGCAACAGGGTGCGGTTTGGTGGCAGAACAACGTCGGAAATGAGCAAAAAATTCAGGGCGGAAGGTTACGGCGCTTATGGTTTTAAAGACGCCAACTGGAAATACGGTGGCAACCTGTACTACGCCCTCGGCGACACCCGTTTCAACAAATTCCCGTTCAACATCCTGCGCCTGCAAGTCCAGAACGACGTACGGATACCCGGGCAGGAACTGCGCTCCGTGCAAAGCGGCAGCTTTCTTACCTCATTTACCCGCGGTGTGAACGATAAATTCGTTTATTTCCGCAAAATCAACCTGCACTACGAGCGCGAATACCTGAACCACTTCTCCTACATCCTGGGTACGGAAAAACTCGAACAACGTCCTGCCGGCGCTTTGCACTTTGATCCCGTCGACGATCAGCTTAAATACGACGCACCTGTGATCAGTTCGGAAATTTTCACCGAGCTGCGTTATGCGCCGGGAGAGAAGTTTTTCCAAACAGCCACCTACCGGCAACTCATTGATTTCAACTACATTTTTACACTCCGGTACGCCCGCGGCATCGATGGGTATGTGGGTGGACAATACGACTACGACAGGCTCAATTTCAGCGCCTATAAATTTTCCAAACTGCCGCCCATTGGCTACAACTACCTTTGGATAGAAGCCGGCGCCGTGTTTGGTAAAGTCCCTTACCCGCTGCTCAACATCCACCGGGCCAACCAAACGTACATCTACCAGCTCCGCTCCTACAACCTGATGAACTTCATGGAATTTATGAGCGACCGCTTTGTGGCCATCAACATGGACCACAACTTTTATGGTTTCTTTTTCAACAAAGTTCCCCTGCTGCGACGCCTGAAACTACGTGAAATGGCCAGCGTTAAGGTGCTTTGGGGCGATGTTACCAACAAAAACCAGCCCACCGAGGGCAATTCCGGGTTGTACAAATTCCCCTCCTACCCCGACGGCACGCCCATTTCCTACACCCTCAACAGAGGCCCCTACGTGGAAGCCAGCGTAGGTGTCGGCAACATTTTCAAAATCCTGCGCATCGATCTGGTGCGCCGTTTCAACTACCTCGACAACCCGAATGTGTTTAAATTCGGGATCAGGGGGCAGATTGAGGTTAATTTTTAGCAGGCAGCAGGCAGCAGGCAGCAGGCAGCAGGCAGCAGGCAGCAGGCAGCAGGCAGCAGGCAGCAGGCAGCAGGCAGCAGGCAGCAGGCAGCAGGCAGCAGGCAAAAAAAATACCCAATC
>JADLBE010000485.1 GCA_020847915.1 Saprospiraceae bacterium | reverse complement strand
TTTCAGAGGCCACCGTGCCGCGCATCACCGTCATCACGCGCAAAGCCTATGGTGGCGCCTACGATGTGATGAACTCCAAACACATCGGCGCGGACGTGAACCTCGCCTGGCCTTCGGCCGAAATTGCAGTGATGGGCGCCAAAGGCGCTTCGGAAATCATTTTTAAACGCGAAATCGACGCGGCGGAAGATCCGGCAGCCAAATTGGCGGAGAAGGAAAAAATGTACGCCGATACCTTCGCCAATCCGTACCGCGCTGCCGCCCGGGGTTTTGTGGATGAAGTGATCAATCCGCGGGAAACGCGACGTAAACTTATCAAGGCTTATGCGATGTTAGAACATAAGACCGTGCAGACTCCAAAGCGAAAACATGGGAACATTCCACTGTAAATAAGTAGCAAGTTACAAGTTACAAGTGGCAAGAACATCTACAGGAAAGCGTCATTCCAATTGCTGGGATGATGCTTTATTGTAGATGTTCTTGCCACTTGCTACTTGTAACTTGCTACTTTATTTCACCAACTTGCCACTTTTGATGTGCTCTCCGGCTGTTACAACTTCCCAAAAGTACATCCCCGCAGGCAATGCACCGGTTTCGATTTCGATGATGCCGAAAGACAAGGGCTCTGTTCGGATCAACCTGCCTGTTTGGTTGTAAAGTTTGAAGACAGGGTTTTTAATTTGCACACTCAACGCAATACCCAATCTTTCGCCAAACGGATTAGGGGAAACAGAAATACGTTCCACAATGTCCGGATTTTGGGCGGCAGAGGATGTAAATTGCAATGTCCTGCAAAGCGTGTTTTGTGTATTGTCGTTGCTTACAGTAAGACAAACCTCGTAACTCCCCGCAGAAGGAAAAGTGTGTTGCGGATGCCGCTCGCTGCTTCCAGGTGAGCCGTCGCCAAAATCCCAGGACCAGGTTTCCGGTTCGTAATAGGATAAGTCGTGAAAGGCGACCGAAAGCGGCTCAATCGTATCCCTATCCGAGCGCCACCAGGCTATAGGGAGGTTATTGATGCCGAGCGTATCGCAGGAAGAGCCGTCGAGTGGGCCGAGGCGGTAGTTCGGAAAGGTGGGCATGGATAAGGCGTTGTGTGTTGGCAATGCCAGCCCATGTTGCTCGTATAGGCAATTCAAGCCCGGTTCGTCGGGTTTGTGGATGATGTGCATGGATCTGACTCCCCCCGGGCTGCTGGAATAGATTTTTCCGTCAGGCGCCAATTGCATTAAATAAAAAGTTGTATTACCAGGGTTTAAAAAACCGTCGTATTCTGCAACTTTGACCCGGCTTGCCCATACATCGGTTGCAAACAAATCGTATTGATAGGCTTTTGTGTAATAATTGATGTACAAATACCGGGAATCGGGCGAAAATGCACCACCTCCCCACCCATTTGAAACAAAATGGTATTGACGGTGATTGCTGAATAATCCGTTACATCGATCAAAATCATACAAATTAATATAAGCACCTTGAGAACTGCTAACAGTTCCATAAATAAAATAATGTTCCCCATTTGTTGAAAATCCGGCTTGTCCGACTCCATCTAACACTATATCACACATAGTTTGAGTGTCTAGTACTTGAATGCCATCCGGATCAACAAGAATTCTATAAAAACGATTGGAATTTTTTTCGTTTACCAAAACCCACCAATCGCGTCCGTTGGCATGTTTTACCGCAGTGATTTTTCCAACAGCCAGAGTATCTTCGATTATCAGGCTGTCGCGGATTACGACTTTCCCTAGTCCTTGTTCCAACGACAAATCGATCACACAACATAACAATTTTGTTGCATGAACGGAGATTTCTGTTGAGAAAGCTTTGTTCTCGTAAAAGTAAAGTTGTTTTTGAGGATGGCCCGGAAAAGGTAATGCCAAGAACCATTGGGGGGCCACCTCGCCTTGTACTTCTGCCGCATCGGTCATGTATTCCCCATTTTCCATAATTTCCCAAGCCGCATTGCCGATGTGGACTCCATTGGTATAATTCAAAACATTCCCGAATGAGTCTGAAAAGGACGTATTTGTTCCATTAAAATTGAACCTGTACAGCTCAGGGTTTTGTTCGATGGTTACTTTCGCATCCGGAAAAGTAAGCATTTGGATACCTTTTGTATTGGTTAGAATTGTATCGTTGTTGTAACCAAATATCCATGTGTTATCGAACATTTGAGCTCGAAGGATTGATGGACAGAAAAGTAAAAAGTAGAGTAGCCTTTTCATGTTGAGTATAGAAAAAATGCACCAGGGCATACATTTGCCCTGGTGCATTTAGGTACATTAAATTAATGTGCTACAACCAATTTGAAGGTGGTGATCCTATGCCCTTCAGACCAAATCCGGCAAAAATAAAGGCCGTTGGGAAGTGTGGAAACATCCAGGGTTGATTCACCTTGAGCTACGGTGCGCTCCAAACACACCACACCGGAGGTATTGATCAATGAAACCACGGCAGATTTTTCGGGTGATGCCTGTAGCCCGGAAATAAGAACTGTTTCTGTTGCCGGGTTAGGCGCCAACTTTACTGTGCTAACAGGTGACGTAATTTCTGAAATCTGCCGACGCTCCTGTGTGCCTAAACAGAGGCTGTCATCCATAAAAACTCTGTCTTTGTTCAACCGGCAAAGTGCACGCGCAGCAAAAACCGCACTTCCACCCTCGAGAGGACATTGCAATGCTATGGCCTCCACCACCGCAAGCTGCTGCTGATTAAGCTGTGCAATCCCAATTCCCAATGATTGGAGGTAAATTTGTTGAATTGTTTTGCGGTTCAGCTCAAGCGTGTTGTCGACAGGCAGTGCATCAACCAGAGCAGTTGCGCTTTGGGCCGATTGGTTCCGTAGATCGGAAGCTTGCTTTTCGTAACTGAAGAGGTTGGCAGCAACCGTTTGGGATGTTACATGAAGCGCGTTGGCGTCCTGGTAAATCAAAAGCGAATCCGCATGCGTTGTTGCGTTGGCCAAACCCGCCAGCAACACAACAAGAGACGATTGAATGGCTTCCAATTGGGCAACAGATTGCTGCAACCCGTAGGAAATGCCTGAGGGGTAATTATAAATTGCTTTAGCGCCTGCCTCAGCATTGGCATAAGCGCCGATCCTGTTGGTTGATGCTGAATTGTAAAATGCGTCGGTAGTAGAGTGAAATCCAACCATATCTTCATGGTCAAGCATCCGCTCGTAAAGCCTTCTTTCGCTTTCAAACTGCAAAGCCGCACCGAATTGACCGCCCGTCCAGCCACCGGCAGCCGTAACCAGGTCAGTTTCCCTTACATCCTTGTCGGGATAGTCCGGGGCAAACGGCAGCGGAATACAAGGTGCTGTGCAACTTGCAGCATTACCATCGGGGATAAATAAATCAGTTATACTGTTAGGAGTTAATATTGCAACCGGCCAATTGGGTTGTATCATATCAACAACCTGGAATTGAGAAAACAAAACGTCAATATCGTCTCCATTATGAAATACGAGACCAGTACCCGGATTGAACAAATTACCATAATCGTATTGCTGGTCAATAACCGTCCCTGCTTCACAATACAATGCAAACGAGTGGCTATCCATGGTTGTTACACGCCATTCGGTAGAACTACAGGCACCCCAGAAACGTGTTCCGAACCTGCTTCCCCTTGTATTGTTGCAACAAAAACGGTTTCCGGATCCGTCTGCAAGGCTTAAGCCGGTAGACGGCCTGTAACTTGCCTGATCAACGATATCATTGTCGTAAAGGTAATTGTTGTTGGTATTGGTAAGCTGAATTCCAATACCTGGATTGGGCGTTTGAAATGCAACATGGTTTACATCAATATCCACACTTCCGGCTCCGTTTATTCGAATGCCGTCATTTAAGCCTGCTCCGGTAAAATGATTGTTCATGATGCGAACCTCACCGACATCCACACTTTGCACATTGTTGATGTCTATGGCTGCCGGGTAAGGAGGAAAAGGATTATTGGTTGCTCCCGGGAAAGCGCTTCTGAACATGTTGGTATTGTTCAGTATTTTATGTGAATTAAAGCCCACGGCCGGAATCATTTCGTGACACATGATACCACGGTTCGTGAACCCTATTGCGGGGTTGTTGCTGATGTCGGAACTGTGGGCGCCCAGGGTCTCCACGCCACGGTACATGTGGTTCATGGTATTGTTTTGAACGGTTATACGTTGGTTGTCGTGCCCATACACGCCCCTGAACACAGCATCGAAGTTGCAATGGAGCACAGTTACCAATCCGCCGCTTGCCGCTACACCATTGCCGGTTGAAGCGGCGAAGGTCGGTAGCCCACCCAACCCGGCGCCGACAATTTGTTGAAAGTCAGCCCGATGAACTGCCAACACAGCACCTTCGCTGATGATGCCGTTTCTAAGGTGGCTGAAGGTATTGACAAGGGCGCCAGATCCTGGTGTGCCAACCGTAAGTGGTGTGCCCAAAGTTACTATCCCTGCAAATCCGCCTTGTGTGCTGCTGTAATTTGGCAAATTTGCATCACAGGGCGGAAGCAAAGATTGCCCTATAATGGTATTCAGGGTATTGTTGGTGAAGGGAATATGCTCTACGGTGGTAAAGGCATTGTTGGGAAAAAGTACGCCTACATGGTTGTTGGAGAAAGTGTTGCCGACGGCAATCATCCGGGTCGGCGGGTCAACGCCAAGGCCTGATCCACCTTGGGCTGTGATGGCAAACTGTGCATCACGAATCGAATTTCCTTTGAAAGTTAGAGCTGCATGCGGTGTAACTGTGATGCCATGCCACATTCTTTCACAGGAAAAAATGAAGTTATTATCCATACCGAGCGTCGGGTGAAGAGCGTTTGTGCCTACCACGATCTCCGAACAGGGCTGCATCTGGATGTTCCCACAGGAGCTTATGGTCAAACTCTGGTCCATTATCAACCGCCCCAAGATGGATATGCAACCTTGGTGATCATTCACATCCAAGAAACCGTCGTTATTTTGATCATAGTTAAAGGCTGATTCCAATAGAGAGTATGGTGTACCTCCCAATGCAGCATCATAAAAAGGACTTAATTCACTGGCGTCAATGTTCAGTGCGCCTTGGGCAGTGCAAGGACAGGTAAAATCTTGTGGAGGTGGTATTATATCGCATGATATGGCCTTGCAAACGGTTTCTGTACACCCGCTGCAATTATCAGCAACGGTCAGACATACATTATAAGTTCCTGAAACAGTGTACGTATGTGAAACTTGTTGCCCGGTGGCCATGGCTCCATCCCCAAAATCCCAGCACCAGGATGAAACACCGATTCCGGATTGGCTGTCGGTCGAACCAGTAAAAGTGTAGTTTGGACAGTCACCTTGCACCTCAACGGAGGGTGCAACAGGGGAATCGACGCATACCAGCGATAGAGCATCCAGTCCGGCGTTGAAACCTAAAGAAGGTACTTGGTCGGTATTGACCCAAAAGACCAACTGGTTGTTGGCTATTGAGGTAGGCGTAAATTCGAAGGAAACCGTAACCCATGCCGGATCGCCCGCCGGAACGGCTGTAGTAGATAAAAGTTGACTGCCGGCATTGGGTTGAAAACAAGGCGAGCCGTTGTCAAGCGCTGAAGCATTGGTTAATCCATTGGTTAATGCAACTGAAATGGTTCCGGCTTCGTAGGTAATGTTGTAATAAGCAAAAGTCAATCTGTAACTGACACCCGGGCAAAGCGTAACAAGTTGAAAAATAGCCTCATTGTTAAGGCATGGACCTTGTCCGCCGCTGGAATTTGTTGATGAAATGCAGGCAAATTGCTCACCTTGAAACGGAATAATCGGATTGTAGTACAAATCATCCGTATTGTCACAAATGGAAGGGGTTCCGTTTGCTGCCCCCCAGGGCGGTACGCAATTTTCGTTAAACGCGCCGTCATTCATTTCACCGGCATCTACCGGACAAGTTTCAAACCCTCCCTCAAGAATAAGATTTCCCGGTGGCGGGGGGGGGGCAAACTTGTCCATAGGAAGTAATTGAAAGCAAAAAGGTACAAATGAAGAGTAAAATCGCGCTTTTTTGGAAGCGTCTTAGGATTAGATTGTAATTCATGATTGTGAAAGTTTTGGTAAGTTTCAAAACTAATACTTTGACTTTTAATATTTTCGTAATTTATCATAAAATAAAATTTCGTAGGCTAAAATTTAACATTTACAACATATTGATACGGACCTGTCTATAGCGACATCTACGACGTGATGAATTCCAAACACATCGGCGCCGACGTGAACCTAGCCTGGCCTTCAGCCGAAATTGCGGTGATGGGCGCGAAAGGCGCTTCGGAAATCATTTTTAAACGCGAAATAGACGCTGCGGCCGATCCGGCGGCCAAACTGGCGGAGAAGGAAAAAATGTACGCCGATACATTCGCCAATCCGTACCGTGCCGCCGCTCGGGGTTTTGTGGATGAAGTGATCAATCCGCGCGAAACCCGCCGGAAACTCATCAAGGCGTATGCGATGCTGGAGCATAAAACCGTGCAGACGCCTAGGCGAAAACATGGGAACATCCCACTTTGATTTTAGGTGATCGTGAGTGGATGATGGCATTTAACCACAGAGTTGCACGGAGTTACACAGAGTGAGCACAGAGTTGTACTCACGTGGGTGCAACTCTGTGCTCACTCTGTGTAACTCTGTGCAACTCTGTGGTTAAATGCCATCATCACTTTACATTTGATATGTCCTAGCCTCCCACAACATGGCCTAAAAACTGCGCCCCATTATCAATAATCCGTCCTGCACTTCTCCTAAAGCCCAATCCGCAGGCTTCGTAGGCGAAAAACACGCCTGCCTGGTAATACCGACCGACTTCGTCGCGGTCGAGCTGCGCAAAAGCCTGGAATACGCTGGTCTGGTTTTCGTATTCGCCGCCACGGACTTCGAGGGGTAACCCAATGTCGTCGTACACGGTTACGTTGCTGCCTTCACGACCGAA
>JADLBE010000484.1 GCA_020847915.1 Saprospiraceae bacterium | reverse complement strand
GTTTTGCCCGACAACGATTCCTGGCGTTTGTACCCGGCCGACTATGCCTTCCCGTCGCCCAATCCGCTGGCCGGAGGCGTTCCCAACAGCTATACGGTTGATTTGGCGCCTGGCGCTTACCAGCTCGAATACAAAGCCGTAAAAGTGGGCGATGTGAACTGCTCGGCGCTTGCAGGTGATTTTTTGGAACCAACCGACCGCACCGTTTTTCCCCTGTATTTTCCCGAACAAACGCTGAACGCCGGAGAAACCATCAAACTGCCCGTTTTTGCCGGAGAAACAACCCAATGGGACGGTTTTCAACTCGCTTTGGAATTGCTTCCCGGACTTACGCTGGAAACGGTGAGTGGAGGTTTAAATACATCCATGAGTGCAGAAAACTGGCATTTGACGGCGCAAAACGTGCTCAACCTGAGTTGGATTACGGGCGAAACGGCATCCATTCCCGCTGGTGAACCCTTATTTTACCTGCATTTAAGCGCAGCGCAAAAAATACACACCGCGGAGGCCGTTTTGTTGAAAAAAGGCACCCTGAGCGCGGAAGCATATCCGGCAACAGGCAGCGTTCAAACGTTGGAACTGTATCCTAATGCCGGGAAAAAGGACATGGCTTTTTTGTCGCCGCCGCAACCCAATCCGACCACTGGTGATGCGATCCTGCGACTGCAATTGCCACAAGATGAAACGGTTACGATTCAATTGTTCACCACCGACGGCAGAACGGCTTACCTTCGTACATCCATGTTTGGTAAAGGCGCCCACGATGAAAGCATACCCGCCGAAGCCATGCCCCAACCGGGTTTGTACCTGTGGCGTTTGCAGGCGGGCGATGCCATCTGGACGGGCAAACTTCAAAGGTTTTAAGAAAATGATTGACGGATGGGTGAATCCTGAAAAATCAGGAAATCAAATCCAGGAAATCAAGCAAATCATAAAATCCTGATTTTAAATATAATCTTATGAAAAACTGCTTTTACACGTTTCTGCTTCTTTTGGCCGGTTTGCAAAACCTGCAAAGTCAATGCCTTGTACCGTTGAACGGCAATTCGGCGGCGGTGGACACCATTTGTGATGTTTCGTACAACGATATCCTGTTGTGGAACTTTCCCGGTTTTTGGGACCCATTGTCCGAACAAGACAACCTGGCCGATGCGCCTTCCGACCTGAACACAGCGGTGTTGTCAACCTGCACGAACCTGCAACTTGAGGCTGTTTTGCTGCTCGACCTCGACCAGACGGGAACCCTTGAAACCACCGTTTCCAGCGCCGCTTTTCCGGCCCCGGGTTTGATCGCTGCGGGAAAACCGTTCGACAACCGTCCGATAGCCGCGGCCAGCAAATACCGCTTTGTGCTCGACACGTTTTGGAGCGCCGATACCCTGCGCGCCCAATTGCGCTGGGTTACATCCGACCTGCCCGGCGCCACGCGCATCTTGCCCCAACTGCCGTACGGCAAACACCGCATGGAGTGGCGTTTTTCCGACGGACAGGGTGGGGTAGATACGCTTGCTTACGACGTGGTGGTGCGCGATTGCAAGGCGCCTGCAGTGGTGACCATCAATGGCTTGAGCGTGAACATCATGCCCGCTATGGTGATCCAGCTTTGGGCATCTGATTTTTTGCAATACACTGAAGACAACCATGCTCCAACAAACCTGACTCAAATCGGTATACGAAGAGTAGGCACAGGCACGGGTTTTCCGACACTGCCCAACGGCGATCCGCAAACGGGCGTACTCTTCAACTGCGATGATCTGGGTACCAAAGATGTTGAGTTGTGGGCGCGCGACCTTTATGGCAACGTAAGTTCAGCCACTACCTACGTCATTGTTGGGGACGCCGGTGGTTTTTGCAGCGGCACCAATGTCGGAATAGAGTTGTGCCTGCGCACCGCTTGCGGTAATGAGCCGCTGGAAGGCGCCGAGTTCGAGCTTCAAGGTTCATATCCCGCTTTGCCACCCATCAACATGGTCGTCGATCCTGATTCCATCACCGTAAACGGCTGTTTTTTCTTCAATACAACCTTTCTTCCGTCGGGAGGAACCTACACAGTAATTCCAAGTCATGACGACAACCACTTGAATGGTGTAACCACCTTTGATGGTGTTATCATCCTCAAACACATCCTTGGTATTGATAACTTTGACTACCCACATCAACTCATTGCCGCTGATGTAAACAACAGCAAATCCGTAACAACTTTCGACATCGCGGATATGCGCAAACTTTTACTTGGTGTTTACGACGAATTTCCGAACAATACTTCCTGGCGTTTTTACGATGCGGATCACGTTTTTCCCAATCCGGCCAATCCTTTTGTTCCTGCTTTTCCGGAAACCATTTCCTTCAACGGCGACCCCATGGCTCCCATTGATTTTAAAGCCGTTAAAATTGGCGACGTGAACTGCACGGCCATCGCCAACGCATTCCAAAATCCGCCCTTGGAAGAACGTTTGCTCACCGCGCCCAACCTTCGCCTGCAACCCGGAGAAACGACGGAAATTCCGATTTCCGTTTTGGGTAAAACTTCCTGGTGGGGTTTTCAGGGATCATTGCAGTACGATCCAGCG
>JADLBE010000483.1 GCA_020847915.1 Saprospiraceae bacterium | reverse complement strand
GGCGTTGGCATGTTGATCGAGTGCCGTAAGCAGATCACGGAAATGTTGTTCGTTTTCCTGGTCGGTGAGGCAGCCGATGATGTACCTGTAAACCCCGATGAGCGGAATGTGTGCGAACCGTTCGTGCCGAAGGTGGTCCCAAAAACCGGGGATCACGGGCATTTCGCCTTCAGCGGCACGGAAGCCGCGAAAAATGAGCCACGAAACGTAGAGTTTTAGTTTTTGCACAACATAAAACACTTCCATGTTGCTGTCGACAGCCATCAATTTGTCCATGTACCCCGACGAAGCCAGCACTTTGGAGGCGCGGTTGTAAATATTCCAGTCCATCCGGAAACGGGCCAGGTAATGCCAGGTTGTTTTGCCCGGCAATTCTTCCAGCCATTTGTCCATTTGTCTTTCCACGCCGGCGAGGTGTTTTTTCAGTTCCGGTTTTTCCAGGATTTTTTGCAGCTCGAGCCATTCCTGCATGGGGTCGTTTTGCCGCGATTCTTCGGCTAAAAAACGCAGGGCGAGACGGGTAAGTTCGGAGGCGAGGCGTCGCAGATCGGCGTCATCAACAGGTTTGTCCGGAAATAAAGCCTTCCAGACCACCGTTTTGTCGAGTTCATCCAATGCTTCCTGCCCCCGGCGCATGGACTGATTTACCAAATCGAACAGCTGTACAAGTTCCTCCTGTTCGTTGAAGTAGGGAGAAATTAGAAATTTGCGGAAACGGTTGAGTTCCTGGCGGGAAAAACTAAGCAGCAGGGATAGCAGTTTATCGCTGAACATGGGCGTTTAGAGCTTGTTCGAATTTCGGTTTTGAGGCGAGCATGAACAAATTTTGTTTTAAAGAAGGCAAAATTTGCAGCTGTAGCCGGGTGCCTACAGCGAAAATTTTAACGCACTTTAAAATAAAATTTGCCGTGCGCAGCCTAAAATCCGAAATCAGAACAAGCTCTTTATCAGTGGGCCCAAAGTTAGATGGTTTTCGACTTTTCAAGCTTTTACAAACTTTCAATTTTTTGATAATCAAAATTTTAAAATAAATGTTAAAATAATAAAAATGCGGCAAGTTGGGAAATATGTCCTTTAACTTTAGGGCTTGTTCCGACATCTTTGTAACGTAAAATGGTGTTTACAGGAAAGTAACCGGTTCATTTTGCGTTTCCAGATCATGACAACCAGGCTAAAAATTGTTTCCGCTCTACTTTTGCTCAGCGTTTTTGCAGCGCCGGGCGCACTGCAATCGCAATGTTCGCGTGTGGGCTGGGTGGCCAGTGTTACACCCGGCTGCGGTGCCATGATCATCGACCTCGACAATGGCTCTGTTCTACGTGCCGTCGGTGGTGTCGAAACTTTGTATGGCGGCAAAACCATCCGTTTTGCCTCCCAGCCCGCAATCCTACCCGCCGGTTGCCAGCCCGATGGATTTCAGGTGGTGGCACTTACCTGTGTTTCCGATACGTTGCCCTGCACAGCGCAATTTACCCACGTAACCAATGCCCTGAACTCATTTACCATATCGTTTAACGCTGAGGTTTACGATCCTTCCAGCCAGCAGTGTTCGTGGATATTTGGCGACGGCGCCTCTGCAAGCGGCGCAAACGTACAGCATACATTCCCCAACGAAGGTTATTATCAGGTTTGTCTTACGGTTGCAGATGCCTTCGGATGTTCCACGCAGCATTGCAAAAACGTGTGGGTAAGCCAGCAAAATCCGAACTGGTGTGGCTACGACGTGTATGCTACCGCTGTGGGCACCGAGCTCATCGGCAAGGTCAGTCCACTGGGGTCCGGATCATGGAATCTGGAGAGCGTGACCTGGTACAACAGCAAAACAAATCAAATTCTGGGCAACAGCCCCGACCTGACCTATACCCTGCCCGGCAACGGCAATTACCTGATTTGTGCCGAATACACCACCAAGAACCCCGACGACAACGCAATCTGTACCACCACACGGTGCCAGCAACTCAACATCACCGAACCAGGTTGCTACAGCTACGCCATAGCCAACCAGACCGATTTTTGCCCCAACTTTTTTGCCCCCGTATGCGGCTGTGACGGCCAAACCTACCTCAACGAATGTGAAGCCATGAACAACGGTCTCACGGGTTGGTGGGCCGGCGAATGCGGCAGCTCCTCGTCCTGCGGCAGCGATCTGAATTTTAAGGTTGTCGGAGGCAATCCAGTCAACGGCTATACGGTCCGTTTTTTCAACCTGACCAGCGGCGATTACAACCTGACCCAACTCGATTTCGGCGACGATTCGCCCATCTGCGAAGCTTCTCAATGGGACTCCATCGAACACGTCTACACCGAAGGCGGCATTTACCGCGCCAACCTTACCGCCTGGAAACCCAACAACTGCGTTTCTTCGGTAACCAAACTGATCGTAACCGACGCCATCAACCTGTCGTCGAGCCAGGTGCCCGGCATGACCGACTACGTGATGCCCGGCGATGCCAACGGCGACAAAAAAGCCAATGTTCACGACCTGCTCAACCTGGGCAACGCTTACAGCTTTTCCGGTCCGCCGAGGCCCAATGCAAGCTCTTCCTGGACGCCACAATTCGCACCCAACTGGACCGCCAACACCGCTGGTGTTAACACCAAACATGCCGACTGCGACGGCAACGGTCTCGTGAACGAGTTCGACGCCGATCCCATCGAACAACACTACGCCCCCCTCGATACCCAGGCCGTTTTGCACCTGCCGGGCGCACCCAAAGTTTGGGTGGAATTTGCACAGGATACCATCGTAGTGACTCCTGCCAACGTTGCCACCCTTGAAATTTCAGCCGACCTCATGGTGGGCTCCGAAGCAGCGCCTGCCATGGGCATTTACGGCCTCGCTTTTGCACTGAAATACCCCGAAGTTGCGCGCCACGACCCTGATGCCGACTATGAAGACAATTCCTTTTTTGGCATCACCAACCACTTCCTCTGGCTGCCCAAAGACATTCACAGCCGGCGGCAAATGGACATGGGTTTCGTGCGCAAAAACGGCTCAACGGTTTCGGGTTACGGCCGACTTG
This sequence comes from Saprospiraceae bacterium, assembly GCA_020847915.1. Lineage (GTDB taxonomy): Bacteria > Bacteroidota > Bacteroidia > Chitinophagales > Saprospiraceae > M3007. Next base: position 4,276 of record JADLBE010000483.1, on the reverse strand, counting down.
CCAAAATCGTTTTCCAGGCGGATTTCATCATCATCGTTGATGTAGTTGATCGCACTTCCAGCTCGCTGATTCCGTTCACCGTCGACGTGCGCAGCCTGAAAGCCGTAGACGCCGATGGCAATGAACTTACCCTCAGCGTACCGGCCATACAGGATACCCTGTGGCTTAAAGTGGAACAACTTACCTCCACCGAAACACCCTCCAATGAACCACAGGTGATGGTTTTCCCCAACCCCGCTACCGATCAGGTTTCCGTGCTTTGTCCGGAAGGCGACCTGCAGCGTGTGGAAGTGATCAACGCCCTCGGACAAACCGTACAGCGCCTCGAACTCAGCGGCGGACGCAGTCTGCGCCTTTCCACCGAGGGATGGTCCAAAGGAATGTTTACCTTGCGCCTGCAAACCGGGCAGGGCATTGTAGAAAAACGCCTGCTCGTGCATTAAGAGCGTGTTGAGCTTTCGGGTTTTGGGCTGCGAACGGCAAATTTTATTTTAAAGTTCGTTAAAATTTTCGCCGTAGGCACCCGGCTACGGTTGCAAATTTTGCCTTCTTTAAAACTAAATTTGCTCGCTCTCGCCTCAAAACCGAAAACTCAACACGCTCTAAGCGCATAGCAAGCATGACAGAAGTCCTTTCTTTTACCTTCAATCCTTTTGAAGAAAACACGTACGTGGTTTTTGACGCCACCGGCGATTGCATCATCGTGGATCCAGGCTGTTACACCGCTGAAGAAAAAAACCACCTGCGCGATACGCTCGAAAAACGCGGCCTCAAACCCGTCAGGCTCATCAATACCCATGCCCACCTCGATCACATTTTTGGAAACAAATTCGTGTTTGATACCTGGGGACTCACGCCCGAACTGCACGAGGGTGAACTGCCTTTGTTGCACCGCTTCCCCGCTACCTGTCAGATGTACGGCATCCCCAACGCCGAAGCGTCGCCCGAACCCGGGCGTTTTTTACAGGCCGGTGAAACCCTGACGTTTGGGAACACCAGCCTGAAATTGCTGTTTACACCCGGCCATTCACCCGCCAGCCTGTCGCTGTATTGCGAAGAAGCCGGTTTTGTACTTGCCGGCGATGTGTTGTTTTACGAAAGTATAGGTCGTACCGATTTGCCGGGTGGCAGTTTTGAAACACTTGCCCAAAGCATACGTTCGGAATTGTACACTTTGCCCGGACCAACGCTGGTGTACCCAGGTCACGGCCCGTCGACCACCATACGCCACGAAAAGGAATACAATCCGTTTGTTCCGGAATAAAGCCATAACGCCGTGTCTGTTTACTTCCTGCGCCGATTGCTGCTTGCCCTGCCCACGCTGCTTGTTGTATCGCTGGTAGCTTTTGCCCTGCGTACCAACGCACCCGGCGATCGTGTGGAGGAACAGTTCGGTCCGGACAGTTCGCCATCGCCCGACCCACTCGTGCAATCGGTGCGTTACGACAAAAAGGCCAAAAGCATGGGACTCGACAAACCCGTTTTTTTCTGGTCCCTGAACGCCCGTACGTTTCCCGATACGTTGTACCGTGTTTTCCCTCCCCGGCGCCGACAGTGGCTCGTAAACATGGCATCTCAAACCGGCAACTGGCAAACCACAGCCTCCTACGAAGCCGCCGTTTTTGAAACCGTACGTATGTTGGAAAAACAGCCCGACAGCATCGGCGCCAAAACGTCCCTGCGTCCGCTGATCCACCAACTGTACAACGGCGCACCCGAAACCCTCGACTCGACGCTTGCTCAGGCCAAACGTACGGCCGTGGATTTGCCGGAGATGTACCCTGTCCTGGAAAAAACACAACTTGCTTTTATCCATTGGCACAACACACCCACACGCGCCAATTTGTGGATGCCGGCTTTCCGCTGGTATGGTTTCAACAATCAATATGTTCACTGGGTGACCGGCATGGTCGGACTGGGCGACGCGGGCCTGTCCAAACAAACCAAAAGGCCCATGTGGAGCGAACTGCGCCCGGCCTTGTACGTGAGTTTGACGCTGAACGGCATCGCCCTGGTTTTTTCCTTTTTACTCGCCCTGCCGCTTGGTGTCTGGATGGCCCGCAACGCCGGAAAATGGCCGGAACGTTGGACCAAACGCAGCCTGATGTTTACCCAGGCATTACCTCTTTTTTGGATTGGCGCCATGCTTATGATGTTGTTTGCCACTCCAGGCATGGGTTTGCACCTCATCAAGGGTATCGCCATCAATCCATGGCCGGGCGGCGGATTGTCGTTTTTTCAATGGCTGGGCGTCCATGCCGTGAAGTTCATATTGCCTGTCACAGCCATCGTTTTTAACAACCTCGCCATGTTGAGTCTGCTTATGCGCGGAAGTATGCTGGATGTGTTGGCACAGGACTACGTGCGCACCTCACAGGCCATGGGACTGAAGGCAAAAACCGTGTATTGGAAACATGCTTTCCGCAATGCCTTGTTTCCCGTCATTACCATGTTTGGACGCATGCTGCCAGGCGTATTCGGCGGCGCCATCACCATCGAATACCTGTTCCAAATCCCGGGCATGGGCATCAAAACCCAGCAGGCGTTTTACAACCAGGATTTCCCCATGCTCATGGCGCTTATTTTTCTCATGGCCAGCATCACGATCGTGGGTTCGTTGCTCGCAGATTGGTTGTATGCACGGGTTGATCCAAGGGTGAAGCTTGGGTAGTTTCGCGCAGAAGTTTTAAAAAAACGCGACATAAAAGGGTTTCACACAGATTTCCACAGATTTAAAACGCAGATTTTCGCAGAAGATATACTTAATCTTTTCTGTGAAAATCTGCGCCTTAAATCTGTGTACATCTGTGTGAAACCAAGCCGCGGGCGCTTTATTCCGTGACTTCCTTTTTCGCCAATCTGTAATTCACACCCACATAAAACTCCCGGCCCCGCGTAGGTCCCCATGCAAATGCCGGATCGAAGCCGGGTGCGAAGGGTTGTTCCCAGCCGAGGATCGGACGTTTCTGCCGGAAATCGAACACGTTTTCGCAGCCGCCAAAGATTTCGATGCTTTTCATTTTGTACCGCACCTGCAGGTTTACGATGGCAAAAGCTTCGGATTCGTCGGGGCGTTGCAGGTTTTCCGGATTTTTGTCCGTGTTGGGCAGGCGTTGTTTGCCGTACCAGTGCATGTTGGCGTCGAATTGCCATTTTTCGCCGGGTGTGCGGTAGGTGGCTGCGCCTAAAATTTTGTGGCGCGGATTGAAGGGCAACAGCACTTTTTCACCGCCCATTTCGCGGTAAACATCGAGGAAGGTGTACGCTGCGCGGAACTCCAGAATACGTTTCCAGTCGGCGTTGGCATCGATCTGAAAACCGTTGCTGATGGATTTTCCGGTAAAATTTTCGATGTAGGCAAAGTTCGGGTCGGTGTCGTAATCGGGGAAAAACTGGTTTTGAAAACGGGTGTGGTAAACATCCGCGCTGGCGGTCATTTGTACATTTCCGATCGTAAAACGGCGTGTGGCATTCACACCGGCGTTCCAGGTTTCTTCGGGGTTTAAAGTTTCGACAAAAACGATGTCTCGGTTGCCTGTGAGCAAACCGATGTTTTCAGGAAACAAATTGACCGTCCGCCAACCCGAACCAATGCTTGCGCGCAGGTCCCATTTTGCCGAAGGCGAAAAACGCAGCATGGTGCGCGGCGTTACAAACCAACCGAATTGGTTGTGTTTGTCGGCGCGCAAACCCGCGATCCACGTCCAGCGGTCGTCCATAAAATGAAACGTATTTTCGGCGAACAAACCGGGTATGTTTTCCTCCCGACGATAGTTGCCCGCATAGGTGCGCCCGAGCGTGTCCACAGGAGCGAAACCGATGTTTTCATTCAGGATAAAATGGCGGAAACTCACGCCGGCTTTGAGGTCGTGCAGCTTCTTTTTGCCCCAAAACCATTCGTATTGCAGGTTGGCATAAGCGTAGCGTTGTTGGGCATTGTATTGGGCCAACCCGAACCAGGAATCCTGGTTTTGGGCCACAAACGAGGCGAGCAGGGTAATTTTATTGTTTTCATCGAAGCGAAAACCGGTTTTGGTAAACACTTCCGGCTGTGTGAAACGCACGGTTTGTCCGTAGGCGTTGGTGGTGCCTTCGTCGGTATCCGGGTTGAAGTTTTTTTGTCCGCCGATGCGCTCTTCATCCACGTAACGGGCGCCTATAAAAGCGCTCAGACCGTTTTCATTTTCTTTGCGGTAACGCCATTTGTTGTACACGGAAAAACGTGTCAGCAGCGGCAAATCGAGGAAGGTATCGTCGTCGCGGTCCCACTCGCCGC
>JADLBE010000482.1 GCA_020847915.1 Saprospiraceae bacterium | reverse complement strand
TAGGGTGTGTCTGAAAAATGCTGCCGGAGATGAAAACAGCAGATTTTAGGTTCTGGACAAGCGTACTTTTTTGGGGAATAGTGGGTTCTATTGCCCTAAAAAGACGCGCCGTACAGGTTCTAAAAGATGCGTTTTCAGCCCGGTGAGCATTTTTCAGACACACCCTAGTAGACACCTATACATACATGATTTTAAGGTTTTAAAAACTTCATAAAAATCCGGCTCAACTGCGGAATTGTCCTACCCCCTGCCTGCTCACTGCCAATACCTTTGTATCGAATTAGAAATTAGATCATGTTTTAAAACCAACATCTTTTAACCAAATTACCAAACAATGAAAGCCGTCGTATACAAAAAATATGGTTCACCCGATGTTTTGGAACTTACCCACATCAACAAACCAATACCAAAAGACAACGAAGTATTGGTAAGAATACATGCTACCACCGTCACCGCCGGAGATTGGCGCATGCGTAAAGCGGACCCGTTTTTAGCCAGACTTTTTAACGGACTGTTCAAACCCAAAAGGGTAAACATCCTGGGGTTCGAATTGGCCGGAGTTGTAGAGGAGGTTGGGAAAAAAGTGCATTTGTTTAAAAAGGATGATCCTATCTTCGCCTCATGTGGTCTGCGATTCGGAGGGTATGCAGAATATACCTGCCTGCCCGTAAATGATTTGATTGCCATCAAACCTTCAAACATGACATTCGAACAAGCTGCTACCGTCCCCATTGGAGGTTTGACGGCATTGCGGTTCCTGAAACAAGCCGGTATAAAAACAGGAGATCGTGTCCTGATATACGGTGCCTCGGGAAGTGTTGGAACTTTTGCCGTTCAGATCGCAAAGTCTTTTGGCGCGGAAATTACCGCCGTATGCAGCACAACAAACGTGAGCATGGTAAAACAGCTCGGTGCTGATACTGTTATAGATTATAAAAAAGATGATTTTACAAAGACAGAGACACGGTTTGATATCATATTTGATGCCGTAGGCAAAACTTCCAAATCTGTATGCAGGCATTTGTTAAAACCAGGAGGAAGGTATGTCTCGGTAACAAAAAATCCGAAATCAAATCCTGATGATTTACAAGTTTTAAAGTCGCTCATTGAATTGGAGAAACTAACCACTGTATTGGACAAAAAATACACGCTTGAACAAATCAGAGAGGCCCATACCTATGTAGAATCTTTCCACAAAAAGGGGAATGTGGTAATCAATGTATTGTAAAGATGAAAAAAATTCCCATCCGGCAGCTCAATTCCCCTCAACAGGAACTACCCTCTCCTGAACGGTTTACAATACGTCGGGTGGAGGATATTTTGGGCGAAAATGACTTAATACACGATCTCCACAGGCATGACTTCTATTTTATACTTGCCTTAAAAAAGGGAAAAGGCAACCATGAAATAGATTTCACTGCATACAACGTGCTGGACAATTCTGTCTTCTTCTTACGACCCGGCCAGGTGCACCAACTTGAATTAAAAGCAGGTTGTACAGGTTATCTGCTTGAATTCAATACCGAATTTTACCATCCTCAATCCAGATCAACCAACCAGCGTTTAAAAAAAGTAAGCAATAAAAACTATTGTGAAATGGAAGCCGCGCGGTATAACAAACTGGATGCCATCCTGGCTTCAATGTTTCATGAATACAATGCCAGAGAGGAGGGATATGCTGACGTCATTAAATCAAGTCTTGATATTTTTTTTATCGAATTTATACGCCAAAGCTCCAATCCCAAAGGCGACTCAACCATTACCAATTCCTATACTCAGGAACGATTTGAGGATTTTTTAGAACTGCTTGACAAACATATTGTTACCCTCAAGCAAGTGTCGCAGTATACGGAATTGATGAATCTATCGCCTTACCAGCTCAATGAAATAACCAAATCAAGCATCGGGAAAACCGCTTCTGAATTGATCAATGACCAGATCATACTTGAAGCTAAAAGATACCTGCTCGCAACATCCAACCAGGTAAAAGACATTGCTGATCACCTTGGTTATGAGGACTACTCCTATTTTATAAGGTTCTACAAGAAACATACCGGCTATTCTCCTGAAGCATTCCGGCATAATTTCAGATAAGTCCGGTACAACTCCATGATTGTCCTGTTTTACCGCCTTCCGGTGAATTTACCTTTGTATAAATTAATTTTTAAAATTTACACAAATGAAAATTATCATCGTTGGTGCATCTGGCACCATGGGCAAACACCTTACCAATGCATTTAAAAAAGATCATGAGGTAATTACCGCCTCTACCAAAGGATGTGATGTACAGGTAGACATCACTTCCACGGATTCCATTGAAAATATGTACAAACAAGCAGGCGCCTTTGATGCCCTCATTTCCACCGCTGGCCCAACTTTTGTTGGTCCCTGGAAAAAACTAACAGACAAAACGTTCAGAAAAGGCGTTGAAGGTAAAATGATGGGGCAAATTAATCTGGTGCTTATCGGACAACACTACATCAATCCCAAAGGATCTTTTACCTTAATTACCGGAGCACTGACACACGATCCCCAGTTAAATTTTGCCAATGCCGCAGCAGCAAATGGCGCTGTAGAAGGATTTGTAAGGGCTGCGGCCATTGAGATGGAAAATGGTATTCGAATCAATGCCGTAAGTCCTACCGTTATTGAAGATTCGCCGCAATATTTCCCCTATTTCCCGGGCGATATTCCGGTAACCATGCAACAGCTGGAATATGGTTTCCGAAAGGCTGTATTTGGTGCAAATACAGGACAAATCATAAAACCGTATTGATGTAACAGGTTTGAACCAAAACGTCCACCCGGCAATCCGGAGGTTATTTCTTCTGCAATTGCCGGGTGGACTTTTTTATTCTTTAACCGCAATATTGTAACCAACCGAGATGTACATGATGTGCGAGTCGAGGCCTGCATAAGGCTTAATGCCATCGCCGCGGGTATAATCCTGGTTGTGAAATTCGCTTACATAATATTTAAACGTGACGGCAAAATCGTAGGGAAACTGAACGCCAACAAAAAAACCATGTTGAAATGGCTCCTGCCGGTCGCTGAACCAACCTTTTGTTGTATTGGTTTTGTCGCCGCCATCGAAAGTTTTTTCTTTGTAGTGAATCGGAAATTCAATTTCGTAACCACCATAAAAATGGGTTCTCTCCAGGTCGCCAATTTTTATACCAATGGGCGCACCTATATTGTACGACCTGAACTTTTCCTTGTGTGGATTTCCAAATACATTTGGATCAAGGGTTCTGTCCTGGTAATCGTCGTAGATGTAACCCACATTCCGGCAATATAGTCCGGTAAAGACCCCAAACTTAGCACTGAAGTCCTTATTAAATTTCCCCTGAAGGTTGATAACAGGGGCCCAGCGCAAGGTAGAGTTCGCATCACCGCCATTGTCGGTAATGTCTGCCCATGAAAAAAGCATCTCACCTCCAACCGACCAATAGGGTTTGGATTGTCCAAAACCTGGAACTGAAAACAAGATGTATAAAATGAATACAGCAATTAAATGTTTCATAAAGATGCAAGGGTTTCATTGTTGATTAAAGCGGAAAGTTATGGTGGAATTTTTTGCTGTGCAACGGAAGCGGAAACAGTATTTGATGCAACCCACACGCTTTGTTCGCAAAGGCGATTTTTAGAACAGCTTTGTTTTTTTAAACAACTTATTTTATATTTGTAAAATTTTATAAAATAAATTATTTTAACCATAAAAAACCGCGAACGCTGCATCATCCAAATGTTGTAAACACTTTACCAAAATCATGAAAGAAACTAAAAAAACAGTGCCTGCCGATCAACGTGAAGAACTTCTCCAAACCCTGAAATCCCGTTTTGAAAAAAACTTAAACCGCCACCAGGGCATGGGCTGGTCCGACGTACAGGCTAAACTGGAAACTCAACCCGACAAACTGTGGTCGCTCCATGTCATGGAAAGTACCGGTGGCGAACCCGATGTGATCGGGTATGATGCTGCTACCAGGGAGTTTCTGTTCGTCGATTGCTCCCCCGAAAGTCCGAAAGGCCGCAGAAGCCTGTGTTACGACCGCGCGGCCTGGGAATCGAGGAAGGAATTTAAGCCGGAAGACAACGCTGTTGAAGCCGCTGCGGCCATGGGTATCGAACTTTTATCCGAAGCACAATACCGGGAGCTGCAAAAACATGGAAATTTCGACACCAAAACGTCGAGCTGGCTTCTCACCCCTGCCAACATCCGGAAACTCGGCGGCGCCATTTTCGGCGATTACCGCTACGGTCAGGTGTTTGTTTACCACAATGGCGCCGAGTCGTATTATGCCGCCAGAGGGTTCCGGGGGACGCTGCGGGTGTGAGTTGAACTTTTCCTACCTTTAAGCCAGCTCTACCCTACCACCATGGATAAAAAACACCAGGCACAGCTCCGCGACGACCTGTTTCGCCACCTCGACGGGCTTGTAACCGCGCCCACCGCCTTCGCCCTGCACCAAAAAGGCGTCACCACACACCTGCTGCAGGAAAAATCGGTGCTGCTCCACGATTTGGCCGCCCGTTTCGGCGCCAACGAAGGCTACCTCAACGTGGCCTTGCGTGTGTTGGCCTCCCAGGGCTGGCTCACCCACACCATCGAGGCGGAAGACCAAATCCGCATCAGCACAAACGACCTCAGCGAACAGGCATTCGGCATGATTCCCTTCTACCAGGATGTCGTGCACCTGATCAGGTTTTCAGGCAATTACCACCGCCGTAAATTTGAAAAAGAGCCTTTCCTCGTGCTCGAACGCCTCGCCGCCAATTACCAAAACCGGTTCGGAATGCCACCTGCCGACCAGGTAGAAACCCAACACCTCCAGCACCAGGTTTTGAAACATGTGGAAGGTATGATCGTGGGTCCCACACTTGTGGCGCTGAGCATGAACGGCATGTTTCACAAATATTTCATGGAAGCCTCTTTCAAACCCGAAGAATTCCACGAAGACGCAGAAAGTTTTGAACGCCTGCTCGACATCTTCGCCAATCTGGGCTGGTTCGAAAAACGCAACGGCACCTTCAGCTTTACCGATAAAGGACTTTTTTTTGCACGCCGTGCCAGTGCCTACGGCGTCACGGTGTCGTACCTGCCCATGTTCCGACAGGTCGACGAACTGATTTTCGGAAACGCCAACATCTTTTGGGACCTGCCCGCAGGCGCCCGCGAAATGCACGTAGACCGTGAAATGAACGTGTGGGGAAGCGGCGGCGCACACGCCAATTATTTTAAAGTGGTGGACGACATCATCATCGACCTGTTCAACCAACCCATCGAACAACAACCCAAAGGCATCGTGGATATGGGCTGCGGCAACGGCGCTTTCATCATCCACCTGTTCGACGTGATCGAACAACGCACCCTGCGTGGTACCATGCTCGAAGAATACCCGCTCTTCCTCGTGGGCGCCGACTACAACCAGGCAGCCCTTAAGGTTACCCGTGCCAACATCATCCAGGCCGACATCTGGGCCAAAGTTATTTGGGGCGACATTGGGCGACCCGACCTGCTGGCCGACGACCTGCGCGAACACTACGGCATTGAACTTCGTGACCTGCTCAACGTGCGCACCTTTCTCGACCACAACCGTCCGTGGTCGGATCCCATCAAACACACGCCTGGCCGCAGCAGCCGTTCCACCGGTGCTTTTGCCTTCCGCGGTCGCCGTTTATCAAACGCCGAAGTGGAGGACAACCTGCGCGAACATTTCCAGAAATGGGCTCCTTACGTATCGCGTTTCGGTTTGCTGCTTATTGAGTTGCACACCATAGCGCCGGCGCTTACGGCACAAAACCTGGGAAAAACGGCCGCCACGGCTTACGACGCTACTCACGGTTTTTCCGATCAGTACATTGTCGAAATCGACGTGTTTAAAAGCGTTGCCGCCGAAGCAGGATTGAATCCTACAGAAAAACACGCGGTGCGTTTCCCCAACTCGGAATTGGCTACAGTGAGTGTGAACTTATTGAATAAATAGGCCAGAAGCGCGCAGATTTGGGTTTTTTGGGCTACATCTGCAACTTTTACATGCTATAAAAAAACCGCCCCATAAGCGCAAGGCTCAAGTGGCGGTATTTCTGTTACCAATGCTAACCATTCAGGCGGGGGCCCTCATGTTGGGAAGAAAATCGTTCTCAGCGACGATTACCCAATTACCAATGGGTTTGCAATAAACTTTTTAAAAACAAGCGAAGTGTGTTTTGATCCAAGCGTATTCCGATTAAAATGAAAAAAGCGTGTTTTGATTAAAAGACCTGAATAAGGTGTGTTATCAACACTCCCTTTTCTGTGTACCCGGACAACCAATAGGCGCCTGGCGGGAGGTTGGCAGGTTTGGGTACCAGCCAGAGAAACTCTCCGGCAGGTTGCGGGCTAACGGGAAATGCCCTGCCCAAACCATCGATAAGTTCAAGATGATGCAACGGTTCGGTGGATTCGAGGCGCCAGGCCGTCGCATCCGGACCGGTCGGATTGGGACTGATTTTCATTCGGCCATCAGGCTCAATGCCACGACCTCTGACCTTTTGTTTGATGTTTACGAATACCGTATCGGCCACTACTGCGGTGATGGTATCGTTTTGGTCGATGAGCATGACGCTGTCGATGCGCAACTCAAACTGAGGTGCTATGCCGACGATGATGTCCTCGATGATGATGGAAAAACTACCGATGGAGCCGTGACCATCCACAGGAATCTGGTTGCTGCGAACAATGGCAACTTCAACATCCCCGGAAACCGAGTCTTTGTAATACAGATCCTTTACAATACCCTCATTCTCGGGATCGATCCAACTTGTCTGAGTTGTAAATGATATGTCGGCTCCATTGTTGTTTACCAACCCGGAGGAATAATGCATTTTAAGTGCAATACCGTAAAAATTGGTTGTTGGGAGTATTTCATCTCCCAAAATCACTTTAATCGTTAGCGCTTCACCAGGAAGCACCTCTGTAGCTGAAGGCAGGAGGGTAATGGCGGGATTTTTGCCTCCGGGTTCGGCGTTGGCATAACCATCGGGCGTAAATGTGCCGTGGATTTGGCGAAAATTCGGAAGCAGGGCTTCTTCAAGATCCTTTTCGTCAACATCACCGTCGCCGTCGGCATCTGCATAAGCGTAATTTAAGCCACAGAAAAAAGATTGCTCCCATGGCATACCTAGCAACTGTGGTGTCCATCCCGTACTTGCACCGGGGCGAATCGGACCGTTGGCATCATACGCCAACCCAAGCCAAAGCAAATCCACACCATTTACGATACCATTGTTGTTCACATCACCCGGCCATACCATTTGTGCCTGCGCAGGGATCGTACAGCACAGCAGCAATGCTATCTTCAGATTTTTCAGCCAAGTCATTGTCATCAGTAAGCTTAGATGTGTTTGTAAAGACAAAGATGCCACCTCCTTATTTAACAGGCAAAGACTTTTTTTGTACTTTGCCGCCAGATTTACGTTGTTCAATAAATTATATATAATATATTAATTATTTGTAAATTAAACACAATCTATATTTTAAAAATATAATATTAATAATTAAAATAATTTATTTTTATACATTTGCCAAATCCAGTACGACATGCCAGGAATGCAGAAATTGAATATTTTTACATGAACATCCTTTTCGGAAAAAAAGATGAAACGAGACAGTAAAATCGTACAGCTCCTGGCTGCTTGTGAGCCCGACGAGTTGCAAGCCTTGAAACGGTTTGTAGCTTCGCCGTATTTCAACCGCCAGCCCATACTGGTCGATCTTTTGGGGTATTTGTCGGATCGCAGGCACAATTTGGAGCAATTGGACGCCGTTGAGGTCTATGCCGAACTTTTGCCTGGCCAACCGTACGACGACAAACATTGGCGCTACCTGCTCAGCGACCTGAGCACCCTCATTGAACGGTTTTGGACCATTGAGCGCTACGAGTCCGATGAGCACCGTATGCTCCCCGACCTGCTGGCCATTGCCAGTGAAAAGGGCCTGGACAAAACGTACCGTCAGGCCGAACGCCGCGCTGCTGCCCTGCTTGAAAGCCCGGAGCCCCGCAACACCACGTTTTTTGAATTCGCCATCAAAAGCGCCGAACAATCGTACCTGCATTTTACCCGACAAAAACTTAGGCGCTACGATCCCGGCTTACAATCGGTTTCCGACAACCTCGACCGCTACTATTTCCTTCAAAAACTGCGTTATGCCGTTGCCATGCTGGAAAACCGGCAAATCCTTCAGGGCGATTACCAAACAGGTATCTCGCCATCGTGGCTGCAACACCTCGAAGCCGCCGATTTTTTTGGCGAACCACTCATAGGATTGTACCACGCCGCTTTGCTGGCCCAGGTTGACGAAAATGACGAGTCGCTTTTCCATGTTCTTCGAAGCATGCTTCTGGCCCAGGAACGATCGCTCCCCGAAGAGGACTTACGCTCCATTTACCAGCTTGCCATCAACTATTGCGCCCGTAAAATCCGACACGGCAAAGATGCTTTTGCTTCGGAGGCTTTGGAGCTGTACAACAGTGGCATCGAGCGGCAACTGTTCAACGACGCCGGCCGACTGTCGCCCTGGGCGTTCACCAACGTAACCAAACTCGCCCTACGACTCAAACGTTTCGAATGGATCGAATCCTTCATCATGCGGCATGGTCCCAACCTCGCTGAAGATTTCCGGCAAAACGTGCTGAACTACAACCTGGCCGAGTTGTATTTCTACACCAACCGCTACGACGAGGCCATGCAAGCCCTGAACCATGTGGCCATGAACGACATCAATTACTACCTGGGCGCACGGGTGCTGCTGGTGAAAATTTATTTTGAAAACGACGAAATCAACGCTTTGCTCTCCCTGCTCAGCGCTTTTATGGTGTTCCTGAAACGCAACAAAAAAATCTCATCCAACATCAAGCAGACCTACCTCAATTTCTGCACCACGGTGTTCCAGCTTTCCAAACCGGAGATCAAAAATCGGGAAAAATTGCGCGAAAGCATACAAATAACGCCGTTGCTCACCGACCGGGAATGGCTGATGAAGATGTTGGTACGGCATGGGTGAAAACACGCAACTTTTGCCGGTATAAACACACAACACGGCAACATACAATCAACATTTCCCCATTTTGTGTTGCCAATCCCCGGATTTGTGTTGCTCTGCACAAGCCCAATTCCCCCACCTTTGCCTTGTCAAAAAAACAACCATGCCCGAGCCCATCGTCCACATCAAATCCATCGCACAACTGCACCAGTTGCTGGGGTACGAAAAACCTACACACCCGCTCATCACGGTGATTGATGCCTCCAAACTGGTGGTGACCAGGGAAATGGTCGGCGCACGACTGCTGTCCGACCTCTACTACATCGGCATGAAAGACGGAAGTTGCGGCATGGACTACGGACGGAACCAGTACGACTTCGAAGAGGGCGTCCTGTTTTTTACCGCTCCCGGACAAGTTGTTTCGCCTACCCGGGAACAAAAAGCCAACGACATCGAAGGTTGGATGATCTATTTTCATCCCGACCTGATCCGGAAATCGCCGCTCGGTGAACACATCGACGAATACACGTTTTTCAGCTACGATGTGCACGAAGCCTTGCATGTTTCCGACCAGGAAAAAGAGGTTCTGACGGCCTGCATACAACAGATCAAAGTGGAATGTGATCAACGGATCGACAACCACAGCCAACGCGTCATCACATCCAACCTCGAATTGCTGCTGAATTATGCCATGCGTTTTTACGAGCGCCAATTCAATACCCGAACCAACATCCACCAGGATACCGTCGCGCAGTTTGAAAAGGTTTTGAAAGCCTATTTCAACTCCGACCAAATTCAAAATGGCCTGCCGCCCATCCAGTATTTTGCTGAAAAATTGCATTTATCGCCAAATTACCTGAGCGACCTGCTTCGCAAGGAAAGCGGCCGTAGTGCCAAGGATTTCATCAACGATTACGTGGTGGAAAAAGCCAAAAACATGCTGCTCGGAAGCAACGATGCCGTAAGCGAAATCGCCTACAACCTGGGCTTCAATTATCCGCATTATTTCAGCCGGCTTTTTAAAACCAAAACCGGCATGACGCCACAACAATACCGCGACGCCAACTGACGTCAGCTTTCCATCCGGAAATTGTGTTGATCCTTCCGGACTTTGTGTTTGGTGCCGCCTTGCTCCCGGACCGAACTTTGCACCATCATTCAAATCATTCATATAAACATAAGAACCATGAAACAAGTCATCCTCATCACCGGGGCCTCCTCCGGCATGGGCAAAGCCACCGCCCTCCAACTCCTCAAAGAAGG
>JADLBE010000481.1 GCA_020847915.1 Saprospiraceae bacterium | reverse complement strand
GCGCCGATGGCCGGGTTGGTTTGTACGATTTCGTACTTCATTTTGGTGTCGTTGTCGGTCACCTCAAGCATACCTTCCGAAGTCAGGACGGTTGGTGAGGATTGCTCCAGAACGATGGTCCAAATGTTGCCTGTGCTCGATTTGGTTTGTACATACGTGCCGGAAAGGACCGTTTTTGAACCATTTTTCCAGCTGTCCACCACGTAGGTGTTGTTGGTTTCAAAAGTGGCGATGATCGAGTCAGCGAAGTTGGCGAGCAAAGGTGCTACCGGGTACGATTTCCATTCGCCGTGTACGCCTACTTTGCAGGCTGTGCAGATGCCGCCGCAGTCTACGCCGGTTTCATCCTGGTTTTGGACGCCGTCGGAACATGTGGCATTTTCATCTTCGTCTTTGCAGGAAAAAACGGCAAGACTTGCTACCAGCATGCCCATGGCCATCCATTTAAAAGCTTTCATAACGCGTTGTGTTTGGTATTGTGAATGAATAGGTTTTGAAAAATGTTTTTTATTGGTTTTCCCGGGGGAAGGTCTTCAACAACTTGCGGTTGATTTTTCCGGCGTCGTTTTTGGGTAAATCAGGCGTAAACTCCACGTATTTGGGCACCTTAAATTTGGCCAGATGCCCGCGGCAAAAGGATTGTATGTTTTCAGCGTCGGTTGTTTGTCCGGGTTTAAGTACCACAAAAGCGCGGCCTACTTCGCCCCATTTGTCATCCGGGGCGCCCACCACGCAGGCTTCGGCAACGGCAGGGTGCTGCACCAGTACCCTTTCGATTTCAGCGGGATAAATGTTTTCCCCACCGCTTTTAATCATGTTTTTTACCCTGTCAACTACATACAGGTAATGTTCTTCGTCCTGCACCACCAAATCGCCGGTGCGGAACCATTTGCCGTCGGGTGAAAAAGCCTGGCGTGTACCTTCTGCATTGCGCCAGTAGCCCGGGGTTTGCATCGGGCCATGAAGCCACAATTCACCCTGCACTCCGGGCGGCACATCGCAGCCCTGTTCGTCGACGATCCTTATACTAACGTAAAAATTGGGTCGACCAATGCTTCCTTTTTTACGGATGGCGTCCGATTGGTGCAACGACGTGAGGTTGGGACCCACTTCGGTCATGCCGTAACCCTGCCTCACCGGCACCTTTTTGGCATGCCAGCGTTCGATGAGCGGAATGGGCATGGGTTCGCCACCCACGATCAAATAATACATATCGGGAAACGACGCCTTTTCAAACTCGGGCTGGGCGGCCACCATTTGCAAAATGGTAGGCACACCCATAAACACGGTGGTTTTTTCTGTTTGCAACAGGTGCAAAATGACCGGCGGGTCCACTTTTTTCATCATACACACGTAGGCGCCATGGTGCAAAAAAGGCGTAAGCAACACGTGCCAGCCACCCGTGTGGAATGGCGGCATGACGTTTACGGTGCGGCTTTCCGAATTGATGATGAGCGACATGGCCGTGTTGATGCTGTTCCAAAACAACATCTTGTGGGTGTACAAAGCGCCTTTGGGGAAACCCGTGGTGCCGGCGGTGTACAGGATAAAAATCGGATCGTCCTCATCCACCGCGATGGTTGTGTAAGTGCGGTCTTCCGGTTTTTCCTGTGCCGTGTCGCAAAATTCCTGGAGCGATTCCATCAACCACGGTTCCGGCATTGCTTTCGGCAACAGGTGTTTGAATTTTGTTTCAGCCAACACCATCGCCGGCTCGGCATTTTCGAGCAAATAATCAACTTCCGCAGCCGCCAACCGGTAGTTGAGTGGTACGAGTACCAACCCTGTTTTTTGCGCAGCAGCAAACAACACCACGTATTCAATGGAAAATTCGGCAAGCACAGCAATCCGGTCGCCTTTCACAAGACCTTGAAGACTGGTAAGCCGGTGCGCCACACGGTTGGCCATGCGGTTCAGGTCGCCGTACGTGATGGTCCGACCGCTCTCGTGTTCCCTGAGGGCAATTTTATCCGGACTGTACAAAGCCCATTTCACAAACCAATCTTGCTGCCAAATCATACGTATGCCTGTGTTTTGTTCTTTTTTTGTCGTCCCAGCAAAGCGTGGGTTCTTGTCATCCCAGCAAAGCGTGGGATCATCACATCGTAAACAACGCCGCCCCAAACGCCAATCCGCCGCCTGAACCGATAAAAATGATCTTGTCGCCGGCTTTGATTTTGCCCGCACGGTTCCATTGGTCGAGCGCCATGGGAATACAAGCCGAGCCTGTGTAGCCATAGTCGTGCATGATGGTAGCAGCCCGGGCGCGGTCCACGCCCAAACGGTCCATCGTTTCATGGATCGAATTTATGTTGATCTGTGTCAGGAAGTAATGATCCACGTCATTCGGCGAGATGCCTTTTTTATGACACAATTCGAGGGCCATTTCGGTCCAGATTTCCGGATTGAGTTCTTTTGGAAAACGGCGTACAAACTGCAACTGGTGTTCGCGGCGCTCAAGCACGCCCGCATCCACGGGTTGGTGTGCGCCGCCGGCATAAATACCCATCCAGCTGTTGTATTGCCCTTGCGTACGCAACAAAGAAGCGTTAAAACCTGTCCCTTCACTGGCGGGCCGTGCGCCCAAAACCACAGCGCCTGCACCGTCGGCAAACAAGGTGACCGTTTTTTTATCCGTCATGTTCAGGTACTTGCTCATGGCGTAAGCGCCCACCACAAGGATGGTCTGGTAGTCAGTGTCGGACCGGATGTAACGCGACGCCACATCCAGTGCGGTCACAAATCCTGCGCAGGCGGTGTTCAGATCGAACGTGCCTGCACGGGTGAGGCCCATGCGGTCCTGCACCACCGAAGCCGTCGAGGGGGAAATGTATTCCGGCGTGTCGGTAGCTACAATGAGCAGGTCGATGTCTTCGGGTTTTAATCCGGCAGCATCCAGGGCGTTTTGGGCGGCCTTTTGCGCCAGATCGGCGGTGCTTTCATCGTCGGCGCACCAGCGGCGACGGTAAATCTGAACGTTTTCACGCAGCCAGGTATCGACATCTTCGCCCAGCAAGGCATTGAAATAAGCGTTTTCCACCACCCTTTCAGGGGCGTAAGAACCGGTAGATAATATGACGGCGTTGTTGGTCATGGTAAAAATATGCCCTCAAAAGCGGGCTATGCTGTTTGTTTTTTGTTGAAAAAATGGATGCTCAATCCAACCACCAAAGCAGCAAGAATGGCGAGGGTACAGGCTACGGCGGGATTGCGCACAGGCCCCGTGGTGTAAGGCGTGAGCTGACCGTAGTACACGCTGAAATGCACCACGATAGCGGTCACGGAGGCGGCGATGGGCGCAAGGGGTTTTACATTTTTTCCATAAATACCCAGCAAAACGGGCACAAATGCGGCAGAAAAATAAGCGTAAACGCCGTTTTGCGCCAATATGCCCACGCTGAGTTTAGGGTTTAAAAGTTGCTGGTAACTCCAAAAAATGGCCGCTACACCAAGCGCGATGATCACCAGCTTGTTGATGCGTGCAAGTTTTTTGGCCCGGGCTTCACCTTCACCCAAACGTGCCCCTAGCAACGGATCAATGAGGTCGGCAGTTAGTGTGGTGGAAAGCGACTGGATAAGTCCTTCCAGCGTAGAGAGTCCGGCGGAAATGAGTCCAAGGATGACCAACAAACCGGCGTACACCGGAAATTCGTTCACCACATAAGCCGGGATGATGCCGTCGAGCGGCAGTTTTTGTCCATTGGCGGTCAGGTCCGGGAAGGACAAACGGGCAAAAAAGCCGACAAACAAAACCATAAAAAACAGGATCTCCACCGCGATGGCCACGGTGAGGTATTTGTTCACGTCCTTGCCGTCGCGCAACATCAGCGAGCGGGTGATGATGTGGGGCTGACAAACGATGGCCACGCCAACCACGGCATTGCAAAAAAGCACCTCAAACCAATCGCGGAACAGCGGGCTCGACGGATTGGTGGCCTGGGTAAGTTGCGGATCAATGGCGGCGAGTTTGTCCCAAAATCCGGCGATACCACCTGCGAAATGTTCACTTCCGGAACTCAGCATCACCACGGCCACAATCAGCATCAGTACGGCCTGGATGGTGTTGGTATACACCATGGCGTTGGCGCCGCCAAACATCATGTAGCCGAAAACAAACACGACGATACCGATCAGTACCGGCAGTTCTGAGGCGCCCAGAGCCTGGGCGATTACTTTGGTAAGTCCTACGCAAATCAGGACAATGAACGTGATGAGCAGCAAAGACAAAACAGCGAACCAGCGGCCGAAACCTTCACTTTCGTAACGTTTGCCCATCCATTGCGATAGGGTAAGCGCTTTTACCGACGAGCCGTATTGCCGGAAACTTTTGGTAAGCACCACCAAAGAAATGGTCAGGGTAATGGGCAGAGCTACCGACATGGCCAAAAAAGCGCTCCATCCGTACATGGCCACAAAGCCGGGATTGATCACAAACGTGGCCGCACTGGTGATGCCTGCCGCAAGCGACAAACCCACCACCAACGGCGAAAATCCTTTGCTGCCCACGGCATAGTCGGCCATGGAACGGGTGCTCAGGGCGCCACGTACCACGATGAACAACAAAAGCGCTGCGTAAACGGCAAGCAGCAATACCGTAGCTTGTTTGTAATCCATGGTGAACGAATCGTTTCAGGCTGAAAAAGTAGAACCTTTCCCGGTGGTTGAACGACAGTGCCGATGAAAAAACAGAGGTGGACTGAAACGCAAATTCCATTTTATAACGCTGTGTTTCAGCGTTTTTTACAATATTATCCGGCATGGACCGCCTTTTTAACAAATACTATTTGCATACGCCTGGCGCCACCTGCACCTGTACTTTTGCGGAGCATTATTTACCAAAACAAGAAACAACACGCCATGCGATTGAAAGATAAAGTAGCCGTCATCACCGGAGCCTCCGCAGGCATCGGTCGTACCACCGCCATCCGTTTTGCCGCCGAGGGCGCCGTTTTGTCCCTGTGGGATGTGAACGAACAACGCGGCAACGAACTCGTAGCAGAACTCGAAAAATCCGGAACTAAAGCGCGTTTTTTCAAAGTGGATACCTCCGATATGGACCAGGTAACCTCTGCCACCCAGGCCACCATGGAAGCTTTTGGCCACATCGACATCCTCATCAACAACGCCGGCATCACCCGCGACGCCACCCTGATGAAAATGACGGAAGAGCAGTGGGACCAGGTGATCGACATCAACCTTAAAGGTGTGTTCCATTGCACCAAAGCCATCGCGCCGCACATGGTGGCCCAGGGCAGCGGCCGCATCGTGAACGCCTCCTCGGTGGTGGGCCTTTACGGCAACTTCGGACAAACCAACTACGCCGCCACCAAAGCCGGTGTGATCGCCATGAGTAAGGTTTGGGCCAAAGAACTCGGCCGCAAAGGCATAACAGTGAACGCCGTGGCGCCAGGCTTCATCGCCACCGAAATGGTGGCCGCCATGCCCGAAGAAATACAGGCCAAAATGCGCGAAAAAGTACCCGTGCAACGCCTCGGCAAACCTGAAGAAATAGCAGCCGTGTACGCGTTTTTGGCGTCGGATGATGCGGCGTATATTAATGGAGCGACGATCAGTGTGGATGGGGGGATAACCCTTTAGTCGGTTAGTCGGTTGGTCGGTTGGTCGGTTAGTCGGTTGGTTTACCAAAGACTAACCGACCAACCGACCAACCGACCAACCGACTTTTTTGTAAGTTTGTCGCCAACTTCATTCCCTGTGCGCTCCAAACTTCAAAAATTCGCCGAATTCGCCAACCTCCTGCTGCCGCTGGAGGCCGATTACCTGCTGTCGGTGCAACGTTTCGAAGACGTCGAAAGGGCGGTCATCCTGCAAGCTGTGTCGGACAATTGCCGCAAAGTGCGCGACTGGGCGCCGTACGACGAAAACCTCGATAAACGCAAATACTCCAACCTGAAAAACTGGATCGAGGAACGCCTGAACGCCATCGATGTCGATCGGCAATACGCATGGCTGGGTTCGCTCGAAGCGAGCATCATGACCGATGCGATCCGTCCCGACGAAGAAAAGGAACTGTTGCGCCTGTTCAGGCAATCGGCTGCAACCATGTTTAATTTCCTGAAATTGTACGACGTGGGCCGGGTGTACAGGCATTTTCTGCTGGTGCGCATGCGTTACGAGGAGCACCGCATTTTGTCCGCCTTTTTGGAAAAAAACGCCGAAGCCTACACGTACGCCCGCGAAGTTAACGACAAGTTGCACGAAGCCACGGCCGACATTGTGGCGCAATACAGCGGCGGCGGCAAAGCGGAATCGATGCATTGGGAACAATGGTTGTCCGCCGTTTTTTTCAACGAAGGACTCGACGGTTACAACCGGATTTTGGCGCTCGTGCGGCTCATTTTTATCGCCTACAATTACCGGCGCTTCGATCTTTTGCCCGATAAATTTGACCGGCTCGAACAGTTGTTCCGGGCCGGACAAATGTACTCCAAACGCATTTTGCTCAATTTTTACAGCCAAAAACTATTGGCCTGCGCGCGGGCCCATGATTTCGATCAGGCGGCCTATTTCGGTTACCTTTCGGTGCGGGCCCAAAACAGCGATCACCTGTATTACGTCAACAATTTCGCGGCTGTTTTGCTGCGCAAACAACAGGCTGCGGAGGCTCTGCGTGTTTTGCGCGAAGCGTTACCGGAAGCCCGCGCTTCGCAAAATTTTCACAACAAAATCGGGCACGCCGCCTACATCACCATGGCGCTTAATCAGTTGGGACAGTACCGGCAGGCCGAAACCCACGCAAAAACTTTTTTCGACGCCTACAAAAAAGAGGTTTTTGAACACCGGTGGCAACTGTTTTTCAACACCTGGCTCGAAGCGCTTTTAAGGCAGGAACAAGGCGTAAAAGTGCTGAAAGTGGCGCAAACCAACCAATTGGCCAAACGCGATGCGGCGTACCGGGAAAGTCCGAACTACACCCCGGCATTGCCCTGGATTTTGGCTTTGGCCACCTGGCAGGCAGGGAAATCAACCGACGGTAAGTTGGCGGAAGAATTGATGAATTTTATGGAATCCGGCGCCCAAACCCCGGAAAAAAACAACATGACCGACCTTGTGGAACTTGCTGCAGCACTAGCTCCCGAGGTAATGGGGGCGGTGCGTAAACGGCTGTAATTTTAAATCTTAATACCGTATCCTGCTGTCCATCGACGTGGCGGTCATCAACCGGTCGTATCGGTCGCCAAAGCCCCTGTAATACACCAAAATGGTGTAGATGTTGCCCGTTTCATGCCAGTTGCCTTCAAACATATCGGGTTTGTTGTAGCCTTTGTCGGTATCCTTCACCACATACATGTAGTTGTAAAAACCCTGGCGGCACAACACTTCGGCATAATATCCCTTAAATTCGTAGTCGTATTTCATTTTAAATTCGGGCTTGAGCTCCCAATCGCTCATCTCGCCGAAAACGTACACATCGGCGCCTTCAAGGGGCTCATCCTGTTTCAGGGAAAAAACCACAACTGCGTAATCGCTTTGCAAAGGGCCCTGGTTCACGGTGGTGTTTTGTAGGGAATACCGGCCGTTGAGGTCGCTTTTCAGCGCATAGACGTTTGAGCTGTACCGGTTGAGGTCGGGGTAAAGCATGACTTCGTAATTGTAGTCCAGCTCGCTCACGTATTTGACGTTTTGGCCGCGAAAATCGAAGGTGCTGATGTCGAAAAAGCGCCATTCCTTGCCGGCGGGGAAAGTGATTTTGTCTTGGTAATCGAACGACAACAACTCACCAAGTATGGCGAAAGGTGGGATGGGCCCTAGGGCGTTGTCCCAGCGGCTGTTTTGCAAAACGTAGGCCTTAACGTCGTTTTGGGGATTTTGGATGCGGATGTTGCGTGGCCTTACTTTAAAATCGATTTCCTGGTG
>JADLBE010000480.1 GCA_020847915.1 Saprospiraceae bacterium | reverse complement strand
TCAGGCCTTACCACCCAACCGCAACGCGGTTGAATGTGAATAGCCACGGGTGAAACCCGTGGGTCAGGGCACCCTGCGTCCTCAACCGCAACGCGGTTGAATGTGAATCAGGCCAGGCAGAAGCTCCACTCAAAACGGCCTGTACGGCTGATTAATCACAAACGACGCCGTGATGCCCACGAAATAATACCAGTCGTTTTTATCGGGGTTGCCGTTGATGGAAATGCCGTCGAGCTTGTCCGAAAACACGGGCCGGAAGCCACCTTCAGCGCCGAACACGAGGCGTTCGGAGTAGTCGAAACGCAGGCCTGCACCTACGGGTATGGTGCAAAACGAACGTCTGACAATGTCTGCTTCGGGCAGCGACGTTTTGAGGTAGTTGTTGGAATTGGCTACGGTGCCGTAGTACTCCGGCTCGGCCCGGGTGAAGGCGCCGCCGATGCCGGCAAATACATAAGGCGAAAGGAAAAAATTGTTGATGCCGGTTTTGGTCACCCGTTCCTTCGCCAGTGGAGCGTATTCAAGAACTGCGGCTGCTTCCCACAACGGACTGAAAAAGCGAAACTTGCGCTCGTACAAATCGGGCGAATTGGCGTCGTCGCCGGAGATGTACCCGAAATAAACCTGGGCTTTTGCAAAAAACTGTTTTCGAATGTGGAAGCGGTAAAAAAAACCGAATCCCACTTCGGTTTGCGACAACTCGATGTCGCTCTCGGCCAGGTCGCCCGAATACTGGGTAGCGCCCAGCATCATGCCGAGTTCCATGTAGTGGTTGTTTGTGGGTTTGCGTGTTTGGGCGACGACCAGGCAGGGCGCCAACGCCAGTAGGATCAATCCTATGGTTTTCATTGGAAAGAGGGTGTTTTTGTTTTTGACAGATAGCTTAATACTCGAGATTCAAAGGTGGAGGAGGTGGGCAGATATAAACAAGGGTTTGCCCGTAGCTACTCGGATTGGGGCTGCCTCCAAAATTGCTGTGATTTGTATTTGCAAATAATTGATTGACCGATGCTTAAGAATTATTTGATGATAGTTTAATTTAAAATAAATGTGTTTTTCAACCATTTACCGGTTTTAAAAACAGCTGCAAGTGGTTTATTTCGTGAAGCCGTGTAGCATGGTTACATGACCTCGACACGCAACATTTACCCGAAGGTATGTACGTTATGATTTTTCAAAATGGTCGCCAAATGAACATGGAAAGATTCGTTGTAAAACGGTAAAAAACAACTATATCCATTAAAAATAAGCGCTTTTTCAACTATTTTTTAATTTTTATAGAACAGTTGAATTTAAAAAAAATGTATTAAAATTTGTAAAAACACTGGCACGGCATGCGGCAATGTCCGAGCTTTGAAAACCGGTGGTAAAAAACCAACCGATTTAAGCTTGAAAACAAAAACCGTATGCTCAACACGTCCGTTGCAGCAGGTCTCCTGCTGTGTTTTACCCTTGCCAATGCGCCCTTCGCCGGCGCCCAAAGTTCCGCCACCCTGTACTCCCAAAACGACGGTTCCTGGAACGCCGTAAACCTCTGGAACACCGCACCCGACGGTTCGGGCAGCTTCGTGCAAACACCCGACGACCCCTCCGTAAGCGTCGTGGTGCAAACCGGCCACGACATCACGTTGCCCGTTTCGGGATATTCAGTCTACGACCTCACCATTCAGGCCGGAGCTACCTTGCGCGTGGGCGCCGGAAGTTTGCGATACCTGCAGGTTTACGGCAACCAGGCGCTCATTCATGGCGCCATCGGCGGTGGCACCGACGGACTGGGGCTCGATTTCAACGGTCCGGCCACCACACTAACCGGCAGCGGCAGTGTACAACTCTCCCGACTGCGCAAAAACTGCAGCGATGCCGCCTCTGCGGAGGTAACCGACCTGATTGTAGCCTGCAATGTGGCGTTGTCCTGGTCTTCTAGCGCTTCATTGCTGTGCGATGGCAATTTCACCAACAGTACGCCTTGTTCGTTCAACCTCACCCTCAACGGCGGTTACACCATCACAGCGGCCGGCGACGTATCGATCGACGGCATCAACGGGCTTTCCAACAACACCTGGCAGGAAGGCACTTTTACCATCCACGGCACCCTCGACGTGGCCGACGACCTATTTGTCAACACCCAAAACCCTGCGGGCGCCGACATCATCTACCACATCGGCTCGGGTGGTAAAATTGTGGTGCGCAGTCAAATGCTCGGCAACGGCGGGGCCGGGGGCGGAGCTATGGCCAACCTGATCATTGAAAACAACGGCGTTTTAGAGCTGCGCGGCGGCGGCAGCGCATGCAGCAACATCTCGGCTTCGCGCAATGCCTTCACCTTCGATCCGGGTGCCGTGGTGTGGTACAACAACAGTGCGGCGCAAACGATAGAACCGCTGCTGCCGTACGATGTTTTGCGCGCCGGCGGGGGCGGACTCAAAAGTCTGGCAGGCGAAACCACCGTGGCCGGACAACTCTGGCTCGACGGCAGTTCCATCCAGCTCAACGATTACAACCTGCAGCTCGGCAGCGCTACACTTACCGGCGCCAATACAAGCAATTATTTGAAAACCAACAGTATAGGTGCGCTTTGGCGCGATGTGGGCAGCACATCGACCATCTTCCCTGTGGGCGCCGGCAGCTACAATCCGGCCACCCTGGAAAACATCGGTGCGGCCGACGGGTTTGGCGTTCGGGTGTTCGACGGCGTGTTCAGCGACGGCGAAAGTGGCTACGACATCACCGCCGGTGTGGTGAACCGCAGCTGGGCCATCCATGAAGCCACGCCCTTCGATTCGGAAATCAAACTCACCCTGCAATGGCAATCCAGCCACGAACGGCCGGGTTTCAACCGCAACGCCTGTTATGTTTCCTCGTACGAAAGTTCGGGTTGGACCGCCGGTACGGCCGGTACGGCCTCGGGCGCAAACCCGTACACACGCGCACGCACGGGCCTCACCCAGTTTTACGTGTTTGCCGTGGGCAGCGGCACGGCCCTGCCTGTGGAATGGCTGTTTTTCAACGCAAATCAGGAAGGAGAAACAGTTGTTTTAAAATGGCGCACCGCCAGCGAAAGCAACAACGATTATTTCGCCGTTGAACGCGGCTCTGAAGACGTGCAGTTTCAGAAAATCGGTCGTGTGCCCGGTCGTGGCGACCAAACAACGCCGCAGGATTATGAATTCACCGATGTGAACCCCTTAAACGGAGTACAGTATTACCGCCTTCGGCAAACGGATTTTGACGGGTCGTACAACTACAGTCCGATCGTTGCGCTGCCATTCGATTCCGTCGAACCTTTGGTCGCTTATCCTTCACCGGCTAACTCGTTGGTCACGTTGGAAATGCCTGCCATTCCGGAATACGATGCCAACTGGCAATTGTGTGATGCCAATGGCGCAGTGGTGTTGTCGGGCACCTGGCCGGCTGGACAATCGTGGCTGGAATTGGACGTGGGTTTGTTGTTGCCAGGGGTGTATTTTTTTGGAATTTGGGTGGGAAGGGTATTTGTACAAAAAGTGGTGGTTGTAGAATAAATAAAATTTATTCTACAAAACAAAAGTCAAAATTCAGCAGGAAAGCAAATTAATTAAACCATTTCAACCACAAAATTCGCAACCATGCCCAATACTTACACACAATTACACATCCATTTGATCTTTGCCGTAAAAAACCGCGATGCCGTCATCAAACCTATGTTTCGCGAGGAAATAGAACGCTACATGACTGGCGTTTTACAGGGTAATAACCACAAACTTCTGGCAATTTACCTGATGCCGGATCATGCACATATCCTCATTGGTTTAAATCCGGCAATTTCAATATCTGACACCGTCAGGGTATTGAAGACGGAAACTACCCATTTCATCAATTCAAAAAAATTCTTCAAATCACGTTTCGCATGGCAGCTGGGATATGGCGCATTTTCCCATTCCCATTCAGCGTTGGAGAAGGTTATTGATTACGTATTGAATCAACCTGAACATCACAAAAAAGTCACTTTCAGGGAAGAGTATTTGGAAATATTAAAACGGTTTGAAGTTGAATACAAGGTTGAATATTTGTTTGATTTTTTTGAATGAAATTTGGGTTGTTCACATTGCGATGAGATAGCGTTCCTGGCGGAGCGCCGGGCGTGTGTGGGGTATGCTTAGCTACAAAGATACTGCCTCTAAAGAGGCAGAACGGGTTGCGGTAATTAACATTAATGCCTGATTATGAGCAGGTTACAACACCACACAAGCCACCTTGATTCTGAGCAGGTTACAACACCACACATGATGCCCTTCTCCTTTAGGGGGAGTATCTTTGTAGCAAACACGCCACACACACACAAGCCCGGCGCTCCGCTAGGAGCGCTATCTCCTCGAAAGCGGTGTTTTGTTGGAAGACGGGAGTTGCGCGTTTTGTGCCTCGGCTCACCAAGGCACCTTGCGAGGAGATAGCGCTCCTAGCGGAGCGCCGGGTGTGTGTGGGGTCTGCTTAGCTACAAAGATACTGCCTCTAAAGAGGCAGAACGGGTTGCGGCAATTAACATGAATACCTGATTATGAGCAGGTTACAACACCACACATGCTACCCTTCCCCTTTAGGGGGAGTATCTTTTTAGCATTCATATACCCTTACTCGACCACCTGCAGCCCCCCCTGCACCATAACCTTCTCCGTTTGCAAACGGTAGAAATACTGTCCCGCCGGCAAACTGGAAGGCACAAAAGCATCCTGTCCGCGGAAGGTGCGTTCCATGATCCTCCTTCCGGCGCTGTCGAACAAAACAAACCGAACATCTTCCTCCAGGTTGCTGCGCAAATGCAGGGTTTGTCCGGACACAAGCGGATTGGGGTACACGCGCAAATCGGGCCTTTCCACAGGTTTTTCCTGTACGGCCACCGTAGGCAACGAATCGGCAGGCATGGTGAGGATGTATTGCCCCAACGTTGATACGTTCAGCGGGTGGAAAAAACTCAACACACTTCCGGCGCCGGGAATGGCCAGGTCGGCGGTATCGCGTACCTGCCAGGTATCACCATCGGCGGTGGCCGGACGCTGCCACAAAGCATACGCCTCCGCCGGCTGTCCTGTCGGCAAAGCCAGATTTTCAAAATGCATGCTCCACAAAGCGGCATTCTGGTTGTTGTCGAACAAATGCACTACCCAATACGCACTGCTCACCGTGTCGCCCGCATTCACTGCCGGCCAGGCGTCGGGCAGGATGTTGATTTTTGTAACACAAATTTCTCCTTGGGGCAAGGTTTGGCCTGCATCAAAAAACAAGGTCATGTCCGTGCCTTC
>JADLBE010000479.1 GCA_020847915.1 Saprospiraceae bacterium | reverse complement strand
GGCCCATTCGCGCCACATGTTTACGCCCGAAGAATGTTCCACCATATCGGCCAGGTGGGCGCCGCCTACACGGGAGGCCGTTTCGAGGAAATACAATTTACCATCGTCGTGGCATTTGATGAATTCCGTATGGCTCGCGCTGTATTGCATGCCAAAAGCGGTCATAACATCGTTGGTAGCTTTCAGCAATTGTTTTTCATCATCCGAGTCGAAAGGAACCGTGACGCTTCGGAAAATACCGCCGCCGTGAGCCACATCGAAAGGGGTGTTGAGGTATTGGGAAGCGCGGGCAAAAATGATTTTTGCGTTTTCCGAAAGGGCGTCCACATGGTATACATCCCCTGGTTTGAACTGTTCCACCAGATAAAGATGCCTGGCGCCGCCCAGGGTTGAAAGGTGGGCCCAAAGATCTTCCCGGGAGTACACCTTTTTCATGCCTGTTGCAGAAGCCTGGAAACGCGGTTTGACAATCCATGGCGCCGGCACCGTATCTGCAAAATGGTTGATCTCCGTGTCGTTGAAAAGGCTGCTGAATGCCGGCACGTTGATGCCTTTGTCGCGGGCCTGAACGCGCATGGCAAGTTTATCGCGGAAATGCCTTGCGGTGGTTTGGCCCATGCCTGGAATGCGGAAATGTTCACGTACTTCGGCGCCTTTTTCCACGTCGAAGTCGTCGAGGGCCACAATGCGGTCAATTTTATGCGAACGCATAAGCCATGCGAGACCTTCGATGACCTCGCCCATGTACCATTCGTTTTCAGGGCCTTCCTGGATGTAAAAAATTTCGTCGATGGCCTCCCGGGCCCACGGTTTGTGTTCCAACTTTTTGCTGGTCAGGAAATACACCTTGGCGCCGGCTTCTTTGGCGCCGCGCAGGAAATCATTTCCCTTGAAATAACTTGAAATACACAGAAATGTCACGTCTTTACTCATGGTAGCGAAGGATTCGTTCGCTGTGAAAGTATTGCGTGGGAAGCAAAAAGCAAAAAAAAGTTTTTCTTTGTATGGAATATCAACCAATATGATGGAACCTACCCCCTCAAAAGTGCCCAAAGTTAAACTTTGTAAAAACTGCGATACGGCTTTAGTGGCGGGTGATAAGTTCTGTTCGCAATGTGGACAAAAAGCGAAAACCAAAAGACTAACCATGATCGACATCCGCAAAACGGTGATGGAACGTCTTTTACACCACGACCAGGGCATCCTTTTGCTCACCCGCGATTTGGCCATAAGACCCGGAATTACCATCCACAATTACTTTTCCGGAAAGCGCAAGCGGTACTATGATCCGTTCAAATACCTGATGCTTTCGGTAGGTTTGTCGGTTTTGGCAACCCACACCTTTGGACTGATGCAAGGAGGCGCAAACAGTCACAACCCCGTTTCGGCTTTTGCCGAAAAACATTTCAACCTTATATTGTTTGTCAGCGTACCCTTTGCTGCCGCTTGGAGCTGGTTGTTGTTCCGTCGCAAGGGATACAACTTTGCCGAACACCTGAGCATGCAGGCTTTTATAGGTGGTTTTCGAACGGTGTTTTTCCTGCTGTTGTTTGCACCCTTGGTGGTATTGTTCCGCGAACATTACAACACCATTTTGATGTTGTTTGTCGTAGTGCGTCTTTTTTACCTCTTATGGGTTTACTTGCAGTTTTTCGGGCAACCTCGATGGATCAACGGGTTAAAAACCCTATTGCTTTTCCTACTCCTGGAGTTGACCATGATGGTCCTCATCATCGGTTTTTTTTTGTTGATCAACCCGGGAGGGTTGCGAGCGCAATAACCGAAACCTCTAAGTTTTCTGGTGTTTCTTTTTTGCCGCAGGGAACAAAATATTGTTCAAAATTAACCGGTAACCCGGTGAATTGGGGTGCAGGGCAAGGTCGGTGGGTGGATCGCCTACGAAGTGACGGTAATCCTCCGGGTCGTGTCCGCCATAGTAGGTCCAAAAACCATAACCGAACGAGCCATGGATGTACCGGGCTTCGGTCGCTGGTTTGTTTTCACCCATGATGAGTACATTGGGTTTGATGTATTTTTTCAAAAAAGCGGTGCTTTGCCCCATAAACCCTTTCACCGTGCGGGTGTGGCATTGGGTAAGCATGGTGGGTACGGGATCCCACTTGGCCGAAAAATCGAACAGGGTAAAATAGTCCTGCTCCGGATTTACGTTGCGGCCCAGGTTGTGGTCTATGCTTGAGTGCTCGTAGGTAAGCGGGTCGCGGATCAACTGAAAATCCGTAAAAGCGAAGGTTTTGGCAAAATTAAGTTTGCCTTGTGCTCCCGGATCTGCCGGGTCGCCGTCGTACATGTCGGCGCAAATATCGACCCCTTCGGCAGCTAGTGCAATGTCGTAGGTATCGGTTGCCGAACACATGGCGAACATAAAACCTCCACCCGATACGTATTCGGAAATACGTTTGGCGACGGCAAGTTTGAGCTGACTCACCTTGTCAAAACCATTTTGGCGGGCCAAACTTTCCATGTGTCGCACATGATCGCGGTACCAGGGCTGGTTGTTGTAGCTGGCATAAAACTTTCCGTATTGGCCGGTAAAATCTTCGTGGTGCAGGTGCAGCCAGTCGTATTCCAGCAATTTGCCTTGCAGTACTTCGGTATCGTACACCACGTCGTACGGTATTTCAGCGTAGGTAAGCACAAGGGTCACAGCATCGTCCCACGGCTGAATGGCCTCGCCTTTTTCATTTTTTTCAGGCGTATACACGGCGATTCTCGGCGCTTTTTCAAGCTTGATCACGTCCATGTTCACCTCCGGATTTACAATTTCATTCTGAATAGCAGCGAATTGCGCATCGGCAATTACTTCATAGCTCACGTCCCGCGTTTTGCATTCTTTTTCAAAAACAGTCGTATACGGGAAAGCAAAGCTTCCACCTTTATAGTTAAGGAGCCAATACGCTTCCACACCCTGCGAAATGACCCAGTAGGTGATGCCATATGCTTTGAGGTGGTTGCGTTGGGCCACCTCGTCCATGGGCAAAATCATGTACGTGGCACGCAAGGGCGATAAGCCGGCGGCAAAAAAAGCAAGGATAAGCAGGGTACGTAGCATGGCAGGCGCGTGTTTGAAGTTGTTGGGCAAATTTAGGGCATTTGAAACGGGTAAAACGTCAACAAATTGCAAATGGTTCGACGAACACTGGTTTTGGGGAACCGTTGGGTACCCTTACCTTTGATCGGCAAACAAAAAACACCAACGTTTCCTCAAAATGGATTTAAAAAACATTGTTTCGTCGGGCGCCAGGTCCGGGTTTACTTTTCAGAAATGGCTTCTCTGGTTTTGCCTGATATTCACCCTCACGTCATTTCTGCAGGATACACTTTTCATTTTGTTCGGCTTGCACCTCACCCTGGCGCGCACCACCCAATATACCTTGGCGGCGTTGGTGGCGTTGTATTTTGCATACTCGTCGAAGAAATAATGCGTCTATTGCCAAACATCGTTTACTTTGCCGTCCGACGATGCCCA
This sequence comes from Saprospiraceae bacterium, assembly GCA_020847915.1. Classification (GTDB taxonomy): domain Bacteria; phylum Bacteroidota; class Bacteroidia; order Chitinophagales; family Saprospiraceae; genus M3007. Next base: position 9,075 of record JADLBE010000479.1, on the reverse strand, counting down.
ATCCAAGTTTTTTGTGCGCCCTTGCTTTTTCCCTGTGCCTTTTGGCGGGTAAAATCGGTGCGCAATCCAACAAACCTCCCACCGTCGCCGATTCCCTCGCTACCCTGCTCACCAAAGCACCGCCCGACACGCAACGCGTGAACCTGCTCACCGATTATGCCTGGGAAATCAACGAAACCGAAACCGGAACTGCCGAAAAACACCTGAACGAAGCCGTTGTCCTCGCTCAAAAACTTGGGTTCAAGCGTGGTGAAAGCAACGCCTGGAACGGTTTGGGTGTGGTGGCCGAAATTCGGGGAAATAAGGAACTTGCCCTTGCACATTATCAGAAAGCCCTTGATATTCGGCGGCAAATTAAAGATCGCCGTGGCATGGCCGGTACGCTCACCAACCTGGGCAACGTTTACAACGACATGGGCGACGTGGAGAACAGCGTGCGCAGTCACCGCGAAAGCCTCGAACTGTACACCGAACTGGGCGATACCCTGCGTATGGCACGTGTCCACGGCAACCTCAGCGAAGTTTTGCAAAGTGTCGCTTTTTATGAGGAAGCCTATGCGGAACTGTTCGAAGCCCGGGTGCTGCTTGAGCATCATCCTGACCGAAGAATTCTGGCCGGTGTTCTTACGCTTATGGGACATGTTCGTTTTGAACTTGACATGTACAAGGAAGCGCACGATTGGTACAGTGAAGCTCTGCAAATCCGTCGTAACACCTCGGATGAGGACCCTGCCAATATTGCTGAGAGTTGGCTCAACCTTGGAAATGCCCTTGATGAAATAGGCAGTGAATTAGATTCGATGGTTTACACAGACTCTGCGCTAGTCTGCTACCAAACGTCCCTAAGCATATACGAAGAGCTTAATGACGACCCGGGCAGAGCTATTGTTTTTACCAACCTCGGCGATACCTACAAACACAAAAAGGATTACGACAAGGCGATGTTTTACCTGGAAAAAGCAGAAAACATTCGCCGGGAGCTCGACGACCAGCCCGGACTGGCGGAAACCTACAACGTGATCAACGACGTGGTGTTTCGCAAAGGGAATGTTGAACAGTCGCTGGAATACATTCGTAAATATTACGACATCGCCGTGGACATCGGTGATCTCAAGTACCAGCAGCGGGCGTTTCGCGATTTTTCCAGGGCTTACGCTGCACTTGGCGATTTTTCCAGGGCTTACACCTACCGGGTACGGTATGATTCGCTGCGGTATGCAATGCTCGACGAACAGCGCACCAAAACTTTTGAACTCAAGGATGCTTTGTTTGTGGATGAAAAAAATAAAAATGAAGTTGAACGTCAAAAACAAGCCCTCGAACGTGCCCGGCTACGCACTTATGCCCTGCTCGGCGGCGCACTTGCACTTTTTTTACTCGTGGCCCTGCTTTTTAACCGAAACCGCTTGCGTGCCCGCGCCAACCAGGCCCTGGCGGCCAAAAACGTCGTGATTGAACACGAAAAGGAACGCGCCGACAACCTGTTGAAAAACATCCTGCCCGAATCGGTGGCCGAGGAGCTCAAAACCAACAACAGCGTTCAACCTGTTCGGTACGAATCGGTAAGTGTGCTGTTTACCGATTTTAAAGGTTTTACCCAAATCGCTGAGCGTTTGTCGCCCGAGGACCTGGTGGCGGAGCTCGATGCCTGTTTCCGGTTGTTCGACAGCATTTGCGCAAAATACGGACTGGAAAAAATCAAAACCATCGGCGATGCCTACATGTGCGCGGGTGGCCTGCCCGAACCCAATGTCACCCATGCTGTGGATGCCGTTGGTGCCGCGCTCGAAATGCAATCCAAACTTGCCGAACTCATGAACAAAAAAACACGCGAAGGCAAACCACGTTTCGACATGCGGGTGGGCATCCACACGGGGCCGGTGGTGGCCGGCGTGGTGGGCAGCCACAAATTTGCCTACGACATCTGGGGTGATGCGGTTAATACGGCCGCACGACTCGAACAAAGCGGCGAGCCAGGTCGGGTGAACATCTCCGAAGCGACGTATTTGTTGGTAAAAGACCGGTTTGAATGCCAGTTCAGAGGCAATTTGAGCGCGAAAAACAAAGGAGAAATTGCGATGTATTTTGTGGCGGGGCACTAAGTCTATAGACTTTCCAAGTCTTAAGACTTGGCAGGTCTTAAAACTTGGAAGGTTTTAAGACCTGGAAGGTTGGTTCATTTCATTTTTCCCCCTTTCGGTTGCAAAAGAATTCCGACCTTTGTGGCGTTCTATGGTAATCCTGACCACCTCGCCCGGAACCTGTTGTTTCAACCCACCATTTACGATGAGCAAACTCAAATACAAACGCATCCTGCTGAAACTGTCGGGTGAGAGCCTTATGGGCACGCAGAAATTTGGCATCACCGCCGACATGCTGCAGCACTACGCCAGCCAGGTGAAAGAACTGATCGACATGGGTGCGGAAGTAGCCATCGTGATCGGCGGCGGCAACATCTTTCGGGGCATTCAGGCCGAAGGATCGGGTATAGAGCCCGTTACAGGTGATTACATGGGCATGCTGGCCACGGTCATCAACGGACTAGCCCTTCAAAGCGCCCTTGAAAGCCACGGTGTGTACACCCGTATGATGACGGCCCTCAAAATGGAAAGTGTGGCCGAACCCTACATCCGCCGCCGTGCCATCCGCCACCTTGAAAAAGGCCGCGTGGTGATTATGGCTGCCGGCACAGGCAACCCATACTTCACCACCGACAGTGCCGCAGCCCTGCGCGCCAACGAAATCAGCGCAGATGTGATCTTAAAAGGCACCCGGGTAGACGGAATTTACACCGCTGATCCGGAAAAAGACCCCAACGCCGTGAAATTTGATACCATTACTTTCGCAAAAGTCATCCGGCTTGGCCTTGAAGTGATGGACATGACCGCGTTCACCCTTTGCCAGGAAAACAACATGCCCATCATCGTTTTCGACATCAACAAACATGAAAACCTGCGCCGCATCGTGCTCGGCGAAACCATCGGAACACTCGTAGAAGGATGACAAGTATCGTTTCTTACAACGTCAACGGCATCCGTGCCGCCATCAACAAAAATTTGTTCGACTGGCTGGCCGCCGAACAATTCGACATCGTTTGTTTCCAGGAAACCAAGGCCCAACCCTCTGATGTGGGGCCCTTGCACCTCGAAACCCTGGGGTACAAACACTACTGGCATTCGGCCGAAAAAAAAGGCTACAGCGGTGTGGCTACTTTTTGCAAACGTGAACCCGACAATGTGGTGGTTGGCTGCGGCATCGAAAAATACGACCGCGAAGGCCGTATCCTCCGCACCGATTTCGGCGACTGGACCCTGCTCAACTGCTATTTCCCTTCCGGCACCACCGGCGATGTACGACAGGCTTTCAAAATGGAATTCCTCGAGGATTTTCAGCACTGGATCACCGACCTGCGTGCCCAACGGCCCAAACTCATCGTGGTGGGCGACTACAACATCGCCCATACCGAACAGGACATCCACGACCCCAAAGGCAACAAAAACAGCTCAGGTTTTTTGCCCGAAGAACGCGCCTGGATGACACGCTGGCTGGAAAATGGGTTTACCGACGCCTTCCGGCACAGCCACCCCGATCTTGTAGAATACAGCTGGTGGACTTTCCGCGCCAACGCCCGCGCCAACAACAAAGGATGGCGCATCGACTACCAATCGGTATCCAACAACCTGCGCGACCGTATCGTTGACGCACGCCATCTCAACGGTATCGTACATTCCGACCACTGTCCGGTACTTATGAAAATTGATCTTTAACTTAGTCGTAAGTCGTAAGTCAGCGTTCGGCTTGGGATTTGGATAAAAAAAATGCCCAATTGTTTGGAAACAAATGATCGGGCATTTTTTTATCAAAATCCCAAGCCGAACGCTGACTTACGACTTATGACTTACGACTTATGACTTACCACTTACGACTAAGTTAAGCAGCGTTTCCCCTTCTTTTATCGTTCCCAAATCCAGGTTGGTAGGATTTGTCGGCGTATTCATCCGCAGACACGGTATACTCGTCGTGGAAAAGCATCTTGTCAAAGAACCTCTGCGAACTTTCGCCGCACAATACTTACCTTTGCCGAACGTGCCCTGAAGCATTAAAAAATACCGACGCATTTCACCAGTCTGCCCATACCCAAACCGGCATGAAGGTCACCGCCGCACAACTTGCTCATTTACTCGACGGATCGTTGGAAGGCGATCCTGAAGCTGTCGTTTCCCGTCCTGCCCGTATTGAAGAGGCACGGAGCGGTGATCTCGCATTTCTGGACAATCCTAAATACGAGTCTTACGCCTACACCACCAATGCATCGGTATTGCTTGTGCATGAATCGTTCCAGCCGGAACGGCCAATCGCACCTACCCTCATCAGGGTTGCCGATGTTCGCAACAGTTTGGCCTTGTTGCTCGAAAAATTTGACAACAGCCTGAGCAACGGAAGTGTCATCTCTGAGCAAGCCTCCATTCATGAACGTGCCCGGATCGGAATCGGCACCAGCATAGGAGCTTTTGTCGTGATCGAAGAAGGCGCCATCATCGGCGACAACTGCATCATTTACCCACAGGTGTTCATCGGGCGCAACGTACGCATTGGCAGCAATTGCAAGATTTACCCTGGCGTACGATTACACCACGATTGTGAGGTGGGCGACAATTGTATCCTGCACGCCAATGCCGTCATCGGCGGCGACGGCTTCGGATTTGCTCCACAAGCCGACCAAAGCTGGAAAAAAATGCCCCATGTCGGCAACGTCGTGATCGAAAACGATGTGGAAGTTGGATCCTGCACCTGCATCGACCGCGCAGCCATGGGCAGCACCCTCATCCGCAGCGGTGTTAAACTCGACAACCTTATCCACATCGCCCACAACGTAGAAGTTGGCAACAATACCGCCATTGCAGCCCAGGCCGGCATCGCCGGTAGCACCCGCATCGGCGAAAACTGTCTCATCGGCGGACAAACCGGCATCGTGGGCCACGTCAACATCGCCAACGGCACCAAAACCCAGGCCCAAAGTGGTCTCAGCACCGGCGTGGAAGAACCCAATACAGCCGTCTTCGGATCGCCCGCCATCGAGTATAAAAATTACATCCGGTCCTACGTGATTTTTAAGCAACTCCCCGAACTTCAAAAACGGGTACGTGAACTTGAAAAAGCACTGATGGCGTTGGGGGGAAAGGTTTAGTGTTGAATTTTTTTTTCGAATGCACGCCCGGAGGCAACGGTCTCCCGTCCAGCGCTTTTGCCATCCATCCATACGCCATACACTTCCTCCCATGCCTACCGACGTCAATACCCTCGGCGAATTTGGACTCATTGAGCACCTGACCCGCAACTTTCCCATCTCCCAGCCATCCACCGTAAAAGGTGTAGGCGACGACGCCGCCGTGATCGATAACAACGGTTTATGTACGGTTGTGAGTACCGACATGCTTGTTGAAGGCATCCATTTCGACCTCGCCTACACGCCCCTCAAACACCTGGGGTACAAGTCGGTGGTGGTCAACCTGTCCGACATCTATGCCATGAACGCGACACCGTGTCAAATCACCGTGTCGCTGGCACTGTCCAACCGCTTTTCTGTTGAAGCCCTCGACGAACTTTACGAAGGCATCCACGCCGCCTGCCTCCACTACGGTGTAGACCTTGTTGGTGGCGATACTACTTCTTCGCCCAAAGGCCTGGTGATCAGCATCACCGCCATCGGTCAGGCAGAGAAAAACCAGCTGGTTTACCGCAACGGCGCCCGCGTGGGCGACCTGATCTGCATCACCGGCGACCTTGGCGCAGCCTACCTTGGCCTCCAGTTGCTCGAACGTGAAAAACGCATCTGGCTCGAAAACCCGGAAGTGCAACCCAACCTCGAAAACCAGCAAATCGCCGTGGGCCGCCAACTCAAACCCGAAGCACGCCGCGACGTGATCGAAACCTTCCGGCGGGTGGGACTCAAACCCACCAGCATGATCGACATCTCCGACGGTCTGGCTTCCGAAATTTTCCACCTCTGCAAACAAAGCAACACCGGCGCTCTCATCGAAGAAAGCGGCGTACCCATCAACCCGGAGATCCAACTGCTCGCCCTGCAGTTCAAACTGGACCCCATCACCTGTGCCCTTAGCGGCGGTGAAGACTACGAACTCCTGTTCACCATCGCTCCCGAAGACATCGAAAAAGTGCGTTTCCTCCCGGAAATCTACATTGCAGGCGAAATGACCCACCCTTCCGATGGCATCAAACTCAGCACGACAGGAGGCAACCTGCATCCCCTGACCGCCCAAGGCTGGAAACATTTTTAAAAGGAGGTTGGGCTGGAGGTTGGGCTTTAGCCCGACAGGGGTCGGTGGACTTTAGTCCGCCGAAAAAACATATCCGGGTTTTAAGTGAAAATATATTTTAGGATTTAAGGAGGTTTGGCGGACTAAAGTTCGCCGACCGCTGTCGGGCTAAAGCCCAACCTCCATGCACTCCAAGTAATTTTTTAACACTTGGTGCAACCCTACACACAAAAGGTTGTCATTACAATCAAATACAGTCATGGACGCAACGCAAACGCACCGCGACTTAATCGATCGCTGCAGAGAAGGGCGCCGTGATGCGCAATTTGAATTGTACCGCCTTTACTCCCGGGCGATGTACAACACCGCATTGCGCATGGTTCAACATCCGCACGATGCCGAAGACATCCTCCAAAGTGTGTTCGTGGAAGTTTTTGCCAAACTGGAAAGCTTCCGTCATGAAAGCAGTATTGGAGCATGGATCAAACGCATCACGGTCAACAAATGCATCAATTTCCTAAAAAGCCGCCGTTTGGCGTTCCAGGAATTGACCGCCATGAATGATCGCGCTGAAGACCAGGCCCCTGAAACCGAACCGACCTATACTGTAGAAAAAATAAACCGGGCTGTGGCTGAATTGCCGGAAGGGTACCGTGTCGTTTTTTCACTCTACGCCATCGAAGGCTACGACCACGAAGAAATTTCACAAATCCTCAACATCAGTGAAGCCACATCCAAATCGCAATACAGTCGCGCCAAAGCAAAATTGCGCGACATGCTGGCCTAAAGCATAGGCTCTGAAAAACCGACCCAATACACAGCAAGTCATGGAAGATAAACTCAGGATATTCGTTCAACAACACCGACAGGCATTCGATGCGGTAACTCCGCCCGATGCTGCCTGGTCGCACATTGAACGCACACTACGGCGATTGCCTACTGCCTGCGCCATCGAGCGCACCCTGCTCGTCAACCGTCCACTGCTCGATACCGCCGAACCCGCCGCCCACATCTGGAAGAACATCGAACACCAACTGGATGCCGAAAAAACCACAGACCCCCTGGAAGCATTCATCCGCAACAACCGTGAGGCGTTTGATCAGGATACACCCGATTTGCGTGTTTGGTCCAACATCAACGGTGGCTTGGAAGGCTCGGCTCCAAAAATGCGCATGATGTGGATTTCTAAAATATCCCGCATCGCTGCTGTTTTAGCCCTGCTCATCACCAGCGTAGCTATAGGCGTATGGTACGGACAAAACAACCCGAACGGTGCTCAGGCAGGCATGAGTCTCGCCGAGGTATCCGACGAATACGCTGAACTAGAACGTTATTACCAGGGTGACATCGCCGTTAAACGACAAAAACTGGTAAGCTACACCAGCAACGATACCGAAACAGACGTACTCAACGACCTGGAACAAATGGACACCATCATGGAAGAATTGCGCACCGAACTGGCCAACGTGCCTCCCGGCAACCGCGAACAAGTGGTGCGCGCCATGATCGAAAACTACAAAGCCAAAGCAGCCATCCTGCAGCGGGTGCTCGAACGCCTTGAAACACAAGACGCCTTCGAAACCAACCGCAAACAAAACATCGACAACATCTAACCAGCAGCCATGTACTATCTGACCAAACTCCTGCTCCTGTGCGTAACGCTCGGTTGGGCAGTCACCGCAACAGCCCGTGGGCCTCAACAGGAATTCACCAAGACCATCAACCGCGAATTCTCCACGACGGCCAACGGCATGACCGCCCTCTACAACAAATACGGCAAGGTAAATGTGAACACCTGGAACGAAAACAAGGTGAAAATTACCATCACCATCGTTGTAAACGCCGGCGATCAACGCAATGCCGACAAAACTTTCGACCGCATCAAAGTCAACTTTACCAATACATCCGGCTACGTCAAAGCTGAAACATTCATCGAAAACGAAACCTCAACCAACTGGTTCGGATCCAACAGCTGCCAGGATTTTAAAATCAACTACGAAATCTGGATGCCTGTGGGCAACCAACTCGACCTGCGCAACAAATACGGCAATTCCTACGTCGCCAACCTGAACGGCTACCTCATGGCCGACATCAAATACGGCGACCTGCGTACCGAAAACATCAGCAACGATGCCGAACTCAACATCGGCTACGGCAAAGCTACCCTCGGCCGGGTGAACAACCTCAAAGGACAGGTCAGCTACGGCGGCATAACCCTCGGCGAAGCCCGTGACGTGCAGCTCGACAGCAAATACTCCGAAATGAAATTCGAAAAAGCTCGCAGTGTGCGCATCACTTCCAAATACGACGACTTCAGTTTGGGCAACCTCAGTGAACTGCGTTTGCTTACCAAATACGCCAACGTACGCGTGAACAGCGCCAACATGGCCATGATCACTGCCCAATACACCGATGTAAAACTGAACAACATCGGCCAGTCGCTCGACGCAGACCTTGAATACGGCAGCCTTAAAATCGGTTCGCTTGCACGCAACTTCACCACCGTCAATGTCATGGCCAAGTACACCGACGTTAACGTGCTTGTGGAAGAAGGCGCTTCTTTCCGCTTCGAAGCCGAAGGTACCCACAGTGGTGTGAAATTTCCTGCCGGCGCCTCCATCAGCCGCCGCGATGAAAGCAACTCACGCATCGTCGTCCAGGGCTACGTAGGCGATTCCAATGCCAAAAGTACCATCCGTACCAAACTAAACTACGGCGGCATTACGATGAAGTAGAAAAGCACCGTCGCGATTACCATAACCACGACGGGTGTTGCCGGCTAGCCGGCAACACCCTT
>JADLBE010000478.1 GCA_020847915.1 Saprospiraceae bacterium | reverse complement strand
GCTTTGTCCATGTCCTGCACCGACACCCATTCGACTTTGCTGTGGAAAGCGTGCTCACCGGCGAAGATGTTTGGGCACGGAAGACCCATAAACGACAACCGCGATCCGTCGGTACCGCCGCGGATAGAGCGCTGCAGCGGATTTTCGAAACCGGCGCGTTGCAGGGCCTCAACAGCGTAGGCTACCACCTGTGGGTGGCGCTTCAACACCTTGCCCATGTTGCGGTATTGTTCGCTGATTTTTACTTCGGCGCGGGAGTTCGGGTAACTTTTCAATACGCTGTCGACGATGTTTTGCAACGTTTTGGCGTGGCGTTTCAAGCCGCCTTCCGTGAAATCGCGGATGATGAGTTTGATCACCGCTTTTTCCAGATTGCCCTCGATGTGCGTGGGGTGGATGAAGCCTTGTTTGCCTTCGGTGTGTTCAGGACTGAGCTTGTCGGGGAACTTGGCCACGATTTTAGCGGCGATTTTCAATGCGTTTTCCATTTGTCCCTTGGCAAACCCGGGGTGGCTGGATATACCGTGCACCGTAACCGTAGCGCCGTCGGCACTGAACGTTTCGGGCTCGATGCTGCCGGCCGTTTCACCGTCGATGGTGTAGCCGTAACGCGCTTTGAGTTTTTTCATGTTCACCTTGTCTACGCCGCGGCCGATTTCCTCGTCGGGTGTAAACAAAATGCGGATGGCGCCGTGTGGAATTTTCGGATTTTCCATAAGGATACGTGCGGCATCCATGATGGCGGCTACGCCTGCTTTGTTGTCGGCGCCCAAAAGGGTGGTTCCGCTGGCGGTGATGATGTCGTTGCCCATTTGGTGGGCGAGGTCCTCATGGTCTTTGAGGCGGATCACCACCGAATTGTCGTCTGGCAACACGATGTCTTTGCCCTGGTAATTGCTGTGTACGATGGGTTTTACGCCTGCGCCGGAGCAGTCTGGCGAGGTATCCACGTGCGAGCAAAAACAGATGACGGGTACTTTTTTATCCACATTGGAAGGCACGGTGGCGTACACGTAGCCATGTTCGTCGAGTTCGGCGTCGGAGATACCCATGGCCAAAAGTTCTTGCACGAGTACGCGGCTGAGGTCTTTTTGTTTTTCGGTGCTGGGCGTTGTCGGACTGTTGGGGTCGCTTTGGGTGTCGATTTGTACGTAGCGCAGGAAGCGCTCCTTGGTGTTGTGTTGGTAGGGAGATTTTTTCATTGCTGTTGGATACAAAGTTACTGGCCTGGCGTGGCCGAATTGTTCACGTCGCCCGCTTTTACACCTTTGAAACTTGCGTTCAGGTTATCTGCCTGCAAGTTGCTGATGGTGATGTTTTCCGCCGGCAGACCGCCGGAGAAGGGCTGTGAAGGATTGGCGAAGGTAGTGGTTGCCGGGAAAAAACGCCAGGAAGTATTGGAGGGAAATGCACTGTTGATGCCAAGAATGATTTTGCGCACCTCGCTGATGTCAAAGGTGGTCACGCTGTTGCTGCGGTTCGCGTCGCCGGCGATGATTTTCCAGGGCGAATCGAAGGGTTCGATGTCGAGGGTATGTTTGTTGATGAGCAGGGCGTCGAAGGTGCTCACGCCGTTTCCGTCGTTCACATCATAAACAGGTGTAACGGTGTAATTCGCGGCGCCGGGCACGTTTTCAAACAGGTAGTTGCCCTGCGCGTCGGTTACGTCGGTGGCCGTTGCGCCGCCGGAAAGTTGTACGGTTACGTTGGGCATGGGTGTGCCCCAGTGGGTGGTGACGGTGCCGCCGATGTCGAAAGAACCTACCGCCGGTTGCCAGTAGCCGTTTTGGGTGGAGGCGTTGAGGTTGCCGGCGTCGAGCCAGTCTTTCAGACGGCTGGTGGGCGTGGTTCCTGCATCCCACGAAAGGTCGAAGCGCCCAAAAAAGGCGTTGGTAATGGTGCAGGAATCGCGGGCGCCGCCGTGCAAGCTGCCGACGATGCGCTTTTGCGGATCAAAAAGCGGGCAACCCGATGATCCGGACTCGTAAATCCCGGTGGTAGCCCCAACGCGCCAGTGGGTATTGGCTGCACTGGAGCCAAATACACCACCCCAGTTGAGCGTGCCGCCGTGAATGGCCGCCGGATTGGCATCGAGTGTGATTTTTTTGAGGTCGCCGCGCGGATGGTGGATGTAGGTTGTTGTTGAGGGTGCCGGACTCATGCTGCGCGTCCATCCGTTGAAATACACCCCGTAATTTGATGGGATGGGGTTGAGTTTGAGCAACATGAAGTCTGTTTCCTGACGCCAGGAAGTGAGGGTGCAACCAAGCACCGACTTAAGCGGCGGCGCCATGGCCGGGTTGCTGCAATTGGCCGATTCGTAGTCGAAGTCGAATCGCCACAAACTGAAATTGGGCGATGGCAACAACAACTGACAGTGGTGGGCAGAAAAAAAGTAGGGTTCCGGCGTGCCGGCGGTATTGGCGATCATGGTGCCCGAACACCATGCGGAACCACCGGCAAACACCATCAGGATACGCGCCACACCTTTTTTTTCGGTTTGCCAGTTGTTGCCGGCAGCGCAGTTGACATTGACGTTGCAAGCCAAAGCATCCCCGAAATCCAGGGAGGCAGAGGGTGTTTCTCCGCGCATGGCATTTTGATCGTAGGCGTAATCCACGCGGTTGAGGTGGATGCGTGCCGTTGCTCCGGAGGCAGGTGCGTGGTATTCAAGGATGGCTTTTTCGCCGTCGACCACACCCACGAGAAACTGTCCGTCGGGCAAACAACTTTTGGTGGTGTAAGCGCCGAAAACGGCGCCGTTTTTGACCGAGGAAACGTAAAAACGTCCGCCTTCCGGCAAAACAAACTGGTCGAAAATGAGTACAAGTCCTTTGGCGCCAGCCGATTCCACAGCGCAGCGCCAAACACGTTCACCGCTGGGCAACGTGGTCCATTTGCCCTGGCGATCGATCGACAAATCGGTGGCCATGGGAACAGCAAAACGGGTTGGACCTTCGTTGACTGCGTCTTCGCGCCATGCTTTTTCCACATCGGGCGGCGCAAGCAGCAACGTAGGAAGCGTTTCAGCTTTTAAAAAAGTTTCGAACTGGGGTTGGCGGCTTGGTGGGAGTCCGCCTTCGGATATTTGGGCAGTCGCCCAAAAGGAAAAAAAGAGAAATAAAAGGGTAAATCGGTTACGCATGGGAAGTGATTAAAAAACGTTTGCACGGTATACAGCAAAAACCGTGCAAAGTTATGAAAATCCTCGCTTTTTCTTCCTAAAATTCAAATCCGATACAACCCGTTAACCCCAACTGGTTTTTAGGATTGGTATCAAATCGAATGTATTCTCCTTTAACAGCAATTGAAAAATTTTTATAAAATCTGTATTTCATTTCAAGTCCCACACCACCTCCCCAGGCACTAATATCATTTCCAAACCCTATTGCTTCTTCCCACCAGCCTTTGTCTATGTATATTAAAATACCAGATTCCGATCCAAGTAATCTTCGAACAGCATTTATACTCACCATGGTTTCGAATTTGTTGACTTTCAGGACATAGGCGAGAACCCCAATCTGAATTTGATAGAACCACCTATTGGTGACTGTCATTGGTTCAGGTCGCGGGCAATCTTTACAATAACTTACATCATACTCTTCAAAACTAACTCTGAATCCTATATATTTGAATTGGTGCCTGGTATAGGACAAATAAGGAGAATAAGTATAAATCCTTATTCCATGATTTGTAAATCCGACTCCTGATTTTCCAAATCTGTATGGCTGATCTCCAAAATAATATCCGCTACGGCCAACCTGGATTAGATTTTTTTTGAAATCAGTTTGACCGTTTGCTTCGAAAATGAAAACAATCATCATGAGTGAAATTCCAATCACATTTTTCATTTTTGCCAAATTTAAGGGAGAGCTTTTAGCCCTCCCTTATTGAAAAAATTGAGATTATTGCTTAACAAAAGGGATGGTTTTATGAAAACTGGAGTTTGAAACTTCCAAATAAAAAATTCCTGGCTTGAGTTGCTCTATATTCAAAGTGAAATGGGAACTGCTTGATTGGTCCGACAAAACCTTTCGTCCAAAAGCATCTATAATGGCAATAGCAAACAATTCTCCTTTATTATCTATTTTCACCAAAATTAAATCATTGCCTGGATTTGGGTAAATTGAAACAAAAGCGTTTTCAAGTAACGTTTCATTGGTCTCCAATTCGGAATGCATTGACCTATCATAAATCAAACATGGTGTTAAAGGGTTATGGGGATCGCAATCAAATTCCACAATAACATCTAGAGTGGCTGTACCTCCTGTTGATGCCGTAGCTGATATGGTGTATGTATAAGAAGTGGCTGGTGGCGTTGGTGGATAGACGCTATTGAGATTTAAGGTGTTATTTCCTGTTCCACTAAGCGTGTAACTCCATGCGGATGGAACAGACCATGTAATAGTTGCACCCGAAAGTGCCTCAGCATGCCATTGCTCAGGTAATAAATCAGCACAAACCACTTCTGGTCCTTCAATTATGATACATGGCCCTTGAGCAAAAACATCACCTACTCCAACTGCCGCCCATGCATTCGTGGTTTGGATGACTTCAAAAGAACAATTTCCAAAAAGTATGATTGCGGCTGCTATTGCGCCTTCTCTTGCATCAGCATATAGTGAACCGTTCTGCATAAAAGAAGTTAGCGAATAATAAGTAATAGCTGCTGCATTATCTATTCCAATACTTTGGGCGCCAAGACCAGTTTCCGTTTCTGTCCCACCTTCAGACAAAAGATAAAACCATCGATTTTGTGGTCCACAATTTATATGGACACCGCTATTGTCAAGAACACCTGGATACCATCTATCTCCCATAAAGACATTTGGCAATCCAGCTACAGGACGGTCAGCTAGGGGGAACAAGGTGGGTATTGATCCAGGGTCTTCAAGTGAGCGTAATCCACCTGGAAATGGATCCTCCCCAATGGTCCAGTCAAAGTCCCCCGGGAAACTAAATCGTTCAACTAAAAAACCAAATATATCTGAAAAAGATTCATTTAAAGCTCCAGGTTGCCCAACAAATCCTAAATTCGATGAATGTCTTGTTACGCCATGGGCGAATTCATGGCCGGCAACATCAATTGCCGCAAGTTGGGCGCCATCCCAATTGCCAAACTCCAGCCAACCTAAACCTACGTCCCTAAAGCCTGCATTTTGTAGAGTAGAATTTGCAAGAACATAAATTTTATCACCATTTCCAGTAAAACCATTCCTATGGTGAACTGAATTAAAATAATCCCACGATTGACTGGTAATCCAATGTGCGGTTGTCCAATTGCTTGCAGCAGTCCCCCAGCTATCATTATCATCCGTTGCCTCTTCGTATTTATTCCATCTTTGATCGTGTTGAGAAAAACTTCCTTTTCGGGTATGGATATTTCTATTGTTTTCTTCGGCTTTTAGGAAGTAATAATCGTTAAACCACCCATTGTGGTACCTTGTATCTATCGTTTGAGTCCCATATGAATAGAGCAGACTTGCCGGGCCATTATCATATTCTAATGAACGCTTTCTTGCAACTTCTCCGTTCTGTGCATCGATATAGATTTCAATAGCGGCACCCGGGTCCGATGAAATGACTACAAATTTCCAAACTAATTTAAAGTTCTCAGGTAAAATACCTGTTTGTGTTATATATCCCAATAATAACTCGCCGCGCGGGGGTAAAGTGTCGTATATTTCACCTTCCTCATATTCGTTCACTCCCGACGAATTTTCCTCCCAGGAATAGGTCGTTGCTCCAATAGAATCAAGTGCAATTTCAAGAGCCTGGCTTTCGGTAATAGAAGGGGTGACTGAAATATCTGCATTTTCAAGTAGCTTGCCATGAGCAATTTTTACAACACAATAATTAAGGTGTTCTGTGTACTCAGCGCTTTCGACTTTAATATTCTTATAGTATTGTTGATACCGAATGTGTTGCCAGCCATGATCATCTGTTTTATCCGACATCAATACCATCGAGTCGTTGCTACTTAATCCCATATCCGTTTTGAATGTAGAAAACAAATCATAGGCGAGAATCTGGGATTCATCCTTAAGATACAACCACCCTGCCGGTTCCACTTTGTTTGTAATCGATTGGATAGCTTGATTGTCATTCCTGAGAGCTTTTGGAGTAAAACTCTGTGCATTTAAGTTTGTTGAAACCATTAGAATTGCCATAGCAACCATAGGATATAGTAATTTTTTCGTTACTATAAGTGTTTGGGCGCCTTGTTTGAGTTCATTCCATAATCCAACACAAAAACACGCAATGAAATCATACAGTTGAATGTTTCTTTGGTGAATCTGGCCCAGTTGGAATTTGTATCGTCTATATCCATCTATTTGAGATTCAACAAAAGCCCTGTTTGCACTTTTGTTTTGGTTGGTCATTTTTTGCTCGTTTGCGAGCTCATGACCTTGTTTTGTTGGAAATAACATAACTTTGTAATTAGATAGTGACCCTTACTCCGATTGTTTTACCCGGCCGTTTCAGGATGTACCGGGGCATAGGGGTACGCGTCGGGGCAGCGGGTGCAACCGCTGCCCCATTTTTTTTAATATCAATTAAACCCCGTAAGTGCACGCACATACAGAATTCAAAAGTCAATTATTTAAACAGTGGGTTATGGTTTCATGCCTGTTACAGGCATAAGGGGAATAAAGCATTGCCGGGGAAGCAATGACTAATCAAATAGAATTCGGTTGTTTGGTTTGAGGTGAGTTTAATAAAATAGCAACTCAAGTCATTTTTTGATCGTGCTGTCTGACAAAAATATATTTATTATCTGAAATGTCTTTTTTCTTTACTGACATTAACATATTAATTTTTTTGAGTTCCATATTTAAACCGTATCAATTTTGCTTCTTTCCCCTCAAATTCAATCCCTACAATCCACACCCCTCAAACAAAAAAGCCATGAACATGAATCATCCGAAAATCGGTTAAATTCATGATCATGGCTTTGTAGAGCTTGTTAAAGCTTGCAGGTCACTCCCCTACCACGGATTCTGCACCTCCGCCTTATTCACAAACACCGTATCCGTCAATGTGTGTAAAAACTTAACGATCGCGCCCTGCTGGTAAGCAGTAAGCGGCGTAAACGTGCCGTTGCCCACCGGTACACCGATTTGTTGCACAAACGGGTCTTCGTTGACCACGCCGTTGCCGTTTTTGGAATAATTGTTCACCACTTTTTCAAGCGTAACAAAACGTCCGTCGTGCATGTACGGTGCTGTCAGCGCAATGTTGCGGAGCGTGGGCGTGCGGAACTTACCGTTGTCGAACGGATTGCCGGTCACCTCTCCCCTGCCCTTATCTACGAATTGATCTAGCGAACCCACGCTGTCCAAACCGTTGTTGAAAAAACTGTTGCCGGTGAGGGTGATGCCGCCGTGACAGTGGAAACACTGGGCGTCGGGCAAACCTACGTTCGCGCCTTCATCGAAAAACATAATTT
>JADLBE010000477.1 GCA_020847915.1 Saprospiraceae bacterium | reverse complement strand
ATCTGGGAATATGTCGACAATTACAACACACCTTCCCTGTTCGTCATCAACCAGCTCGACCACGAAAAATCCGATTTTGAAAATACCCTGGAGCAGGCCAAAAACCGCTTCGGAAGCCGGGTATTGCCGGTGCAGTTTCCGGTGAATCAGGGCACAGGATTCAACAGCATCGTGGATGCCCTGCGCATGGTGATGTACGTTTTCCCTGCTGAAGGCGGCAAACCGGAGAAAAAACCCATCCCCGCCGATCACCAGGCCCGCGCCGACGAGATGCACAACGCCCTTGTGGAAGCCGCCGCGGAAAACGACGAAGGTTTGATGGAAAAATACTTCGAAAGCGGTACGCTCGACGAAACAGAACTCACCAAAGGCCTCAGCATCGGCCTGGCGCACCACCAGTTTTTTCCGGTGTTTTGCGCTTCGGGTTTGAAAGATATGGGTTCCGGTCGCATCATGGGTTTCATCCACGATGTTTGTCCAAGTCCCGACCAACGCCCCGCCGCTGCACTCGAAAACGGCGGTACCAAACCCTGCGATCCCAACGCCCGCCCATGCGTGTTCATTTTTAAAACCGTGAACGAGCCCAAAGTAGGCAACGTTTCCTATTTTAAAGTGTACTCGGGCGTGTTAAAAACCAGCGATGAACTGGTGAATGCCGACAACGGCAGCAGCGAACGTTTTTCGCAACTGTTTGAAAGTGAAGGCAAAAACCGCGATCAGGTGGACGAGCTCCGTGCAGGCGACATCGGTTGCACCGTAAAACTTAAAAATTCGCACACCAACCAAACCCTCAACCCGAAAGGTTCAGAAACCCGCATCGAAAGGATCCACTTCCCCAGTCCACGCATCCGTATGGCTGTGGTTCCACCTACCAAAGCGGAGGTTGAAAAAATGGCCAACGCCCTGCACAGCATCCAGGAAGAAGATCCGACGCTGATGGTGGAGCAAAGTTTGGAACTGAAACAAACCATCATCCAGGGACAAGGTGAAATGCACCTCGACATCGTGCGTTACAAAGCCGAACAAAACTTCGGCGTACACCTCGAATTTATGGAGCCGCGCATTCCTTACCGGGAAACCATCACCCGCGTGGCCAACAAGGACTACCGCCACAAAAAACAATCGGGCGGCGCCGGTCAGTTTGCCGAAGTGCACATGCGCATCGAACCCTACCACGAAGGCATGCCCGCGCCGGCAGGACTGGTGGTGAAACACACCGAACTGGACGACCTCAAATGGGGTGGCAAATTCTGTTTCCAATGGTGCATCGTGGGTGGTTCCATCGACGCGCGTTTCACCAACGCCATCAAAAAAGGCATCATGGCCAAACTGGAGGAAGGTCCACTTACCGGCTCGTATTGCCGCGACGTGCGCGTTTCGATCTTCGACGGCAAGATGCACCCGGTGGACTCCAACGACATGGCCTTCCAGATCGCATCGACCATGGCATTTAAGGAAGCTTTCCACGAGGCCGGTCCGCAAATCCTCGAACCTATTTACAACCTCGAGGTGATGTGCGACGCTGATGTGATGGGCGCCGTGATGGGCGACCTGCAAACACGCCGGGCCATCATCATGGGCATGGACGCCGAAGGGCACTACCAGATCATCAAAGCCCGTGTGCCGTTGAAGGAATTGCACAAGTATTCTTCCACCTTACGTGCACTTACCCAGGGCAAAGCGAAGTTCAGCATAGAATTCAACGAATACGGCGCTGTTCCGGGCGACCTGCAGGCTAAACTTATCGCGGATTACGCGAAAGAGCATGGGGGCGGGGAAGAGCATTGACTAGCAGTTAGCAGTTAGCCGTTAGTTAAGTCAACAGTCGACAGTCTTTCAATACCTTTGCAGGACTGTCGACTGTTGACTTTTCTAACCGCTAACCGCTAACCGCTAACGGCTAACTGCTAGTAATGAACAAATTCCTATCCTCTTCCTTCGATTTTTTCACCTATGCCTTGCCGGGCAGTTTCATTGTTATTGCTTTTTTCATTTTGGACCCAAGGTTGGTGTCCATGGGCGATTACCTGGCGGTGGCTGCCGGTTTTAAAATAAGTGCGGCCGTTTTGCTTGTTGTGATCGGTTATTCGGTGGGTTTTGCCATCACGCCGCTTGGGCGCGAACTTTACCGTCGCGTCGGGTTCCGGATGTTTGGGCGTAAACTTCCCGCGCCGAACGGACTAAGCGTGTCGGAGAAATACGTGTTGATCCGCGAGTACACGCCCAACAATTTCCGTTATGTGGAAACCTGGAATTTTATGTGTGGCATGGCGCACAATTTCTGTATTGCAGCCTTGATCGTGGCTGTTTTTTCGGCGTTTAAAGTTGCTTTTTTACAGCCGGCCGAACCGGGTTTTTGGAAATTGATCTGCGGGTTGTCGTTGTTGTTGACACCGTTGTTTTTATTCCAATCTGTCAAATTCGCCCTGTGGGCTGCGGATGACATCAACTCGTCGATAGAGTTGCTAAAACTCAGGGGAAAATAAAATCTGTTCAAATCCGTGTTCGAAGATCTGTGTCATCTGTGTACCATTACGTAGCGCAATGGTACACAGATGACACAGATCTTCGAACACAGATTTAAACAGATTTTTAATTCGAATTATTGAATTTCAATCCCTGCCGCAACTTTCATTTTGACGTAATCTTTTGCCGAAGGCGAATACATTTCTTTTTCAAAATACCGCACGACCATTTTTTTCCCTTTCATGGCTGCGGGATTTGTCGTGAGCAGTTCCGAACCCTTGAATTTTTCCATCCACCAGATTTTCTTTTCGATACCGGCGGCGTCTTTTACCTTAAAAAAGGCAAAACTTCCGGAAGTTTCGATGCCGATGAAGGTGCCTTCAAGGGACTCGATGGTTTGGACGGTGCTTTGTTCGACCATGGTTTCGACCATGCGCCTGAATTTTGGACAATTGAGGCTTGCTTCCTGGCCGATGATTTCGCCGAGTTTGGTAAAGTCCTCCTGGCTGTTCATGTCCAGTCCCAGTTCTTTTTTGATTTCTTCCGAATACTTGCCTGCGATCGGGACCATGAGCATGCCGATTTTTTGCAGGTTTGCTTCCGACATGTTTTCCTCGATGTTTTGTTTGTTGAGCTCTTTACAAAACTCATCGCCCAGTTTTTTTTGAAGGCTTTGAGCATTGGTGAACACAGGAGCCAGAAGGAACAGGCTAAAAACAGTCAAAATGGGGCGAATATTCATGGTTGTGTTTGTTTAACAATGGATGGAAGTGCAAAATTCTACTTTTTTCATCAAACGCCGGGAAGCAGTCATTTGTTTTTAGCAACAGGCAGCGTCAAGACCGGGTCTTGCATCTTAAGCGATGTTGGATAGCGTCTGTTTATCCGGCATACAAGTGTAAAAGTCAGTACCTTCGACCTTTGGCCCCGAAAAACCAGCCCTCTACTGTACAAATTGAACCCATGCTCCATCCGTTTTGAGCGACGAAGAACTCATCCGGGGTTGCCTGCGCGGTAATGCGCAGTGCCAGCGAAGTCTGTACGACAGGTTCGCAGGTAAGATGTATGCGGTTTGTTTGCGTTATGCCCGGAGCTCATCCGATGCGGCTGATATGTTACAGGAGGGTTTTGTGAAAGTTTTCACCAAACTCGACCAGTTTCAGTTTCAGGGCTCTTTTGAGGGTTGGGTACGGCGGATCATGATCAATACGGCTTTGCGCACCTACCAGCGCCAGCGCTTCGATCAGGAAACATCGGGCTACGAAACCATGCCCGATATGCCTGTGGAGGCCGACGCTATTTCGGCGCTTTCGGAAGCTGAGTTGCTCAACCTGATCGCAAAATTGCCCGATGGATACCGCATGGTTTTCAACATGGTCGCCATCGAAGGTTATTCTCACGCCGAAGCGGCCGAATTGCTGGGCATTCAGGAAAGCACCTCCCGATCGCAACTTACCAAGGCGAGAAGGTGGCTGAGCGACCAGGTGCTGTTGTTGCAAAAAGTGTAAAAAAGATATAAAATTACTCCAAACGCAAGTTTGGGGCACAATGGAATAAACATGGAATCAAAACCTGACCTGGACAAACTGATGCAGGGGCGACTGTACGAGCACAGCGTCGCACCACCAGCTTTTGTTTGGACCAACATTGATAAGGAGCTTCGGAAACGGCGGCAACGCAAAGGCTTTTTCTGGCTGTTGTTCGCACTTGGACTTACCGCTTCCGGGCT
>JADLBE010000476.1 GCA_020847915.1 Saprospiraceae bacterium | reverse complement strand
CTTCGAGTTCGCCGTGCACGGGTTTGTCTTCGCCGGCCGGGAAGCCGCTGTACACCGATTCGGGCACAATACCGTATTTGCGCACCACGTTCAAAACGTCATGGTTTTCAGCGCCTTGTCCGAAGGCTGCTGCACCCTGTCGGCGTACGTAATTTTCGGCGCGCATGAGGTAAGCGGCACGTACGATGTACATTTCACTGAGGTCGACGGGTGGTGTGCCCAACCGCAACACTTCACTTTCGAGGAAAGAATTGGTGGAATACACCCAGCAGGTACTTGATTTGTGCTGGTTTTCGACGGAGGTTGCGCCGATTTGTTTCAACGTCGTGAAGGTGTAACCGTTGATGGCGGCGGGCAGGTCCTGCGCCGACAAACTGCCTGCGGCAAAAAGAAGGCAAAGAAAAAAGGAAATACGTTTCATACTGATTTGTGTTTTTTTTTCGGTGGCGAAGGTAAATTGGGATGTTTAATGGGAGGGCGGAATACGACCAATGGCGCGGAGAAAAGTTTGAATAACGACTGACGATTACATGATTGTTGATATTTGATTTTTTTTGGTCTGTGGTGTTCCTGGGATTGAGCGCTGCTTTTTTTGTCTGAATCAGGATTCACAGGATTTTAGGATTTTCAGGATTTTGGTCTGTGGTATAGTGTTGATTTTTGCTTTTTTCGGATCAAAATCATGTAAATCCTAAAATCCTGTGAATCCTGATTCAGACAAAAAAAGCAGCGTGCAACATTTCTCCCCTTTTACGCACCATACCATAAAACACCTGCTTTCACATGCTCAGACCCCTGCTTTTTCTTTTTTTTCTCCTTTTCTGCCTGAATCTTCAGTCGCAATCCCTGTTTGATTCTTTGTACACGTCCTATCAAACAGAGGTGTATTTCGCCACAGGCAAAGCAGACCTGAGTGCTGCCGATGGACTTCGTCTCGACACGCTTGTTGCGCAATTGCGCGCGCAGCCTATGGCCCTGCACATACGCATTACGGCGCATACCGATTCGGTGGGCAACCCGGCGGCCAACCAGGCCTTGTCGGAAAGGCGTGCCCAAACGCTGTACAAAGCTTTGCAGCAGCGCGGATTGCAGACGACCGACATTGATGTTGCTGGCTTTGGGGAAAATCAACCCGCAGCTTCCAACGACACCGAAGAAGGCCGGCAGTGCAACCGGCGTGCAACATTGGAAGTGATCAAACAGGTGCCCATGGCCACGTTTGGCGGGCGTATCACCGACCAAACCACCGGCGAAGGCATCCCGGATGCTTTGGTGTTGCTGCGATCCAAAACCCGCGCCGATTCCACGCGGACAGATACGGCGGGTTATTACAAAGTACGTTTGCCCAAAGATTCGGTTGTGAAGGTGGAAGCCCTGGCGCCCAATTATTTTTTCGAAAGTGTTACGATGAGGGTGTTTGGGAGCCCGGATTTGTACGAAAAATACAAAATCAGTCCCGACATCACCTTGCCCCCCGCCAAAGCGGGCGAAAAAGCCATTTTGCGCGATTTTTTCTTTGTAGGCAACCAGGCCATTTTGCTCAAGGTTTCGAAACCCGAGTTGCCCAAAGTTTTGAAATTTATGCAAATCAACCCGGACCTGAAAATCGAAGTTTCGGGGCACGTCAACCACCCCAACTTGTCGCCAGAACACCTTTTGAAATGGGAATGGGATCTTTCGGAGAATCGCGCCAAACTGGTGTACGATTATCTGCTAGAAAACGGTATTGCAGCCGAACGTATGACCTACAAAGGCTACGGCAACAAGGAAATGTTGTTTCCAAAAGGTGGAACTGAAGCGCAGCAGCAGCAGAACAGGCGGGTTGAAATCAGAGTTACAAGTAGCAAGTAGCAAGTGGCAAGAAGCAAGTTGCTACTTGCTACTTGCCACTTGCTACTTGCCACTTGCTACTTGCCACTTGCCACTTGCTACTACATTTTCACTGCTGTGACATAATACATATCCATCAATCCTTTGTTTTTGGCTGCAATTTTGCCGCGTGAATGCCATTCGAACTCGTATTTGGCAAGCCAGTAGGTATTTTCGCTTACGTTGACGCGGCCGGGTTCGCAGGCTTCTTCCATACGCGCGGCGGTGTTCACGGTATCGCCCCAGATGTCGTAGGCAAATTTTCTTTTGCCTACCACCCCGGCTACCACGGGGCCGGTATGGATGCCTGCACGGGCTTCGAAGGAGGGGATGCCGAGGCTCTGGCGTTGGGCTTTGACGTGTTGGAGGAAATCCTGGATTTCGAGGGCGGCTTTCACCATGTCGGACGGGCTGGCGTTCATGTCGGACAGGCCGCTGGCGCAGATGTAGGCATCGCCCACGGTTTTGATTTTTTCAATGCGGTATTGGGAAATGATGCGGTCGAAATTGGAAAAGCAGAAGTCGATTTCCTCCACGAGTTGTTCGGGGGTTAGTTTTTCCGATACGCCTGTAAAACCGGTAAAGTCGATGAACATAACCGTGGCTTGTTCGTATTTTCTCGGTGCTACTTTGTTGTTGGCTTTGAGTTCTTCGGCGATGGCTGGAGGCAGGATGTTGAGCAGGAGGTTGTCGCTGCGTTTTTGTTCTTCCTGGATAAGGGCATTTTTATTGGACAGCTCGTTGGCGGTGCGTTTTTTTGCGCGGAAGCGCGTATAAAACAAAACGGCGAGTACGAAGATAAACGCTGCCAGCAGACCCGTAAGGTTGCGCAGGTTTTCGCTTTTTTTCTGAGCAAGTTCAGCTTCAGCTACGAGTGTTTTTTGTGCTTCGATCTGGACCTTGGCATTGGCGACGAGCGCTTCCTGGATGGCTTGTTCACGCGTCATGCTTTCTACCTGGCGGGTATATTTACGCGCCACCGAATCGATTTTTTGTTTTTCGTGGGCGATCTGGGTGATGGTCAGGTCGCGTTTGGAAAGCTCTTCCTGTGTTTTTTCCTGTACTTCCCTGAGTTGCGCTTCCGTGGTTCGGTTGGTGGTTTCCAGCACCTGACTTTGGCCGGTGAGGCTGGCGATTTGTTCGCGGAAAGCCCGGTTTTCGGCTTCGGCTTCGCTGAGTCGGTTTTCTATACGCCGCATGGCATCACCGCCGTCGCGGGCGCCGCCTGCGCTGCTGTTTTCCTTCAGGTAACTGATCATCTCGTTGCTCCAGCCGAGGGCGCCTTTCAGGTCGTTTTGTTTTTCAGCGATCTCTTTCATACGTTCCACTGACTTCAGTGCCTGGTCGCGGAGGCCGGCGCTGCGGGCGGTATGCCAGGCCTGGTTGTACCGGTTGGTGGCTTCGGTGTATTGCCGGCGCCGGAAGAGACCTTCGGCGCTGAGGTTGATGGCCTCACATTCACGGCGTTTGTCGCCGAGTTCGGAGGCCAGCAGACTGGCCCGGTGGGCGTAATCGACCGTTTTGGCGGGGTTGGAGACCAGCGATTTTTCAGCGATGCTGTAGCTGAGGTCCATGCGTTCCTTTTTGGTCGTGGCTTTGCGGAGCCGGGTTTCAAGCTCGGCTACCGATTGCGACGAGGCTAAAAAAGGAGCAAAAAGCAGTGCCAGCAGGATGGTGGCGACAGATTTATTCATAAGGCGGTTAAGACTATCCCTGCATGTGGATTAACAGCAGGAAACAACATTTGGGCAAAACAACGCAAAAAGACAAACCTATAGCGTGTTTGGGACGCATTTACGTTGCTTTTTTCTTTCTGGATTCTGAAGGGATTCCTCAAAGGTCGAAGAAATTTGCATCCAACCAAAGCTCCGATGCAGCTTGTTCAAAACTTTGTTCGATTAAGGCCCTACTTTTGCGCCATCTAAGCCCACCACCATGCGCATCAAACCATTTGCCACCAAGTATCCCAACTTCAAATACGTTGCTTCGCCAGATTCGTTTTGCAGCGACATGAAAGATGACTACCGCGAATTTGTAAAAAGCGGATTTTTTGAAAACGCGGACCAGGAAGCCCTTTACATCTACGAAATTGAAAGCGGATCGAGAAAACACATCGGCTTCGTGGGACTTACCGATGTAGGTGATTACAACAACGGAAAAATTAAAAAACACGAAGAAACCCTCAGCGAAAAGGAACAACAGCAACTTCAACTGTTCCTGCGCTGGCAAGCCGTACTCAAACCGGTGCTGCTTACCTTCCCCCCCGTGAACGGGCTGAATGAAAAACTCATCAACCTGTCTTCCCGTTTGCCGTTGTTGTTTGAAACCTATTTTCAAAAAGACAAACAAACGCACCGAATCTGGGCCGTCACCGATACCAACGACATCAACGAGATCATCGCCATGATGCGCCGGGATGTGGACGCCGCCTACATTGCCGATGGCCATCACCGTACCACCACCATGGCCCTCATGAATGAACGCCTGAAGGAGGACCATCCTGAATTCGATTTTTCACAACTTTTTTGCGCTTATTTTGCTTCAGACCAGCTCGACATCCGCGACTACAACCGCGTGGTGGAAGGTTTGCAGGAAATATCACCGGCCAGATTTATGGCCAGCCTGTCGCAACTTTTCGACATTGCACCGCTCGAAAAACCGGGCAAACCTGAAGTCAAACACGACGTCGTGTTGTTTTTACAGGACGACTGGTACCGCCTGCGCTGGAAAAAAGAAGTGCTCGACGCTTATCCGGACGACCGTCCGTCGCTCGATGCTACCCTGCTCAACGAACGCGTCCTGCGCGATATCCTGGGCATCCGCGACGTGCGCAACGACCTGCGTATCGTGTACGTGGAAGGTACCAAAGGCCTTTCGGGTGTTCGAAAAGCCGTGCATGTTAACGAACACCGCGTAGGATTCCTGCTGTACCCCGTTTCCATCAGCGACCTCATGGACACCGCCGATGCAGGCGACATCCTGCCTCCCAAAAGCACGTTTTTTGAACCCAGACTTAAAAGCGGGTTGCTGATCAGGCCGTTTAGGAAGTCGTAAGTCGTAAGTCGTAAGTCGTAAGTCGTAAGTCGTACTTAATTTTGAGATAGGAATAAAAAAAATGCCCAATTGTTTGTATTCTAAATAATTGGGCATTTTTTTATTGATATACCAAGCCGCCCGCCGACTTACGACTTACGACTTACGACTTTTTTCACCCATCGATCATTTTCACCGTCCAGGCGTGTGCTTTTTCTTCAAACAGCACTTTGGTACGGATCCAGGTGGTTTTGAAAAGGTCGGAATTACGGTACCGTTCGAGGGCGGCTTCGTCGTCCCAAATGCTGAAGGTGTAAAGCACGTTTGGGTTGTTTGTTTGTTGCATCAGTTCCCTGTGCCGACAACCGGGGAAGGCGCGGATTTTGTCTTTGCTGTCTTCAAAAACGTCTTTCAGAAAAGGTTCGACCCCATCGGGGCGAAAATGCATCCTTACTATTCTTTTGATCATAATTTAGCAGTTAGCGGTTAGCAGTTAGCGGGCAGCAGGCAGCGGGCAGCAGGCAGCAGGCAGCAGGCAGCAGGCAGCAAAAAAATCAATTGTACAGTGACAATAAACAAAGATACGACGTATTGTATATTTTTTAGT
>JADLBE010000475.1 GCA_020847915.1 Saprospiraceae bacterium | reverse complement strand
CGGTGCGGGAGCAGCGGGCGTGACAACCTCGGCGGCCGGCGCAGGTGTTGTCGTTTCGGCGGCAGCGCCGGACAAACGCATTACAACGGTGCCTTCAACCACGTCGTCGCCTTTTTTAACAAGAATCGCCTCTACCGTGCCTTCGGCATCAATGGGCATTTCGGCGTCTACCTTGTCGGTGCCGATGATCATCACGATTTGGTCCTTTTTGACCGAATCGCCTGCTTTTACCAAAATATCGAGCACTTTGCCCGTTACGCCTTCACCAAGTGAAGGCAGTTTGAATTCGTATGCCATGGCTGGGAAACAGATTTTTCTTGCGCAGGATACCTGCGTTCGGCAAAGATGCTGCAAGTTTGCGGGAATACAAAGTTGACTAAAGCAAACTTACACTTCCTTCATATTTGTATTTACGTCCACGAGGATCGGTTATTTCAAGGATGTAAACATACACGCCGACAGGCATGTAGTCGCCGTTGCGCAGGCTGCGGCCGTCCCAGTATTTGTCCGGACTGTCGGCCTGAAACACCATTTCGCCCCATCGGCTCCATACGGTGAGGTTGTAATGTGTAAAACCGGGCACAGGGCCGAACACACCAAACTGATCATTTCCGAGTCCGTTGGAACTTTGGGGTGCAAAAGCGTTGGGTATGTACAACTGAATTTCCGGCACCAGATCAAGGGTCGCAAACACAGAGTCCTGACAGCCGTGGATGTTGGTAACGAGCAGCCGGACGGTTGTAAGTCCGGTATCGGGGAATGTATAAACAGGATTTTCGTTCAGGGAAATGTCGTCTGTTCCGAAACGCCAGTTGAAAAAGGCCGCCGTACTGTCCGAAAGGTTATCGAATTGTACCTGGTTGTTGAGGTTGCTCACTTTTTTAGGGTTGTAATCAAAAGCGGCAACGGGTTTGTCAAAAACGGACACCAACTGGTCGAACGTAGCCGATGTTTCGCAGTTTGCAGGCGTGGTGACGTTTACACTTACGGTATACAATCCGGTGGTTGTGTAGTTGTGCGTAACGGCAGGACCGCCGTTGGGGAGCGTATTGCCGTCTCCAAAATTCCAGTCAACCGTACTTCCGGTGAGTGAAATGCTGTCTGGAAAAGCAAAATAAGCTTCATCCGGCAAACAAATGCGTTGGTTCGGGAAGGGTGGTATGATGGGCGGCGGTTGGGGGAGCCAGGCGATGAGCAATGTTTCGGTGTCCTCACAACCATCGTTGTCAACAACATGCAGGTACACGGAATAATACCCCGTATCCGGAAAAAGTATTAATGGATTGAGTTCGGTGGTAGGCGGTACGGCAGCGGTGCTGAAGGCCCAGTCCCAGGAGACAATGCCCACGGATGCGCCCGATGTAGCTTCGTACACTAAAGAAACTGGTCCGATGGAACAGGTATCCCAGGAAAATGAAAAATCGGCAACGGAGCCCGGGTGCGCTATGATGGTGATGTAGGCCGTGTCCTCACAGTTCAGGTTGCGGTTGAGGTACAAACGCCCGTTGTAGGTGCCGTAATCGGGAATGGCAAAGGTTGCATGCCAGTTGGTGGTGGTGAAAGGTGTACCCGTGCCAAGGTCAATTTCCCATTCCCACGTTGCCAGGTCGTTGGTTTGTGGGGTTGCATTCAGGATGGTGATGACTTTTTCGCCGCAGCGTTCGACGAGGTATTGTTTTGGACCAAGTATGCTGTCGGCGGTAATTTGTGCAGAGACGGTAGGTGTACAGTCCACCACATTGAATTGGAAATCGCGCAGGACCGTGCTTAAAAGTACGCCGTTGCGGTATTCCTGCACACAAATGCCCACTACGTATTGCCCCAGGGTGTTTGGCGTGCCGGTAAGCTGGCCTGTCTGCGGATTTACGGTGATGACCGGATCACCGCCCATGGGGTTCAACATGGTAAAATTGGCGGTAAATGGCACCAATTCGAAAGGGGGCGGACAAGGTGGATTGGGAATGGGTGTTTCGCAGCCGCCACCGCCACCGCCCGAACCACCGCCGTGCAACGGGTTGCAAAAGCTGTACACCAAAGAGTCGCCGTCAGCATCGATGGCGCTGTGGTCGAAATTCAATTGAAAATTGTTGCAAATAAAGGTGGGCGGGTAATTCAGGAAAACGGCCGAACTGTTTTGAAAGGCCATCGACTGCGGTGTAATTTCCACCATGTACGTGGCGCCGTAATCGTCGGGTGTAATGATGTTTACGATGTCTTCGGTGCGGCAGCAACGTTGGTAAACGATGAGGTAACTGTCGATGGACTGAACGGGAAGATCAACGGTAAAACGGTAAGTGCCGCGTTGTACACAGGCATTGCCTACCTGGCTGGCGTCGGCGCAGGGCGGGATGACGGGGTCGACGGATTCGATGTCCTCAAGGTTGACGGGGAAATCGTCCATCAAAACGGCACTCATGGTACTGCCCTGGTAAATGCCGATCCGGGCTGGATTGTCGAGCGAACCGCCGCCGCTGTCGCAGTCCCGGTAAATGATCAGCAAAATTTCATATCGGTAAGTACCCGGGGATACTTCCGAAAGAAAACGGTAGCTCATTTCACCGCCGATGATGTGGCGCGCTGATAAAGTAGGCAGACAGCCCAGCAAACAAGCCAGCAACGTGTATAAAATTCTCATAA
The DNA here is from genome assembly GCA_020847915.1 of Saprospiraceae bacterium. Classification (GTDB taxonomy): domain Bacteria; phylum Bacteroidota; class Bacteroidia; order Chitinophagales; family Saprospiraceae; genus M3007. The sequence goes on along the minus strand of JADLBE010000475.1, from coordinate 1,014 downwards.
ATAGCACAGAGGTTGGTTTGGGTTAGTCTGGTCGGTAGGCAGGCCAAATATGGGAAAAGTCTGATGCTTTGCAACCGTTGATGCCGGGTATTGTCAAAGGCAGGCAAAGAAAGGGTTGTTATTCCAATGCAAACCGCAACGGCAGGGTGTATCGGACGCGCAAGGGTACACCGCCGGCTTTGGCCGGATAGAACCGTTTCAATTGTTTGACTGCATTTACGGCCACGGCATCTATGTCTGGGTGCACGCTTTTTTTTATTTCTACAGGCCCGATCGATCCGTCTTTTTCGATGACAAAGGTAAGCACGACCTGTCCGGTGATGCCTTGTTTGCGCGCTTTTTTGGGGTACTTGATGTTTTTTCCCAAATCCTGCATCAACCCTGGTTCGCCACCTGGATACATGGGATTATCTTCAATTTCAGGATAGGCTTCGTCGGTAGGCATTAGGTATGCCGTCAACGTTTGGTAATTGCCGCGTTCGAGTTCTTCGGGCGTGAGCAGGGGCTGGGATTGGGCGTGGGCACAGAGGCCTGACGCACAAATTAGCAGGATGGTTATGGTGTTTTTTTTCATGGAAGTAAATATAAAAAGGAGAATTTAAAACATCAACTTTAAATCAAATTCAACCAAATCCGTTTTTTATCCGTGTTGCTTGCATCCGTGTCATCCGTGTGCCAATCACAACGTAGAGCAATGGCACACGGATGACACGGATGCAGGCAACACGGATAAAAAACGGATTTTTAAATCACTTTAGCCAGTCTCCCCAACACCCCGTCCCACCAGGCCCTTACCCTCGAAATGCCCAGCCATTCTACCAAAACATTGCTTTCCACTACTTTTTTTGCCAACTGCCGGTGCCCCGCGTCGTTGAGGTGGATGCCGTCGCCAGCGTCGAACTTTTTGTCTACAAATCCTTCGGGCGTGGCCAAAACGTCCCAAAAATCGATGCAATGGCTGCCGTATCGTTCCATCAGGCCGGCGCGTACCTGCCGTTGGATCTCGATTTGGTG
>JADLBE010000474.1 GCA_020847915.1 Saprospiraceae bacterium | reverse complement strand
TGGGTTTGCCGGGAAGGAAGGTGAAGATGAATGGGTAGGTAAATCCAGGCTCCGCCTGGAGGCGCGGAGTGGGATGATTTGATCGCGCTATTTACTTGATGTTGGTTATAACGGGTTGATCAGGGGGCCTTGTACGTTATTATGCAAAAAGGATTAACTTTGTAAGCATATCATTAAACTTTGACCATACAACGCACAGACAATCAAATCATCATCACACTTCCTTGTGATGTCAATATTGAGCAATGAGTTAATTGACATTAAGACATGAATAAAATTTTTATCATACTATTTTTATCATGCATTTGCTCGAGTTTGAAAGGTCAGCAAACGACTCCCTCCCCATTTGAATGTATTCCTGAAAAAGATACCCTGCGTTATCCGGGAGTTTATTCCATTGTTGACAGCATGCCGCGATTCCCTGGAGGTGAGGTTAATTTGTTAGATTATCTGGCAAAAATCAAGATACCTCCTGTTGATGCGTCTATTGTTCCTCCAATAAAACCCAACCTAATTAATTTTATCATTGATGAAAATGGGTTGGTCACAGAACTGAATGTCAACCAAAAAAAACTTGACCAGTTAACACCTCAGGAGATCGAAATATTACGTGGTTTTAAAGAACTGCCAGCATGGATACCGGGTAAATGTAATGGTCGTGCGGTTCCGGTAATGCTGACCATTCCAATGAGGATTCACTATAGTGACTAAACGCATGATATTTCAAACCACTACTAAATCATGCGTACAATTCTAACATTTAAAATAATGCTTCTTTGCATCCTCTTAAATGGCCAGCAAAAGGTAAATCTTCCATTTGATTGTATTCCTGAAAAAGATACCCTGCGTTACCCGGGAGTTTATAAAATAGTTGATCAAATGCCGCAATTCCCGGGAGGTGAAGGTGAATTGTTAGGCTATTTCTTTAAAAATATATTGCTGCCTATTGATAGTTTTAGTGTTCCTCAAAGCACCTATCGTCTTCAATTTATTGTTGATGAAAATGGGCTGATTACACGACCTGTGGTCAACGAAAAAAAGGTTGACAAATTAACACCTCAGGAACTTGAAGTTTTACGTGTTGTAAAAAATATGCCTGCATGGACGCCCGGCAGATGTAATGGCCTTGTGGTTCCGGTGCGGGTTTGGTTTCCGTTAAGGATTTGTTTTTGAAAAAAAAACTGAAGAAGCTCAAAACGTAAACAAAAGAAACGAACAACAAACACCATGAAAAAAATCAGCTCCTGCTTTATCCTGTTTTCCATGCTTATTCCAATGCTGATTGACATTTCCTGCTCCAAACCATCCTATCCCGAAAAAGACCAACTCGTACGGCTCGCCAAACTCGTCATCGACTCAACGCAATTGGATGCCTACAACGCCATCCTGAAGGAAGGCATGGAGGCGGCGGTACGCCTGGAACCGGGAGTTCTTACCTTGTATGCCGTTGCAGAAAAGGAAAATCCGACCCACATTACGATCCTGGAAATTTACGCCAGTCAGGATGCCTACGAAGCGCATTTGAAAACGCCGCATTTTTTAAAATACAAAAACGGCACGATGGCCATGGTGAAATCGCTGGAACTTGTTCCCGTCGCACCACTTGTGCCCGGCATGAAAATCAAGTAACGAACAATGCCACGTAACTCCAAGCAGAGCTTGGAGTTACGTTCCTACAACATTTCCCAACCAACCATCGTTTTCCAATTTCCCGTCGCGGTTATCGTATTTCACATACGATAACCGCGACGTTTTTTCGATATTTACCGCCGCTTCATCCGTAACAACACCGCCTAAACACCGTATCCGATGCAAACTACCGTGGATATCCAGGCTCTCAACGAGCAGATCCATAAGGAAAGCGCCTTTTTAGCCCAATTGCGCACCGAAACCGCCAAGATCATTGTCGGACAGGAAAACATGCTCGACCGCCTGCTCATCGGTCTGCTCACACGCGGCCACATCCTGCTCGAAGGCATGCCCGGTCTGGCCAAAACCCTGGCCATCAAAACCCTCGCCCAGGCCGTCGACGCCCGTTTTTCGCGCATCCAGTTTACACCCGACCTGCTGCCTGCCGATATCCTCGGCACCATGATTTACAATCCGGCCAAAGCCGACTTCACGGTGCGCAAAGGTCCCATTTTTGCCAATTTTGTGTTGGCCGACGAGATCAACCGCGCCCCAGCCAAGGTGCAAAGCGCCCTGCTCGAAGCCATGCAGGAACGACAGGTGACCATCGGCAGCGAAACCTTCAAACTCGAAGAACCGTTCCTCGTTTTGGCCACCCAAAACCCCATCGAACAGGAAGGCACCTACCAACTGCCCGAAGCACAGGTAGACCGCTTCCTGCTCAAAGTGAAAATCGGTTTCCCCAGCCGCGAGGAAGAACGCGACATCATTCGCCGCAACCTCGCCAACGAACAATACCAGGTGAAACCCGTGGTGCACCCCCGCGAACTGATGCGCGCCCGCGAAGTGCTCCACCAGGTGTACATGGACGAAAAAATTGAGCAGTACATCCTCGACATCGTGATCGCTACGCGCAAACCCACGGAGGCCAACCTGCCCAAACTCGCACCACTCATCGGTTACGGTGCTTCGCCCCGCGCCAGCATCGCACTCGCACAAGCCTCCCGCGCCATGGCATTCCTCAACCGCCGCGGTTATGTGGTGCCCGAAGATGTACGCGCCATCTGTTACGACGTACTTCGCCACCGCATCGGACTTACCTACGAAGCAGAAGCGGAAAACATCACCCCGGAAGATCTTATTGGAGCAATTTTGAATGCTGTTAATGTGCCGTAAATTTGATTGACGATTGATGATTACATGATTTTTGATTGTTGATTTTTTTGACTTGTAGTGAGCCAGAGATTTGAAGCAGCGCTCCACCCCAGGTCATACACAGATCAAAAAATATCAACAATCATCATTCATGTAATCATTAATCGTCAATCAATTTTTTTTAATAAATCATCCCGCCGTGCCTCCATCATCCTTCATCCGCCTCTGTCTGGTGAGCCTGACCATTTTGTCGGGCGCAGCCGTCGCGGCCCAGTCGCCGCCCCCCGCCAAAACCGTTTCGCAAACCACCAAAAGCGCGCCTGCCGTAAAAGACACCGCGCTGACCAAGCTCTTTGAAAAACCAGCCGAACTGAAGTGGGGCCGTTATTTCCGCGGCCGCCTCGACGACGTGTCGGAAGTGCAGGTGTCGCTGGCCTACGACGGCAAAAGTTGTCGGGGTTGGTTCACCTACGCCAAAACACGCACCCGTTTCAAACTTGACGGCGTTTTGAATGCCCAAAAACTGGAACTGCGCGAATACGACTCCAAAGGCGCGCTCACGGGCTACCTCAACGGAACGCTCAAAGGCGACCTGATGGAACTCGACTGGAGCAACCACAACCAATCCCTGGGCAGCAAAATCGTTGCCGTGGAAGTGGGCGTCGGACGTATGAACCCCACCAACTGCGGCGACGACAAGTGGACCAACCGCTACACCGCGCGTTACAAAAACGCACCTGTGGAACTGGTACTCGCACGTACACACAATGGCGCCCTGAGCGGTTACCTGTGGGTTGGACTTGACGGAAAATCCTATGTGTTGCGCGGCAGGATCAAAGACGACCAAAGCTACCAGCTTGATGTTTTGAATTACAAAGCCAAAACAGTCGCTACTTTGATGGGTTCCATCAGCGCCGACCGCAAAATAACCTGCAACTGGCGCGGCAACGGTGAAATCAGAACGTTCGATTTGTCGTTTAAGGACATGCTCGTAACGGGTTGTTTCGACCATGCCGATTACCGTTCGAGCTACGACGTGCTTTACCCGCGCACCCGCTGCGAAAGTTGCAACGTACAACTCGACCGCTGCGTGAACGAATGGGTGGACCGCTGCAAAAGTTTGCTTGCCGCCAAAAAAGAACAACCCAATGCACAAAACCGGGCTACCCTGCGCGCAAGCGGCTGGATGGACGTGGAGTGCTGGACGGAGGCCATGTTCAGCGGTTTGTTTACTTTTACCGACACCTGGAGCGGTAAAGCTGAGGGCGTCGCTTTTAATTTTGACCTGAAAACTGGTGAAGCCGTGACGGCGGAAAACCTGTTTGTAAAAAGTTTCGACCATAAAGCATGGCTTGATGCTTACATCAAAAAGGAATCGCCCAAACTGCCCGCTTTCGGCGCCGACCCCGTCTTCCGCGAATGGCTGGTGCGTGAAAGTTTTCCATTGTTGAGTTTTCGCCACGACGGCCTCGTGCTCAGTACCCTTTTTCACCCCGAATACGGAAGGCAACAATTGCTGGTGCCTTACGACTTGTTGAAACCTTATTTGAAACGCGACAGCCCGGTGGCTGTTTTTTACCAGAAATAATCCTAACAAGCTCTACCACACACGCAAAGTATGGATACGGCCGAACTGCTGAAAAAAGTACGGAAAGTTGAAATCAAAACCAGGGGCCTGAGCAGGCACTTGTTTACCGGAGGTTACCACAGCGCCTTCAAAGGCAGGGGCATGTCGTTCAGCGAAGTACGTGTGTACCAGCCCGGCGACGATGTGCGCAGCATCGACTGGAACGTGACGGCACGCAGCGAGGAGGCGTACGTGAAAATTTTTGAAGAAGAACGCGAGCTTACCGTCATGTTGCTCATCGACGTGAGCGGCTCAGCATATTTCGGCACATCCGGAGGGTTAAAACAGGATTTCCTTACCGAAATTTGCGCCGTTTTGGCTTTTTCCGCCATCGCCAACAACGATAAAGTGGGCGTGTTGCTTTTTTCCGACCGCACCGAACTGTTTATACCGCCCAAAAAAGGCAGACAACACATCCTGCGCATCATACGCGAACTGCTCAACGCCAGCGAAATGAACCATGGGCGCACCACCGATCTGGCGGGCGCCCTGCAATACACCCGCAACGTGCTTAAGCAACGCAGCGTTTGTTTCGTGTTGTCCGACTTTCAGGCCCAAAACTACGAAGCTCCCCTGCGCATCACGGCACGCCGCCACGACCTCATCGGCATACATTGCTGGGACGACCGCGAGCGCAACATGCCCGACGTGGGACTCCTGTACGCCAGCGACGCAGAAACCGGTCAGAGCCGATGGATCGATACCAGCGATCCTGCTTTTAGAAAAAATTTGGCCGCCGATTTCGACAGCCACCTTTTGCAAACCAAAACGGCGTTCCGCCGCGCCGGAGCCGATTTTTTAAGTTTAAAAACCAATGTACCCTACGTGCAGTCCTTGTTGCATTTTTTTGAACAACGTTCCAAAACCGTGCGTCATGGCTGATCGTTTTTTGTTTTTTCTGAGCAGGCAGCGGGCA
>JADLBE010000473.1 GCA_020847915.1 Saprospiraceae bacterium | reverse complement strand
TATAGACGGTGTTAATGAGGGCTTTACGTCGAATGGTTTCAATACTAATTTTTATATGTATTGTCCAATTTACATTACAAATGACGATTTGGTTGATGTAGAAAATGATTTAGACACTTATCTCTTAACTACTGGAGGTAACAATGACGGATTTGCAATAAATGTCCATATTATCAGGACATCTCCAGGATGGACAGGTCTATACAATGGTTTTTCAGATAATATAACAATACCAAGAACTTCTACTGTTGTTACCTTAATTCATGAAATCGGCCATTACTTTGAATTAGAACATACACATCGATTTACTGAAAATCCTGGATGTTGTAAGAGGGAACCAGTTACTCGTGGAAAAAAATGGGCGCAGACATGTTTAAGCTGTTTATATACTAATATTCCTGTCAATAATTATAGGTGTAGTAGAACTGGAGATTACCTCTGTGATACAGAGGCTGATCCGACTGGCTCTTGGAATAGTAATACTTGTGTATTCACAGGTACTCAAACAGACGCTTACGGAGAAACTTTCCGCCCACATATAAGGAATTATATGTCTTATTATGGATCTTGCAGAAATAGATTTTCTGAACAACAAAAAGGAATTATTGCTGGAGCAATTCGATATTGGATGTACACAGTTGATGATGCAGTGCTAGATCCAGATAAATATGAGCCTGACGACCCATATGCTACAATCATGGGGACGACAAAGGTAATATCAAATGGTGAGTCACAATGCCACTCAATGCATAACTCTTTGGTAGAACAATCATGTGATGACAGTGAGGATTGGCTCAAAATTAAAAATGAAAATGGTTTTATCGGTACTTATATAGTATCAATTGAGGACGTACTAAATGAAACAAATCCTGTTTCAGAAGTAAAAATTTGGAATACAAACAGTTCCGAAGAACGAACAACTGAAATACCAACAACTTCAAGTTTATCATCTGGGATTCGTACATGGTCATTTGATTGTAGTAGTATAGCACCAAATACAACCACGGATTTCCTCATACAAATCATAAAGGGCACTTCATTCAACGATGGTGGAATTTATAAGGTTTCGTTAAACACTTCCATCATTCAACCAGAAATAAGTGGCACAAATCAAATTTGTATTGGACAATCATACAAACTTTTAAATCTGCCAACCGGGGCATCTGTTTCATGGGAAAGTAACCCAAACATATCATATATCACAATTATCAATGGAGGTTCGGTTACTATAAATAGCATCAGCCTGCCTGTTCAAGATTCATGGATTCGTGCTCATGTCTCTTTAGGTGCCTGTAACTATAAAGTTATAAGATTCTTTAATACTGTTGGTTCAACCCTAACTCCAATCCAAAATATAACATGGAATCAGGACGCAGAAGATTGTTACCCGATATTTTCTTTTAGCATTCCTCCTGTCCTTGGAGCAACCTCTTATGTCTGGACTTGCGAATCGCCTAATCCTGATTTTAGAGGTTGCACAAGTAATGGTAATACTGCCGAAGGTTATGCACTACATCTTCAGGAAGGGGAAGTTTGCCCCATAACTGTTACCGTAAAAGCAATGGATGATTGTGGCAATTTTGTAGAAAAGGAATTAACTATTAATTATATCGCAACTGATTGCTTTAATTTCGGAGATAATGGGGAATTTGATATCCGAATTTCGCCTAACCCGGTTAGAACTGCTGAGATGTCGATTGAAATAATTGATAATTCAGTCACTGCCCTTGAATACCAAATATTAATATCAAACCAGTTTGGTGAAACCAAATTCATTTCAGAAATCCATGAAAAATTAAACATTTTCAATACTTATTTTCTTTCAGAAGGACTATATTTTGTCCACGTTGTATCTGACAATAATGTGGTTTCTAAGAGTTTTATTGTACAGAACAATTAAATCCAGCCACAAACGCATACTCGCCAAAGAGCTTCTACAAAGGCTTAGAAGGTTGAAACATGAATGCCTTGCTGGCGGTAAAAGTGAGTTCTCCAGGATCGTCTATGTTAAAAAAACTACCCCCTTCACCTCAAAAACCTCCATTCCTCTGCCCCTTTCAAGCAACAAACGTCCCGCCTCATCCACACCCCGTTGTATGGCAGTGAATGTCGTTCCATCGGGCAGGGCATAGTTGGCCGTTTCATTGAGCCTGTATAAGTTGGAAATGTATTCGTTTCGAATGGTTTCACGCTGTCCTGCGCGCAGCTGCAGGTAACGCCGTTCGAGGTTTTCAAAAAGGGCGCCCTGCAAAGTATCGAGGTTGAAGTTTTGACCGGTTTCAAGGGCCAACGACGTGGCTTTGTCCACAATTTCCGGTGGAAAAACAGATTGGTTCACGTTTAATCCGATGCCCACCACGCTTGATTGCATTCCGTTACCTCCAATGGCGTTTTGGATGAGCACACCGGCTGTTTTCCGGCCGTTGATGTAAATGTCGTTGGGCCATTTGATGGCTGCGGGAGCCAGAGGTTGCAGGGTATCGCGCAGGGCGAGGGCCACGGCCATGCTGAGGTAAAACTGGGCGCTGATTTCCAGCCAGATGGGGTAAAGGATCACACTTAGTGTAAGGTTTTGTCCACCCTGGGTCAGCCACCGACTGCCATATTGGCCGCGACCTGCTGTCTGTGTGTCAGCCCGGACCACTGTTCCTTCGGGTGGCTTGCTTTTTGCGGTGCCTTTATGAGCTAAGGCGATCAATTCCAGCGCATGGTCGTTGGTAGAAGGTAGTTCGTCGAAGTGGTGGTAAACCTTTCCGGTAAAAAGGGTGTTTTCCATGTGTGTAAAGGATAAAACCAGTGAGCGGGAACCGGAAAACCGTTCGCGGTGTTTGTCGCTCTTTGGACAAAGGAATCATTTTTTTACCTTTACATCGTTATTACAGTTTAAGTACTTTTCTCACCAAACTACAGCATCACTATTTTGAGCATCACGACGAGCCGGCGGGCAGTTAGCCGCGATAAAGAAACAGAAGAACTCAACAACCTCATCATAGAGGGTATGCGGGATAAAAAGGCCAAAAACATCGTTTTACTTGATCTCCGCGATCTTGACGATGCGCCTGTTGATTTTTTCATCATCTGCGAAGGTGACTCCAACGTACACGTAAAGGCCATTTCCGACAGCGTTCACAAAAGCGTGAAGGAGGCCCTCTACCTCAATCCCACACACCTTGAAGGTTCCTCCAATGCCAAATGGATCCTGATGGACTATTTCAACACCGTTGTTCACGTGTTTTATCCGGAAACAAGGGCGTTTTACGAAATTGAACAGCTCTGGAGCGATGCGAAGGCGACCGAATATGCCGACGTTTAAAACGCCCCCTTCTTTCCTCCTTTTTAAGTACGACCCATCCAAGCATGGAAAAAGATAATAAAAGCCGCAAAAGGCGAGACGATAACATGGACGAAAACAAGCCCCAGCGCGACGACGAAGGCGGAGAAAACAGCAATCTCCCCAAGTTTAGCTTTACCTGGATCTACATTCTGATCTTCCTGGCCCTCGTAGGCCTGCAACTGGCCAAGGTGTTCGGCGAACAACGCGAAACCACCTGGGTCAAATTCGACGAATGGGCTCGCCAGGGCCACGTCGAACGCCTGCTCGTGATCAACAACGAAGAAGCCTACGTTTACATCAAAACCGACTCGCTTGGTTTTGGCGATCACAAGGACATCAAGCCCGATCCCAAAGCCTTCAATGCCGAACAGCCACACTACGTGTTCAACATCGGCAAACCTGAAGTGCTCGAAACACGTCTCAAAGAACTCAACGAAGGGTTGGTGAAAGAGAAAAAGCCAAAAATCGTTGCGGAATACGAAAACCGCACCAACTGGACGGCTACCCTGCTCACTTACCTCCTTCCCCTGCTCATTTTTGTAGGCCTGTGGTTGTTTATCCTCCGCAGGATGAGCGGTGGTCCAGGTGGCCCTGGCGGACAAATATTCAACATAGGCAAATCCAAAGCCACCTTGTTCGACAACAACCAGAAGGTGAACATCACGTTCGCCGACGTTGCCGGTCTCGACGAAGCCAAGGAAGAGGTGATGGAAATTGTGGATTTTTTGAAAAATCCTAAAAAATACACCACACTCGGCGGTAAAATCCCGAAAGGCGTGTTGCTCGTAGGTCCTCCGGGAACAGGTAAAACCCTGCTCGCCAAAGCCGTGGCCGGCGAAGCAGGCGTGCCCTTCTTCTCCATTTCCGGCTCCGATTTTGTGGAAATGTTTGTTGGCGTCGGTGCATCACGTGTTCGCGACCTGTTCAAATCGGCCCGCGAAAAAGCGCCTTGCATCATCTTCATCGATGAGGTGGACGCCATCGGCCGTGCACGCGGCAGGGGCGCCTACCAGGGCGGCAACGACGAGCGTGAAAACACACTCAACCAGCTGCTGGTGGAAATGGACGGATTCCCGACCGACAAAGGTGTTATCCTGATCGCAGCCACCAACCGTCCGGACATCCTCGACCAGGCACTCATGCGCCCGGGCCGTTTCGACCGCCAGATCGGTATCGGACGCCCCGACCTGAAAGGCCGTGTACAGATTTTTGAGGTGCACCTCAAGCTTATCAAACTCGCACCCGACGTTTCGGCCGAAGCACTTTCTGAAATGACCCCCGGTTTTGTGGGCGCCGACATTGCCAACGTGTGCAATGAAGCAGCCCTCATCGCCGCCCGTCTCAACAAAAAGGCGGTGGATATGGTCGACTTCAACTACGCCCTCGACAAAGTGATCGGTGGCCTGGAAAAAAAGAACAAGATCATTTCCCCCGAGGAAAAACAGATCATTGCGTACCACGAGGCAGGTCACGCCATTTGCGGCTGGTTCCTCGAACACGCACACCCACTCGTGAAGGTTACCATCGTACCCCGCGGCCTCGCAGCCCTCGGCTACGCACAGTACCTGCCGAAAGAGCAATACATCACACGTAAGGAAAAACTGCTCGACGACATCTGCATGACCCTCGGCGGCCGCGCCGCCGAATCGGTGGTGTTCGATAAAATCAGCACCGGTGCTCAGTCCGACCTCGACCACATCACACGCCTGTCGTACGAGATGATCGTTAACTACGGCATGAATGAAAAAGTGGGCAACGTGTCTTACTACTCCATGCTCAACGACAGTTATTCACGCCCATTCTCCGAACAAACGGCCTTTGTGATCGATCAGGAAGTGAAATTTATGATCGATGAACAATACACCCGTGCCAAAGACTTGCTGCGCGACAAACGCAAAGAACTCGACGCACTCGCCCAGGGCCTTCTCGAAAAAGAAGTCCTGCACCGTACCGACCTGGAACGCATCATCGGCAAACGTCCGTTCGCCGATCCTACGCCCGGGGAAAGTCACCATGTAGCCGAAGTGCCAACTGCCAAAAAGCACGAGGACGAAGACTACCGGGACTAGCTGTTAAGGGTTGAATGACGAGATACGAAATTTGAAATTTGATTTTAGAATTCAGGAGCCCTCACTCCGCTATTTTGTTTGAATCCTGATTCAAACAGATTGGCGGAGTGAGGGCTCCTGAATTCTAAAATCAAATTTCAAATTTCGTATCTCGTCATTCAACCCCTTTTTGCTGAAAAAAAGCGTCACCCCGGTACCCGGGATGACGCTTTACGTATTGATTTTGTGGCGTTGGTTTAAGGAAGTTGAAGCGGTCTGATCATTAACAGTGTTGGATCAATTGTTATTGACCTTCACTGCGGCTGTAAGGGCCTCGGTTTCCGTGAGTTTTACTTTCATGTTTTCGGGCACATAAACAACGTACGACAAGGTTTCCTTTAAGACTTCACCTTTGATACGTACCTGTTTTTGCAGGTTTGGTGCACTGATCACCAGCATGTCGTCTTCCGCATTGGAGACCAGGTTGTAGCGGCCTACGTTGGCAAGTTCGGTAAGAAGGGACGTATTGCCCGATGCAAGCCCTACCGTGATTTCAATGCGGATGTAGGCGTTTTTCCAAATTTTCAAATCAACGGCACCGGGCAGTTCAAAAGAGACCTGCGACTTGCTTTCCGTGTTGAAAGACTTGGAAAAGGTTTTCTCTGCCGACTGAGCTGTTGAAAATAGCGGCGTGGCCAGGAGGAGAACGAGTGTGAGTTGGCGTGTATTCATGACAACCTCCTTTTTTAGGTTTCCCAAAATAAAGCATTATTTATGGAAGAAGCAAGTGTTTGTGCAAATATTATTTTAAGATTAAGTTAAAATGAAACTTTTTACGCGGCTATTGCTTGTTTAGGCCGAATGCACTGGCTCAATTCCTGGAGGTTCAGTTTTTACTAAAAACGAGGATGTTTTTTTTGTGTTTTTTATTAAACAACTGAAAATAAATTTTTTAAAAATATTTAAATAACCACATGCGTTGGTCCGTAAAATGCAAAAAGCAGATTTCAAACACCGTATTCAGGTTGGGTAAGTGCCGATTAGATGTACCTTAGCAGGGAAAAAATAACTTTGGATGATGCGTCTTCAGGACTTATGTTTTGCCGCAATGGTGGGTCTTGCGCTGCTTTTTCCGGCAGCCGCACAGGCACAACACAAAAATTTGCAGTCGGGCCCCATGGTGGGTTACACCGACATGATGGAAGTATTGCTGTGGGTGCAAACCAAACAGGAAGCCACCGTGGCTTTTGAATACTGGGAAACCACGTTGCCCAAAAACATTTTCAGGACCGATTACGTTCGCACCGAAAAAGGTTCGGGTTATACCGCCAAAGGCATCGCCGACCAGGTTTTGCCCGGCCGCGCTTACCAATACCGCGTGTTGATCGACAACCAACGGGTGACGCTTCCTTACCCGACGGAATTCAAAACCCAAACGTTGTGGCAATGGCGCACCGACCCACCGGCTTTCACCATGGCTACCGGCAGTTGCGCCTACACCAACGACGAACCCTACGACCGTCCGGGCAAACCCTACGGCGCCGACAGCCAGATCTTTTCCTCCATACACGCCAAAAAGCCCGACGTCATGCTGTGGCTGGGCGACAACGTGTACCTGCGCGAGGTAGACTGGTTTACCAAAACCGGCATGCTTTACCGTTACACCCACGCCCGCTCCCAACCCGAACTGCAACCGCTGCTGGCCTCCACCAGCCATTACGCCATTTGGGACGACCACGATTATGGCCCCAACGATTCCGACGGCACGTTTGTGCACAAAGACATGTCGCGGGACGTATTCAAAAACTTTTGGGGCAACCCAACCTACGGACTCGGAGACCAAAAAGGCATCACTACGTTTTTCCAATATGCCGACGTGGAGTTTTTTCTGCTCGACGACCGCTATTTCCGCACCGCCAACCGCTGCGAATCCTGCCCGGAACGCACCATGATCGGCAAAGAGCAGCTCGAATGGCTGAAAGAAGCATTGGCTGCCAGCTATGCGCCGTTTAAGGTCATTGCATGTGGAGGACAGGTGCTTACCACCAACAAGGCATCCGAAACCTACATCAACCTTTACCCGGCCGAACGCGACAGCATTCTGGCGCACATCGAACGGGAAGACATCAAAGGGGTTGTTTTCCTCACCGGCGACCGCCATTTCAGCGAGCTTAGCGCCATGAAAAACGCCCGGGGCAACTGGGTGTACGACCTCACGGTTTCACCTTTGTCGGCCGGCCCCTATGCCGCCGCAGCGGAAACGGACAACGAACACCGCGTGCCGGGAACACTTGCAGGGCAGCGCAACTTTGCGATGCTTCATTTCAGCGGACCACGCAAAAGCCGTGAAATGAAAATAGATCTTTACGACAGCAATGGCCAACCTTTGTGGACCCGCACCATCGGTCCCGACGGCACCTTAAAATAAACAAACATGTCTACAAATACCCAACCGGTCGGCGTGGTCGGTTCCGGCAGTTTTGGTACGGCAGTAGCCAACCTGCTTGCCTACAACACCGATGTCATCCTGTTCAGCCGCAAACCGGAAACGGTGGAGGCGATCAACGCAGGACACAAACACATGGGTGTGCAGTTGTCGCCCAGGGTGCGCGCCACCTCGGATCTTGAAGACCTCGCGTCGCGTTGTTCGCTGATTCTTCCGGTGGTCCCGTCCACCAGTTTTCGCCGCATGATTCAGGCCATGGCGCCCTACCTGCGTCCGCACCACATGATCATCCACGGCACCAAAGGATTCGACCTGCACGGCGTGGAGGAAGAAGATTTGAGCAATCCCAAACTTGTGCTCACACGCGAGCATGTACGCACCATGAGTGAGGTGGTTTTGGAAGAAACCAGCGTGGTACGTGTAGGATGCCTTTCGGGCCCCAACCTCGCCGCAGAGATCATTGCCGGACAACCTGCAGCCACGCTGGTGGGAAGCCGCTTCCGGGAGGTGATACAGGCCGGACAAACGGCGCTCAACAGCCAGCAGTTCCATGTGTTCGGCTCGTACGACATATTGGGCGCTGAACTGGCAGGCGCCCTGAAAAACATCGTAGCCCTCGGCTCGGGCATCATCGGAGGTTTGGGTATGGGTAGAAACATCCAGGGACTGCTCATCGCGCGTGGATTGGCGGAAATGGTGTATTTTGGCAAGTCGTTGGGCGCTTCAAGCCAGGCTTTTATAGGTGTAGCCGGCATCGGCGACCTGGTGGCTACCTCCACCAGCACCAACAGCAGAAACTACACGTTCGGTACCCGTTTGGCCAAAGGCGAAACCGCGGAACAGATCCGTGATAAAATGCCCGAGCTTGCTGAAGGCGTGCGTACCCTGCGCATTGCCCACCAGCTTGCCCGCGAATACAAGTTGCACGTACCCATCACCGACATGTTGTACGCGGTGGTGTTTGAGCGTTTCCCGGTGGAAAAAGCTCTGGAATACCTCATGACGTACCCGTATGCCGTGGATGTTGATTTTTTATAAGAGCATGTTTGGATTTCGGTTTTGAGGCGAGAGCAAGCTAATTTTATTTTAAAGAAGGCAAAATTTGCAGCCGTAGCCGGGTACCTACGGCGAAAATTTTAACGAACTTTAAAACAAAATTTGCAGTTCGTAGCCCAAAACCCGAAATCCAAACATGCTCTAAAACTGCGGACCGGCCGCATTCAAACGTTGCTACAACATGCGCCTTTGTCTAGCCCTTTTTTGCCTGCTGCCCTTGTTCCTGAGCGCCCAACCCGGCGCCGATTCCCGGCGCAGGTATGAGCCCACCCTTGAGTTTCTCAACTTTAAGGGTGACCGGTGTTTTGAAATAACCCGTAAAGAAGCGGATAGGGCATTCAGTTTGAGGTATTGGGAAGACGCCTCCCTGCTGTACAGGGCTGCCAAAAACTGTTCCGATGCAGACCAGACGCGCCGGCAGGAAATGAACGTACGCATCGAAAAATGCCGTACAACCGCCGAAAATGCCTTGCGGCAAAAAGAACTCGAAGCACGCATGCAGGCCCGACAGTCGGAAGCCGACAAGCTCGCCAACGATGCACAATTGCTCCTGCGCAATTACGACCGGACTACAGCTTTCCGCCTGGCCGATTTTGCCAATTCCTATGTGGCGCCCCCGGAAAGCGGCGGCAATCCCGAATGCCGCCAGGCCATCCTGGATGCCTGGAACTACGAACCCTACCTTCAGTCGACGTACAAAGCAGAATATGCGGGTTTGCAGGTGCCGTTCTGTTTTGAATTGGCGAACAACATGGGCAGCAATGTGAGTCTGCGATTTGCCACCCGACGCGACACCCAGGTTTTGTATGCTTTTATGCCGGAAAAAAAATTGCTGTTTGCCTGGAAAACCGACGCGTTTGTACCCGAAGCACCCATTCCCCTCGACGCCTCTTTCCTAACCATGGATATCCTGAACGACCAGGAAACCCTGCTGTTTCGCACCGAAAGTGGTTTCGTTTTGTGGCGCAGTATTTCTGAAAGCAGGGCCATTGCCGCGCCCAAAGCAGCACTGTACTACCACGAGCAGGAAACCAACCGCTTTTATTACTACGACAACGTGGCCGGGGAAATTCGAATGGTGGATTTGTCGAAAGACGCCTATTCAAACATCAAATTCCAGCAGCAACAACAGCAGCAAAATCAAAAAGCCGACAGAAACAAAAATGTGGAAGAGACCGTAGTGTATGTGCCCGACAGCATGAACCTGCAAAATTTTGCGGTGTTTTCCGGGCAGCTTTGGATGGCCTTTTCCGACGCTGTTGTCATTTGGTCGTTGGAAGAAAGTACCACACTGGAAGTTATGCCTTTTGAGAGGCCTATTCGGCAATACGGGATACAAAGCATGCACCTCCAGCCCCAGTTAAATTCCCTGATCGTAGCCTTCGATTCTGCCACCTATTTTTATTACCTGCCTGAAGGCGCCGACTCGGTGCCCCCACCCATAAACCAAACCCAAACCAAGTTGCTTTCGGACAATCCGATGGGTATGCACGTGGCAACCACCATGAACACATCGGGCTGGTCGTCGTTTATGTACGTTCAGAACAAAACAGACGGTGTTTTCCGACTTTGCGCCCTGAACCAATTGTACGATGAATTTGCCGTGGGAAGCGGGGATTTTTCACAGTCCCTGCAATGGTTTGCCGCGCCAACGTCAACCGGCACCATAAAACTTTGGGAACTGTTTAAAACAGGGGCCACATCCGTACCCTTTCTTGTTTCCAACGCCGGCGGCGTAGCGTTTTCACCTTCGGGTTCAAAGTATGCGCTTCTTGTGCGTGACTCCCTGATGTTGTTTGAAACAGGCAACAACGAGGTGCCGATGCTTACACAAGCATGTGAAGCAGGCAGCAGTTTTGTTGATTTGAATGATCAATGGATCGTGTGGCAGCATGGCGAAGATGTTTTACGCTTGCAACGCATCAATGGCAAAGGGACTTCCTTGTCGTTTCCCGGCCGTTCCTCGGACTTCATTACTTCCGCTTTCAGTTCCGATGAAACCGAGATGGCTTTTTCTCTAAACGACACGGTGTTTGTTGTTTCCCTTCTGGATGGCAAGTTAAAGCAACGGCAGGTGTTCGAAGGTATGGTTACACACCTGGCCTTTGTTTCGGGCAGCCACCGGTTGATGGTGGTGCACATGCGCCCTGAGAGTCAGTGGATCATGGGTGGTGAATATGCTGTGAAATTGTGGCATACCGACCGTCGTGAACGGCCGGCGATACTCCGGCTACCCCAATACAACATACAATATGTGGCTGTATCCGACCTGGATGGATGGCTTGCATTCAGCGACGGAGTCGATGTGCGCATTTACAATATGGACAAACCTGAGGAGGAGTGGAGCAAGATCAGAACGTATAAAAATTACGAAATATCGGCTATGGCATTTGTACCGGGCACTGCTACCGTAGCACCCGGGTACATCAATGGGGAAGTGGTTTTTTGGGACGCCAGTCAGGCGCGTTTCCTCAACCGTGTTGCGCCTCCCGATGCCTACAACCGAACGGTAAAAGGAATTTATTTCTCGCCACGGGAAAAAAACATGCTTCAGCATTTTTCAGACAACGAAAAACGGAGTGACGCCTCAGGCAATTATTACGAAACGGGTACCTACCAGTTTCGCAACCTCGATCCGGAGGCCATGCGCCGCGACCTCATCACGCCTACACGGAGGCTGGTAAGTTTTTCCACCGACCAAATCAGGGATTACGACCTCGAGGCCGCTTTGCAGTATGCCGGCAACTTTGAGCGTTTGTCTCAATCGCGCGACCTCCCGTTAATCCGCTCGTTTTTTAATTATTACGCTTTCGAGGCTGAAAACAGCAACAACATTGAACGTGTACAATTGTACACCAAACGCGCAACCGTTTTGTACGAAGCACTCAACGCAGATTCCCGCGTGGCTTTACGACCCAACATGGTGGAAATGTACAAAGTGTTGGGATGGAAGCTTTTGTTGCGCAACAAAAGCACCGAAGCCGAAACGGTTGGAAAGGAACTTCGCAGCAAATTTGGCGAAATCATAGAAGCAACCCGGCTTGAAGCCCACGCAGCCTTGCTTCGCGGCGATTGTCAGACAGCCTCCAGAAGATACGTAGATTGGTTCATGCGCAGTCAGGGAAACTATGGGCCCACGGATTTTTACCTTCCGACTTTTTACCAATTGAACGAAAACGCAACACAATTCAACGAATACGGACTTTTAGACGGCGCTCAACAGGAATGCCTGTGTGCCTTGATGGTCGGCACAGAATTGGTTTCCACATTTTGCGAAAACATCGGAACTGAGTTACAACCTGCATTTGATGCACCAACCAAAATGCGGTGGGAGGTGTATACAGGGTTGCGCAAAGCCCAAACCATCAAAAACAAGGAAAACAAAATTGCCAGTCTGGAAGCTACCCTGCGCCAGGCACAAAACCTGGCCCGCACCCACCCACAGGCGTACCAAAACGATGTTCAGCAGGTTATGATGAGTCTGGCATCGGCCTGGTACCAATACGGCGTGTTTGAAAGAAACAACACCCTGAGCCTGCAGTATTACCAAAACGCCCGCGAATTGTTAAGCAATGGCAGCGATACCGATACAGCGCGACTGGCGAAACTGGCACTTTTTCAATGGGCAATCGGAACAACGTATTTCGAGCAAAACAATCTGCTGAAAGCTGCTGCTGAAACAGAAAAGGGTCTGCAATATGCCGAAATTCTGCTTGCAACAACCATCGGTGACCCGGAGCAGGTTTTGCGGTATGAAAATGCTCTATTGGGAGAATTGCACATACTCCTGGGGCGTATCCGATTGTATCAGGACAAGCCGGAAGCGGCAACCCGGATGTTTCAAAAGGCAGAAACCGAATTGGTGAGTGGTATCAATCCCATTTTCCACGGACAGGCACGGCTGCTGGCTGGTGAAATCACCGAAGCTGCGAATTATTTTGAAACGGCACTTTTTGACAATCAATTTGCGGGAATTGCCTTGTCCGAACTCGACATGCTGGCCGATCAACTACCAGGCAAAAGCACAACAATTCGCGCTATGCAGCAAAAAATCAACGCCCAATTGATTTCAGATACCAGATTTGATACATCGGCCGTTCAGTACCATCGTTACTACGAACAAATTAATCCGGCTTCGAAAAAGGAGCAATGGAAACAGGCATTGAATCTTTCCCGCAAATCACTGAAATACGCCCTGATCAACTTGGAAAAAGATACCATAGCATTGGACTGGCCCAACCAATGGCTGAATACCAACCTGAACCTCTCGTTTTATCTGGTGTTGAACAGTAAGGACAATCCGCAGGCATTGTCGGAAAGTATAGAGATTGCCCGAAAATCCATAGCATGGATTGAAGAACATTATTTCGATTACAGGTACAAAGATCTTATTCTGACCAATCTGGCCCATGCTTTGTGGCTTAGAAACAAGGGTAATGATCGGGAAGAAGCTGTCCGGACGTATAAATTGTACCTGGACCAGAAAGACAATTACACCGAGACGGATTCCTGGGATGTTTTGCAAAAGGATTTTCGGGATGTTCAACGTGCCGGCATTTCCTGGCCGGATTTGCCGTTATTGGTAGGAAGCATAAAACCTGCAAACCAGTAAAATTGATCGCAACACATACTTACTGCTCAAAATCTCAAACCAGCATTTACCTTTGCCAACCACAGGCGCCAACACAAAAACAACGCATGACCGATCACCAAACATTATTGCAGGAAGCAGAAGCGCATGTAAAGGCCTATTTCGCCGAAAACATGCCTCAAAAGTATGTTTTTCATGATCTGGAGCATACGGTTCAAACCGTTGCTGCCATGCGAACCATTGCCCAGGGTTACGAACTCGATCAACACGATTTGCATATCCTTGAATTTGCTACGTGGTTTCATGATACCGGGTATGCTCAGGGACCGGAAGACCACGAAGAAAGAAGTTGCAACAATGCCGACCGTTTTCTTCGCGGCCGTTTGTCTGAAGCAGAGTTGGATACCGTAAAATCATGCATACGCACCACCAAAGTGCCGCAAAAACCCATCAGCCTGATCGAACAAATCATCTGTGACGCCGATCTTAGCCATCTGGGGATGGAAAGTTACTGGAACCGCAACAGCAAATTCAGGCAGGAGCTGATCCTTACCCGCAATCTTGTTTTGAACGATGAAGAATGGGTTGATTTTGAGCTGAATTTCATGCTCGGTCACGAATACCATACCGCCGTTGCCCAGGAGCTGTTCAACAAACGCAAAGCCAAACACATCCAGCAACTGCTCAAACAAAAAAGAAGACTCAATCCTAAAAAAGCGCCCACCGTTCAGGAGCTGGCGCTTATGGATGAAAAAGAGAAAAGCGGTGTGCTCGACAAGGCCATGCGCGATACTGAAAATGAGCTCAAAATGGAACGGATGGGACGTGGTGTGGAAACCATGTACCGCACTACCTACCGCACCCACACCAACCTGAGTGCCATGGCCGACAACAAGGCCAACCTTATGTTGTCGGTGAACGCCATCGTTTTGTCCATCCTCGTCAGCAGCCTGCTGCCCAAATTGCAGGCCGATCCTTCCCTGAAATTGCTTATTCCCACCATGCTGCTTTCCCTTACCTGTTTGGGTTCCATGGTGTATGCAACCCTTGCCACCAGACCCAAGGTTACGGAAGGCAAAGTGACCCGGGAAGCCATCAAACAACGTAAAGCAAACCTGCTTTTTTTCGGCAATTTTTACAACATGCCGCTCGAAGATTTTCAGTGGGGTGTTAACGAAATGCTGCGTGATTCCGAATTTCTGTACAGTTCCATGAGCCGCGACCTATACTTTTTAGGCATCGTACTTGCTCAGAAATACAAATACCTGATGATCTGTTACAACATTTTTATGTACGGGCTCATCGTGTCCATGGCCGCGTTTGCCATATCCTTCATCGTTTAGAGCAAACATGTCTGCCCTCGTCATCATACCCACCTACAACGAGCGCGAAAACGTTGAAAACATCGTTCGTGCCGTTTTCGCCCTGAGCGAACCCTTTGAAGTCCTAATTGTCGACGATGATTCGCCCGACGGTACGGCCACCATTGTGCGCCAATTGCAACAGGACGACTTTCCCGGCCGTTTGCACCTTTTGCAACGCACAGGCAAACTCGGCCTTGGTACCGCATACATCGCCGGGTTCCGATGGGGCCTCGAACGCGATTACCAGTACTTTTTTGAAATGGACGCCGATTTTTCGCACGATCCCAACGACCTTCCACGCTTGCTGGCCAAATGCCGCGACGAAGGCGCCGATGTGGCTGTGGGCTCGCGGTATTGCAAAGGTGGCAAACTTGTGAACTGGCCGGCCGACCGCATCTTTTTGTCGCGGGGTGCATCTCTGTATACCGCCATGATCCTTTGGATGCCTGTTGCCGATCCCACCGCCGGTTTTATTTGTTACAAACGCCGTGTTTTGGAAGCACTCGACCTCGAAAACATCCGGTTTATCGGGTACGCTTTCCAGATTGAAATGAAATACGCCGCTTACCGCAAAGGATTCAGCGTGCAGGAGGTGCCCATCACGTTTAAGGACAGGGAAAAAGGACAGTCGAAAATGTCGACCAAAATCATCCGGGAAGCCATGCTTGGCGTGTTGAAAATGCGCTGGCGTGGCTGGTGAAACACCTAACCATTCCCCAGTTTCTCCCTGATTTTGTTGCCCACATTGCGCAAACGTAAGCCTAAAAGCACGAAAAACACGCCGAATATGGCGG
>JADLBE010000472.1 GCA_020847915.1 Saprospiraceae bacterium | reverse complement strand
TCAATGCTCCTTTGGCTTTCCAATTTTTTCCATTTTCCGAAAACCACACTTTAACGGTGGAACCAACCTTAATGGTTCGGGTTTCCTGCGTTTCTTTGTTGGTGAAAACTACGGATTCAAAATTTTGAGCTTGAAGGGAGACCGAGGCCAGAAACAAAATCGTGTAAATAACATGCTTCATCATGGTTGCTTTGGGTTTTGTCAGTAGCAAGATAAGCAACATGATGAAAAATGCAGGAAAGAACCAATTCCGCCAAAGATTAAAATCCGGTCAGGGGACTTGCTGTTTGAGTGTTTCAACAATCACCACATCCCATTCGGCTCCGGTATTGCGTATCCGGTGGGTATTGACGGCCAAAACAATCCAGGTTGCAATGGCCAGGGCATATCCGGATACCAGAAAATACGGCAAGGCATTGTAAGCCGGCACCGAAGCGATGGAGGCCAGAACCAATACACTGCCAATACAAAGGAGCACCAGGCTTACAGCAAGCATGATGCCGATGACCCGACGCAACCCCGGATCCCGGTAACGGATGGTGTCGATGCTGTACAGGGGAATACCCGGTTTGCCTTGAAGAAAAAGTTTTTCGTTATCCACACCCTGTAACCTGCCTTTGACGGCTGTCCAGTCATCTTTTTCCTTGTACGTCACTTTCAGCCGGTCTCCTACTTTTAAAGTGCGGGTCTCTCTGGTTACTTTGTGTGTGAAAACCGCCTTTTCAAACGTTTGGGCTTGCAATAAAAACGTGTTCAGGAACAAAACGGCCCATAGAATTTGTTTTACCATACCTTGATTTTTTCCGGAAAATTGCCGCCTCCCTGCTTCTGAAAACAATGAAGTTAAACAGCATACCACATGACCTACAATTTTGAACCGTTTCCTGAAATCACCACGCCACGCCTTGTCCTGCGCCAGGTGGTGGCAAACGACGCTCCCGAAGTTTTTTTCCAGCGTTCCGACCTGCGCATGTCCAAATACATTGGCCGGGAGCCGGCAAAATCCATCGACGAGGCTGTCGACTTTATATCCAGAATTCAGGGGATGGAAAAAAACGGCGATGCCATAACCTGGGCGCTCACGCTGCACGGCGACAACACCCTCATCGGAACGGTTTGTTTTTGGAACCTCGAACCACAAAACCGTCGGGCTGAAATTGGCTACGGCTTGCACCCCGACCATTGGGGCAAGGGATTGATGCACGAAGCGATTGGCGCCGTGGTACAATACGGTTTTGAGGTCATGAACCTGCACAGCATCACCGCCAACCTTACGCCGGAAAACCTGGCATCGATGGCGGTGCTTGAACGCAGCGGTTTTAAACGGGAAGCTTATTTTAAAGACCGGTGGTGGCACCTTACGGAAAACCGATGGGAAGATGCGGTGGCGTATACGTTATTCGCCGGGTAGCTCAAACTTGCGCACCATTTTCCGCATGCCGGACTCAATGTCCGCATAAGGAAGTTCTTCCTTAGCGATGTACATCAGCATAAGGGCGAGGGGAGGGTGGTCGGCAGGGATTTTTGCGTAAAGTTCCGCTTTGTGCAGGCGGTACGCTTCACGCATGCGCCTTTTAAGCAGGTTGCGCAACACGGCTGTTTTGAACGAACGTTTGGGCGCAGCAAACATGACCTGCACGACCGATGCCCCAGGCAGCGGCTCTGCCTGGGGCATCCACACCACACGAAGCGGGTAAGCAACGTACGAGTTGCCTCCCTTGAACAGTTGCCCGATGGCTTTGGCGCTTTTCAGGCGTTCGTTGCGGATGAACGTGGGCATGGCGAAGTGCAAAAAAACATGAGTCATCCCGACAAAATCGGAATGACTCACATGTCCAGAAGAAATACCGGAAAAAAGTAGCGTACGGGTTATCCCCGGGCAAAAAGGCTTATTTCAGGCGTTTTTCGTCGGAAACACTGAGTTTCCAGCGGCCTTGTTTGCGGCGGCGCGACAGCAGTTTGCGACCATTTTTGGATTCCATGCGTTCACGAAAACCATGTTTGTTCTTACGGGCGCGGCGGGACGGTTGGTACGTGCGTTTCATTGCTATTGAAAATTAATATCTTAGTCAAAAATTCGGAGCGCAAAGGTAAGTTCGATTTTGCACAAAACAAACAAGTGGTTTAAAAAAAATGAAAAAAGTGTTGGGCAGTTACCGAGTTGGTACGTTGTCAAAAGACAGCTAAAGGCGTCGTGCGGACAAAACGATAGGTTAATGTTGTTTTAAAACGCTGTAAAATCCAACAAAAACCACAAAAACGCCTTTATTTTGTGGCACGTTACCAATCATCTTTGCGTTTCCCTATCCAACACACCCGCTAACACATGAAATTTAAATTTTTCTACGCAGCTGTATTGATGCTGTGCGCTTTTGGGGTTTCGGCCCAGCAGAAACCGGTCAAGTGGTCGTTCAACATGAAAGACGCCGGCAAAGGGGAGTTTGACATTGTAATGACTGGTACCATCGAGGATGGTTATTACACGTATTCGCAATTTTTGGAAAGCGAAGATGGTCCGGTAGCTACAACTGTCAATTTTGAAGAAGGTCCCCATTTCCAATTGGTTGGTAAAGCCAAAGAAAGCGGAGAAATCATCAAAGTGTTTGACAAGGTGTTTGGCATGAACCTTACCAAGTTCAAACACAAAGCCATTTTTACGCAGCGGGTAAAAGTTATTGACGCTACCAAACCCATCAATGGTTACATCAATTATATGGTGTGCAACGACGAAATGTGTCTGCCACCGTCCGACGCCGAGTTTTCGCTCAAGCCCCCGGCAACATCCGCACCCGCACCTGCTACCACACCCGGAAAAGACGGTGGACAAGGCAACATCCCTCCACCCGTCACCAACGGCCAGGTTGATACCGTTAAAACAGGCATCGGCGCCCTACCCGCAGGTCCAACCGCTCCCGACGACGCCAATTTTAAAGGTTTTTTTGATACCAAACGCGACATCAACAGCGCCCAGTTTGTAAACAACTGCGGCATCGTGGAAGAAGATCGCGGCGGCTCTTTGTTCTGGGTTTTTGTAGCCGGTTTTCTCGGAGGCCTGGTGGCTTTGCTTACTCCTTGTGTGTTTCCGATGATTCCGCTGACGGTGAGCTTTTTTACCAAACGTTCCAAAGACCGCAAAAAAGGCATCCGCAACGCCATTTGGTACAGTGCCAGCATCGTGATCATTTATGTGGGTATCGGCATCCTGCTGACCATGCTTTTTGGTCCTACCATCCTCAACGAAATGAGCACGGACATGTACTTCAACCTGCTCTTTTTTGTGGTGTTTGTGGTGTTCGCCCTGTCGTTTTTTGGATTGTTTGAAATTACCCTGCCTTCATCGTGGGTAAACAGCAGCGACCAGATGGCCGACAAAGGTGGCCTGCTCGGCATTTTTTTTATGGCATTTACGCTGGCCCTTGTTTCATTTTCCTGCACAGGCCCCATCGTGGGCACCCTGCTGGTTGAAACGGCCAAAAGCAACGCCGGCTCGGCTTTGTTTGGCGTTATCCCTGCCCGTCCACTCGTGGGCATGACCGGTTTCGGCATGGCCCTTGCTTTGCCTTTTGGACTGTTTGCCTTGTTTCCGGGTTGGCTCAACTCCCTGCCCAAATCCGGCAGCTGGATGGACAACGTCAAAGTAACCATGGGTTTTGTTGAACTCGCACTCGCTTTCAAATTCCTGAGTACGGCCGACATGGTGCGTCACTGGGGCATTTTGAAATTCGAACTTTTCCTTGGCATCTGGTTTGTCATCGGTTTGCTGCTCAGCTTGTACCAGTTTGGCATCATCAAATTGAAAAATACCGACCGCCTAAACTTTGGCAGGATAGGGGTGGGGGTTTTGTCCCTGGCGTTCACGGTTTATGTGGGTTGGGGCCTTTTCAATTACCAGTCGCTCTCGCTGCTCAGCGGCATCGCCCCTCCGGTGCATTACAACTACTTCAGGCCGATGGATTGCCCGCACGGTTTGGATTGTTTCCACGACTTCGATGAGGGTTTGGCAGAAGCCAAACGCCTCAACAAGCCCATGTTTGTAGACTTTACTGGCTACGGCTGCGTAAACTGCCGTAAAATGGAAGAAAACGTATGGCACCGTCCGGGTGTGTACGAACACCTCAAAGAAAATTACGTGCTGGTCTCCCTGTACGTCGACGACCAGGAACGCTTGTTCCCGGACAGCAAATTTCAGTACCTGCTGGATCCCAATACAGGCGAAAAAATCAGGACCAAGGGCGACAAATGGGCCAAGTTTGAAATCAACAACTTCGGACAGGCTTCCCAACCCTGGTATGTGCTTATGCACCACGACGGTAAAACGCTGCTCAACCAACCCCGTGGCTACACACCCGATGAAGAAGCCTACAAAGCTTTCCTCGATTGTGGTATCGACGCCTTCCAACGTGTAAAAATGAGCAAGGAGTTGATGGGAGTCAGTGGTCAGTGATCAGTGGTCAGTTGAAGTCGACAGTCGACAGTCGACAGTCAGAAACAGGAATCATCCCGGGTATTTTCGGGGTGATTTTTGTTTTTAGGGCTTTCTACGATATCGATAACTGTGGGGCATGTCGGGATGGCACTTAACCCTTTTGGGCTTTTCATAGGAAAAACGAACTGTAAGAGTTGCATCATCGGTCGATATCAGGTGTCTCCCTCCGGTCGACATGACACAAGGTTGTCGATGGAGGGGGGAGGGGCGCGGGCCGCAGGCCCGC
>JADLBE010000471.1 GCA_020847915.1 Saprospiraceae bacterium | reverse complement strand
TTCAATTTGGGCGTGTATGCCAGTATTGGGGGGTAAGGGGGATTACATGCCGCTTGCATTTTTGTTTGAAGGTTGTGCAAAAAGGGGCGTTAGCCATTATTCAATAATTATCGCCGGATAATCTATGGATTTAGGGGCTTCAGCCCCAACCCCTCCCCAAACCCAATCGACTTGTCATCCCAGCGAAGCGTGGGATCTGTTCCCTTATCCTGCATACCCTGTGTCAGTTAAACAATACTGATGATCAATAAGTTATACAATCAAAATGATCTCCAAGGAATGGAACAGATCCCACGCTTCGCTGGGATGACAAGACGATTGGGCCCTAAAACACAAAAGTCACCCCGAAAACATTCGAGGTGACTTTTGTTAATCTAAGGTGATTCAAAACGCTTATTGAAACACCCGAATGTAATCCACAATCATAAACTGCGGAAACGCCGTCGACGCATCCGGATTGCCGGGCAAATTGCCGCCCACTGCCACGTTCATGATGAAGAAAAAGTTCTTGTTGAACGGATACGGCGCACCGTTCAGGCTCGCAGGCGTAATGGTGTGGTACAATTCGTCGTCCACATAAAACTCGATCAGGTCGGCTTCCCAAACGATGGAGAACACGTGGAACTCATCCTGGAAGTTGTCGGTGCCCGTGAGGTATTTTGATCCGGTTTTGTACTGGTGCTCACTCACGTTGGCGCCGTAATGCACGGTTGCCAATACGCGGTTGGGCAGGTCGCCCGTAAGCTCCATGATGTCGATTTCGCCGCAGGCGGGCCAGCTCACAGCATCGATGTTGGAACCCAGCATCCAGATGGCCGGCCACAAACCTTTGCCTTCAGGCAAGGCCGCACGTACGTCTACACGACCAAACTTGAATTGCTTTTTACCTTTGGTGATGAGGCGTGAGGAGGTGTATTCGCGGTCGCCGTAATTTTGTTTTTTGGCCGTGATCACCAGGTTGCCGTCCACGATCGACGTATTTTCCTTGCGGTAATACTCCAGCTCGTTGTTGCCCCAGCCGCAGTTTACCGGACAACCGTCGCCCAGTTCATACGTCCACCAGTCGGTATTTAAAGAATCGCCGTCGAACTCGTCGGCCCAAACCAGGTTGTATCCCGGGTAAGAAGTTGGCGTGCTGTATCCTGCCGTCGGGATCTCCAGACTGGCCGTGTTGTCGTCATCGTCCTCGATGGTGATGGTCGCTACATCCTGGTCGAGTTTGGCGTTCAGCGGATTGTAAATTTTTACCTGGAACGCTTCGCGCGGCTCTTTTACCTCGTCGCCGATGATTCTGATGTCGATGAATTTTTTCGTTTCACCGGGGGAAAACTGGATTTTTCCCGTCGTTAAAATTTCATAATCAAACGTGGACTCGGCCGTACCGTCGATCCCCGAAAAGGTTACGATGGCATTGGCGTTGTTGTCGCCCGTGAGGGTGAGTTCGAGTTGAAGCACCTTGTCCTGGTCGTCCTCCGACAAAGTTACATCCGACACCGTGATGACGGGCAGATCCAGTTCCGGTGGTGTTCCGTCGTCGTCCTCATAACAAGCGAAAAAAGACGTCGCTGAGAACAACAAGATGAAAATCAGGCTTTTGGGAGCCAAAAACGGCATGGTGTCATTTTTCATTTTGAAGTATTTTGTTGGTAAACACGCACATAATCAACAATCATCTTTTGAGGCCAAACAGCGGTATCCACCCCCATTTTCCCACCCCAGTTTCCACCGACGGCGACGTTCAGAAGCAGGTGAAAATTGCGGTCGAAGGGCCAGGCATCCGGACCTTCGTGCTTGTTGTAAAACGTTTGGAATTTCTGATCGTTGAAAAAAAAGTCAATTTTTTCCGCATCCCATTCGATGCTGTAATGGTGGAATTCGGAGCTCAGGGTAGTTGATTTTACACCAGCCGTTACCTGGGTACCGATCGAGTGGTTGAACCGTTTGGTATGCACCGACCCGTAAACGCTGTCGGGCAAATAACCCACGTTTTCCATGATGTCGATTTCGCCGCTCGACGGCCAGCCACCGTAAGCCCATTCGGTGGGCAACATCCAAATCGCCGGCCACACACCGCGGCCATTGGGCAGTTTGGCACGCACTGTTATACGCCCGTAGGTCCAGTCGCCCTTGCCTTTGCTCACCAGTCGCGCGGAGGACTATTCCTTCGTGCCCGCTTTTTCACGGTGCGCTTCGATGATCAAATTTCCGTTTTCAACCCTGGAGTTTTCAAGTCGTTTTACGCTGTAATACTGGAGCTCGTTGTTGCCCCAGCCACATACGTTCGGACAACCGTCGCCCACGTCGTAGCCCCATTTGGCCGTATCCGGCAAACCGGTGTAATTGAACTCATCGGACCACACCAGTTGCCATTTGGCTTTCGCAGGCGCCGTCGTTTTTTGGGCGCATGCCACGCCGCCCAAAAGCAACGCAAGTCCGAACAGCATGATGTTGGTAAATATTCCTTTTTTCATGTTGCTAAACTATTGAGGAACAAAACGTAGTTCAAACCAACCTTCCGCGGCAGGCGCGCCATTTTGGGCACGTTGGCGGGCCCGGACAATGAGTTCGGTCTCGGTAAGTTTAACCACATCAAGCAGGTTGTCAGCATCCCATACGCCCATGAATTGTTCGTCGGGAATCAGGATTTGGTCGCGGTTGTTGGTCCCGGTACCCAAACGGTATTCAAAGGTACTCAGGTCCCAGGTATAAGGGGTTACCGCGTACCCGTTCCAGGGATCAATGGAGGCGCCGTTGTTTCTGTTTTGGAAAACAAATCCGTCAAACGTAAAACAAAATCCGTCGTCGTACTGCTCGTTTTGCAGGCCGTCAACAGGCGACGTGAACCAGGAATAATCGTCGTACGTCGGACCAACTTTTACGGCGCCGGCGTCGCGCGAAAGCGTCCAACATTTGCCCGCAGAGCTACAACCCGTAAGCAAAGAAAGGGCGCCGCTGCAACTCAACGGTGCATCCTTCAGGATCGTGACGGATTGCGACGAAGAAGGTGTGCCGCTGCCGTCCAGTTTGGACGTGAACAGCGTCACGACAAACGTGCCTTTTTCGATGTACAACACGGTATCCACAGCCTTTGTCGATGATTTGGGTATGCCACCGGGAAAGTCCCAAACCCTTTGAAAATTGCCGTCCGACAAATCGCGCACGACAATACGGTTGGAGTCGTCCTCCACAAAGGCCATGCTGAATTGTGGTGCATCAGAAGCTGGCGGCAATTGGATGTCGTCGTCGCGATCGGGCGTGCAGCCGAACCATAAACCGGCCAAAACCGCAGCAAAAAGTATCTTTTTCATGTTTTTAGTCCATTTTTTAAAAAAAACAGGATCAGTCCTCAATAGTTGGGGTTCTGAGTCAAAGCGCCGTTGGTGGCCTGAATTTGTGATTGCGGGATGGGAAACAGTTCATGCGTTCCGGCGGTAAAACCAAGGCTTCCCAAAACGGCAGGCGCCCTTCCGGTACGCACCAAATCGAAGAAACGATGGGCTTCCAGGCCCAGTTCCAAACGGCGTTCGCGGTAGATGGCATCGAGCAGCGCTTGTCCGGAAAAGTTGATGGACGGGATACCCACCCTTGCGCGAACCAGGTTCAATGACGTACGTGCGGCGTTTTCATCGTTGGCCTTAAACGCCGCTTCGGCGTGCATCAGCAACACATCGGCGTAACGGATCACACGGTCGTTGGTGCCGCCGTTGGGAATGGGGTCGCCAAATGGCGCGTCTTCGCTTTTGTTGCTGAAATACTTTTTGGGGTAATACTGGTAAGGAAATCCACCTGTTGCGTCGATGGTAAAAATACCACGATCGCCCATGGGTTCACCCAACCGGAACACGGTCGATTTGAGGCGTGGGTCTTCAAATCCTTCCTTGAAAAATTCATCCACAAAATCCTGCGTCGGAATGTTGAAACCGTAACCTCCAAACGCTCCGCGAGCGCGTGTATAAACGTTGGTAAAGCTGCCTTCGTTGGCGTTGTTTTTTCCAAAATTACCGCCCGAAGCATTCATGTATTGTATTTCAAAAATGGACTCCTCGTTGTTTTCACCGTAAACCGGGAAAATATCGGCGTAATCAGCCACCAATTGGTACTCACCCGAATTTACGATGGCTTCGGCGGTTGTTTTGGCTTCGGTCCATTTTTCGCGCCACAGGTACGTTTTCACCAGCAATGACTGTGCGGCTCCTTTGGTGATGCGGCCCAGGTCGGCAAGCGGGTATTCGCTGCGCACCCAGAGGTCCTCGGATGCTTCCGTAAGGTCCCTTTCAATAAGGTTCCAAACTTCTTCGGCCGAAGCGCGCGGCAGGTTGTACTCCGAAGGCGCCAAAACATGGTCGGCAAGTGGAACACCGCCAAACATGATGACCAGGTTGTAAAAATTCCAGGCGCGGATGAACTTGGCTTCCGCAAGTATCCTTGCTTTCAGTTTTTCATCCATCACGATGGGCGGAACTTTTTCAAGCACCACATTCGCGCGGTAAATACCTTCGTAATTGGCGCCCCACTCCGACTCAAGCAGGTCGATGTTGGAAGTGCCCTTGAAGTTTTCCAACTGAAGCAACGTGTTCGTGTCGTTGTCGCCCGAGCCGCCTTTTTCGGAGTCGTCGGACATGATGTCGCCCCAAAACCACCGGAAATGCCCGGCAGGTGAAAGTTGAAACTGCAACGTCGCATACGCTGCATTGACGGCAGCAATGGCGTCAGCTTCGGTTTTGTAAAAGTTCTCTTCCGTAACACCCACAATAGGATCTTTTTCCAAAAAATCCTTGCTGCACGAGCCGAGAAAAAGACCGGCAAAAACGGTTAAACGAAGTATATTTTTCATTCTAAAATGAATTTTTTTTCAAAAAAAAACGGTCAACAAATCGCGATCTCAAGCTTACGCACCCTAAATCCAATCCAATCCATCCCAATCCCCTTTTGTCATCCCAGCGAAGCGTGGGACCTAAAATCCACCATCCAGATCCCTGCGGGACGAGTCCCTTAAATCCGGGTTTAGACTAAAAGGTAACTGATACCCCTCCCATCACTGTCCTCGCCTGTGGGTAAAAACCCCGGTCGATGCCGATTTCCAAACTGCCGCCTACGTTGCCGATTTCCGGATCCAATCCGCTGTATTTGGTAAAGGTGAGCAGATTTTGACCGGTGACGTAAATTTTCATTTTTTGCATACGCGCCTTTTTCAACCATCCCGAAGGCAGGTTGTACGCGAACTGAAGTGTTTTTAACCGCAGGTAGGAGCCGTCTTTTACAAACCTGTCGGAAACACGAACGTTTTGGTTCGGGTCGCTGAGGTTCACACGGGGTTCCGAATCGGAGGTGCCGGGACCGGTCCAACGTTTCAGCGCCGTCGACGGACGGTTCACGTACGAAAAGTCGTAACGCACCGTGTTGTCGAAAATGTCGTTGCCTTCGGTTCCCTGGAAAAAGATGTTCAATTCAAAACCCTTGAACTCAAAATCGGTGTTGAAACCATAGGAAATACGCGGTGTCGGGTTACCGATGAACGTTTGGTCGTTCAAGTCGATCACATCGTCGCCGTTCAGGTCTTTGAAACGGATGTCTCCGGGCGCTGTGCCTGTATTTTGGAAAGCATGTGCTTCCACTTCCTCGGGTGTTTGAAAAATACCGTCGGTTACGTAACCGAAAAACGAACCAAGCGGTTGGCCCACGTCCGTTTTGGCAGCATAAGCGGTGGCGGACTGCACGTAGCCTGAAAGCACCGGTTCGCCGCCCCGTCCGAGGCCGGTCACCTCACTTTTCAAAAACGAAATGTTTCCACCGATGGTGTAGTGCAATGCGTGGTCGTAATTGCGGTAGTTGAGTGTAAGTTCCAGTCCGCGGTTTTCTGCTGTGGCCACGTTTTGGATGGGCGGCGCCGTGCCCGCAACGAGCGGAATGGGCGCAGCATACAACATGTCCGACGTTTCTTTGATGTAGTAGTCGGCCGTAAAACCAATACGTCCTTCCATCATTTCCAGGTCGAGACCGATGTCGGTCTGCGTACTGGTTTCCCATTTCAGGTCGGGATTGGCGGCACTGAGTGCCACGCTGCCGTTGGTGATAATTTCGTCGGGACTGAAGGTGTAGTTCTGTCCGTTGTACACCACGGTGGTAAAGCTGTAATCGCCGATGCGGTCGTTGCCGTTTTGGCCCCAGCTTGCGCGTATTTTGAAAAAATTGATGGCGTTGATGTTCCAAAAATCTTCGTGGCTGGCGATCCAGCCTGCGGAAAACGAGGGAAAAAAACCGAAACGGTTGTTGGCGCCGAACCTCGACGAGCCGTCGGCCCTGAAAGTGGCGGAAAACAGGTAAGTATTGTTGAGTTCGTAGTTGGCTTTGCCAAACATGGAAAAAAGCGACGACTCGCTGGCACTTTGAAAGGCGCTTTGTGATTCAATGGGGTCGATGGTGTTGCCGATGTAGGCGTCGTCGGGGTCGTTGGATGGCAAATTGGTGTTGGCGCCGCCGTTGGTATCAAAACGGTTGCTGAGCGCCGTGGTGCCTGCGATGAGTGTGAGGTCGTGTTTTTCGTTGAAATTTTTCGTGTAGGTCATCACGTTTTCCCACTGCCAGTTTTTCCAGGTATTGTTCGCTACACCCACGCTGTTGACGAGGTTTTTCTCGGCAGCCGGCGCATCGCTGATGGACGGCACGTTGCTAAGGTCGAATCGTGGGAAAAAGCGGTTCGACACGGCAAAAGTTACGTCCATGCTGTACGTGGTACGGAACGTGAGTCCTTTGGCCAGTTTCACATCCCCGAATACGTTGCCTACGAGGCGGTTGCTTGTCCAGGTGTCGTAGGTTTGTTCGATGGCGTTTACAGGATTGGCGATGTCGGTGTCGGCGTATTGGGAGTACGCAAACGTACCGTCGGCCTTGCGCACCGGTGTGGTGGGATCCATGTTGAGCGCACGGATGAGTGGCGAGTTGTATTGGCTGTTTTCGGTAAGTCCGTTGCGTTTAAGCCATGTAAAACCCAGGTTATTGCCTATGGTCAACCACGATTTCAGGTCGTGCATGCCGTTGAATCGTACCGTAGCGCGTTGGAAGTTGGCTTTTTCGCCACCAACGATGCCGTCCTGGGAAAAATAGTTGCCCGAAAGCGTGTATGCCGAGCGTTCAGCGCCTCCGGCAAAAGTGAGCTGGTGGCTCATGATGGGCGCCGTTTGGAAAATGGCTTCCTGCCAGTCGGTGCCTTCGCCCAAAACTGCCGGATCGACAAATTCGGGACGTGGTACCTGGCCTGCAGCCAAAAAAGCTTCGTTTTGCAAGGTGGCGTATTCGGTGGCGTCGAGCAGGTCGAGCAGGCGTGCCGGACTCTGGATGCCGTAATAAGCGTCGTAGCTGATGGTGCCAGCCTGGTTGCGTTTGCCACCTTTGGTGGTGATGAGCACCACACCGTTGGCGCCGCGCGAACCGTAAATGGCGGCCGAAGCAGCGTCTTTCAAAACGTTTACCGTTTCGATGTCGTTGGGGTTGAGGAAGTCGAGTCCTTCCACCGGTACACCATCCACGATGTACAACGGGTCACTGTTGTTGATGGTTCCCACACCCCGCACACGTACGGAAAGTGCGCTGCCGGGCGAACCCGACACCTGCGCCACCTGTACGCCGGCGGTACGGCCCTGCAGGGCTTGTTCCACACGCAGGATGGGGCGTTCGGCAATGTCTTCCGAGCTCACCGACGATACTGCGCCGCTGATGCTGGAACGTTTTTGGGCGCCGTAACCTGTTACGACGACTTCTTCAAGTGTCGACATGTTTTCGGACAAAACCACGTTGATCGTGCTTTGGTTGCCTACGACAATTTCCTGAGCAACATAACCGGTGTATTCAAACACCAAAACGGCATTTGAATTCAGAACAGTTAGGCTGTAGTTGCCGTCCAAATCGGTTACGCCACCACCGGAGACACCTTTAATTTTGACAGAAACACCGATGGCAGCTTCGCCGTCGGTTTGCAGGGTTACCCTTCCGGATACTTTTTGCTGGGAAAACGCAGCAAAAGCCACCAGGGAAAACAGAATAGAGAATAGGAAGCGCATGTTGTTGCTTTGATAGGCCGCAAAAGATTGTTTTCGTGGAATGAAAATGGGGAGAGTGCGTTGCCGCACCCTCCCTTATTAAGATCATTTCACTAACTTTCTTGTAAAGAAGCGGTCGCCTGCGCGAACCGTCACGAAATAAATACCTGGCTGAAGATCAGCCGTGTTCATTTTGAAAGCAACTTCACTGCGGTCCAAATGGTACGTGTGCACGGCCTGACCGATGCTGTTGAAAAGCATCACTTCTTTGGCATCGTTCACTTC
>JADLBE010000470.1 GCA_020847915.1 Saprospiraceae bacterium | reverse complement strand
GGTAGCGTCGAGCGAGGTGGTTTGGCGGCGGCCCTGGCTTTGCAGGTGGGTGAGCGCTTCGTTGGTAGCGATGCGGTACAGCCACGTGTAAAGTTTCGATTTGCCTTCAAAACCTGCAATGCCCTTGTAAATTTTAATGAACGTGTTTTGCAAAACGTCGTCGGTATCGTCGTGCGTAAGTACCAACCTACGGATGTGCCAGTACAAACGTTCGCGGTACCGCTGCATCAGCAGCCGAAACCCGCGCTCGAACGTAGCGTCGCGGCGCATAAGATCCAGCAGTTGTTCGTCCGAAAGGGGTTTTGTGATCACGCAGGCGTCCTGTGGTTGAGTATGGTGTATAAGATGGGTGTAAAAGTAAAAGGTTTAACGGCACCTTTTAAAAACATGGTATAATACGGGAAAGGCCCGGCA
The DNA here is from genome assembly GCA_020847915.1 of Saprospiraceae bacterium. Classification (GTDB taxonomy): domain Bacteria; phylum Bacteroidota; class Bacteroidia; order Chitinophagales; family Saprospiraceae; genus M3007. The sequence goes on along the minus strand of JADLBE010000470.1, from coordinate 9,216 downwards.
CCGGCACGGTTCAGCTCCCTTCAGGGGGCTGTACTGTGCCGGTGCCGGGCCTTTCCCGTATTATACCATGGGTAAGCCTTACGCCGCCGTTTGGAACAGATTCATTTGTCCGTTGTGTTCGTAGGCGTCGAGTAGGCGTGCGTATTTGAGTTTGTCCTTGCTGTTGGTGCGCAGGGCGATGAGTTTGGCCAGTTCGAGGGTAAGGAAAAAGTCTTCCATGGGCTCACCCGGACGAGGGCGTTTGGCGAAATCGCGGTAGGCCTGGGGCCTGCGAATACCGCCGTCGCTGAATTCGTAGGCGTCGCGAAGCCATTTGCGCACCACGGCGCCGTATTGGCGTACCGGCAGGCGGAGTGCAGCGAAGAGGTTGGAGGCGGCGACCACCTTGGTTCCTTTTTTGCTTTCCCAGATTTCGAGTTGCATAAGGTACTGTTTTGCTGTATTGTTTTAATTGACCTTACAAAACTAAACATTTTGTTGTTTAAAACAAATTGTAGGATATAATTTTTTTATAAAAATTTTTTGTGTTTGCATTAAAATATTGAATATCAGTTTTTTGTGAAAAAAATAAAATTTGTATCGGCTGGGTTGTTTACGTTGTTTCAAACCCCAAAGGCCGAATTTGCCCTGTCCATGTAAACTGTGAAGCTCCAGCTCCGGGGTAAAAATTCAGATCTAAAAGGCCGAATTTGCCCTGTCCCGGAAATGCAAAAGTGTCCTTGCTGTGGCTGTTTCAAAGGCGAACCTTTGTACCTGTTAGCCGGCCGGCAACGGATTTGTTCACTTTGATTCAAAAGCTATGAAAACAACTTTTTTAAAGTAACAATGGATTGTTGCCCGTGGCGGCCGTCCAAACACCATACCCTGATTCCTATGCCGGCTGTGGCTTACGGGTTGCAGCCGGCTTCCTTTCGCAAACCTTAATCTTCACTTCCTAACTTTTCTGCCATGCTTCGAATTCCAGTCATCGCGTTGTTTGTTCTTACCTGCGGCATCACCACCGCCCAAGCACAGGTTACCATTCAGGGAAACATCAAGCCGCATCCGGAATGGCGGAACATGGTGTATTTGTTTTATTTTCCGAAGTACAAAGATGTAACACAGGGTTTGCCGAATTGGATCATTGACTCTGCCAGTGTTCACTCCGACGGAAGCTTCCGGTTGGGTCCAAAAAATTATCAAAAAGGCATTTACAGGTTGAGTATTCCGCCCATAGGTAAATCCAATGCCTATTTTATTACGGAGGGAACCAATTCCAATTACCTCAACCTGGTGGTGACGCAGCCTTCAGAAAACATTCAGATAACCGGAGTAGCCGACAGTTTACACCTTTCGTTTCGTTTTCAGTCCCCGAGTCCGGACAATGCCCTGATACAAAAAGGTGTTGAAGCACTGAAACCGGTTTACCATACTTTTAACTCCACAATAGCTGAATACATGGAAATTATGCGGACCGTTGATACCGCAGCCGCTATGGAGTTTTACACGACCAAGCAACCAGAGATCTTTAAAGCGTTGATTTCGGCTCATGATAGCATCAGGGTACTTGCCGCACAATCATCCCATGTATATGGCGCACTTGCCATTTTGCGGTACGCGCACATGGGCTACTACCTGCCCAATGCAGCTTATTGGGATGAACAACTTGCCAGGTTAGAAAAACTTGATCCCAACAACCCGTACCTGAACCAGATTCGCAATGACCTGGATAAAGAAAGGGGCATTTTATCGATCGGATCAAAGGCGCCAGACATTGTATTGCCTTCGCCAGGAGGTGCGTCGCTGAAATTGTCAGACGTGAAAAAGCACCTTACCATCATAGACTTCTGGGCATCGTGGTGCGGACCGTGTATCATGGAAAGTAAAAACACCATCAAGCCGTTACACGAAAAATGGGCTGACAAAGGCCTGGAGGTATTCGCTGTTTCCGTTGATGCGAAAGATGATTTATGGCAAAAAGCGATGCAAAAAAACAATTATGAACGCTGGCTCAATGTGCGCGATGCCAATGCCGGAAGTAAAGGCGGTGTATATACTCTGTACAATTTTACGGCTATCCCCACCATATACCTCGTTGATGAAAACATGAACATTGTGGCCAAAAATTTAAGAGGCCCCATGCTCACCGATTTTGTGGAACAATATCTGGGTCGATGACCCAATCACCATTCTAAATATATGCTATGAAAACAAAAACAATGTTGACCCATGTTTTGTGGGTCTGTGGGCTTGCCATGGCCCTGTGTGTTTCAACGCCTGCCATTGGCCAGGAGAAAAACAACTGTATGGAATGCAGGTGCGGATCCGGATATTTTACCAACGGGTGCAGCATCAGTTGCTGCTTGCCCAAGGTGCCGGATTGTCAATGTGAATGGTTTTCCACCGCGTGCACCTGTATTTCCGAAACAAACACCCTTCCCACCATCAACGGTGACAACGTGCGGGCTTTTTCGGCATACCTGCGTTCCGGCAATTTTTCCTCAGCTACAGCATCCGAAATGGCTTCAGATCTGCTTGAGTCACTTGTTGCACATGCCTCCGGCAAACCGGAAGCTTTTTATGCAGTAGCCGAACGTATTGAAAGGAATGGAGCCACATTGCCAACAAACGAAAAACAACTGGCAAACCAATGGATTCAATCAAAAGGCAACTACCAACGCATTCCCTAACCTCAACATCCAAACCCATGGTTCAGATTTTTAAAATTGAAAATACCAGATTGTTGTCCATTTGGTGCCTGTTAATCCTGTTTAACATGCAACAAGTGCGGGCACAGGAAGCAAACAACTGTACGGAATGTGCGTGTCCACCCGGCATTTTCCAGGGATCCTGCAGCGTGCGGTGTTGCAAACCGAAAGTGCCCGGCTGCAATTGCGAAATCTTTTCCAGCCGGTGTTCCTGTGTCGGACTGGCCGGCGCAATGCCCGAACTGCACGACCAAAATGTACGCGATTTTGCTGTCTATCTGCGAACGAGTCCTTTCTCTTCTACCCATGCCCAAAGTACAGCCGACGATTTGTTGCGGTTGCTATCAGCCCATGCGGGACAACAAACCGACCTTTATTACACCATTGCCAACCGTTTAGAACAAAACCTGCGGCAGTTGCCGGCCACCGAAAAACAACTGGCCAACCAGTGGATCGGTGCACGTGGTGGCAGCTACGAAACCATTCGGTAAGGACATACCCCAGGGCCAAGGACCAATGAATTGTGGAAGGCAACCCGGAAAAATTCCCATCCCCCAAACCAGAGTACGGGCGCGAAAGCCGAAAAGCGCATGAGTAGGCGTTTACACCTTAATTAGTTCAAGTTATGAAAATCAAAAACCCATTGCAGATGCTGTTCGCATCTGTCCTGTTCCTCGTTTGCCTGTTCCAGTCGGCTACCGTGGTGGCGCAGGAGAACAACAATTGCACCAGTTGCGAATGCGGTGGCTCAATCATCGCAGGAGGTTGCAAGTCTGGCAAATGTTGCAAGCCCAACCTGCCTTATTGCGATTGTGCGTTTTATTCCAACCGATGTGGTTGCGGTGCGACGTACATGCCGCCTGTAAATGAAGACGGCGCCCTGGGCATGGCGCGATTTATTGAATCAGGCGCCTTCACTTCGCCCCAGGCCGCGTTCATCGCCAAAAACCTGTATGTGCTGATCAAAGCCAACAAAGCCGGCAACACCGATCTTTATTACGCTACCAGTGAGCAGCTTGAAAATGCTACCCGCCAGCTTCCCGCCGGCGAAAAGCAACGCATCAACGACTGGATTATCTCCCAAGGCAGCAAGGTTTTGCTGCCCTGATCCCGCCTTCCTTCTTTACGCGCGTGCCCCGGGACTACACCCGCCCGGGCACGCGCCTTTGTTTATATGGCATTTTGTATCTTGCACATCCAAACCATCGTTACCCATTTTGCCATGAAACAACTGATTTTTTTGCTTTGCCTTTCCATGTTCATCCACACGCTCCAGGCTCAAATCACCGTGGATACCCCGGAGTGGTCTTTTTTCCACGGAGCCACCTTTAGCCTGTATTACGACGGCCAGTTTTATGCCGTTCAACACAAAACAGCACCTTCTTTAAACTTGTCTGCCAACTTTCGCATCGTTCAAAGTTCGTTACAAAAACTGGTTGTATACGATAACCTTTCAGATCAAACCCACACCTATTTGTTTGAACAACCGACCAATGCCAACGAATACCGTTGTGAAGGCATTGTGGTTTTTAGTGGCGCCCCATACACACAAATGCTTTTAAGGACCGGCGCAGACGGCCGGCTCAACGAACTCGATGCCGCCTACCTCGGCGCCCTCGATTCGGGCGCTGGCCTCCAGTCGCTCGGTTGCTTTTGCGCACCCGATACGGAAGACCCGGCTCCGTGTGACTCAGGTGGTGAAGGTGCGACGGATTGTAGGGTGAATTTTGATCCCTACGGCCACACCAAAGGGTGTATTACATCCTGCTCCCGGGGATACCACGCCTGCTGTAATTTGTATTGAACGTTTTCCCTAACGCTCAGCTCTTCAATGACGAGATACAAAATTTGAAATTTCAAATCTCCTACATCGTATCTCGCCATTCAAACAGGGGGCATTCGGGCATTAAATCGCCCATTTTGCCATGAAGTTCCCGCGCTTCAAACTTTTTTTCAATTTATTTTAAACACTGCTTGGATTATTGATTTTTCTGTGGTTACCTTTGCGCTCGCTTTTGAAGGAAGGCACCCACGGAAAGAAATTTGGTGGGAGGCCGGCTGGAAGAAAGCAGAAACAGAACTTTTAATTCTTTCGGGTAATGAATCAGAAAATTCGCATCAAACTCCGGTCTTACGACTACAACTTGGTAGACAAGTCTACCGAGAAGATCGTTAAGACGGTACGGGCGAGTGGGGCTGTAGTAACTGGGCCGATTCCGCTGCCGACTGAGAAAGAAATTTTTACCGTGCTGCGCTCGCCGCACGTAAATAAGAAATCTCGGGAGCAGTTCCAGTTGCGCACTCACAAGCGCTTGATTGAAATTTACACACCGACACAAAAGACGGTGGACGCTCTCTCCAAGTTGGAACTCCCGAGCGGCGTAGATATTCAGGTCAAGCTCACCTAAGCGCACGTATTTCTTCTTCTTCAAGACGGTTGTTGACGATTGCGATAAAGTATCCTGCCAATCAGGATAACTATTTCATTCGGAGGCGTTTCCCGGTACACGGAAAATCGCTTTTTCATTTTCCGCCGTTTTGAAAGCTCAGTTGGCAACTCACAAGCAATCGTTCAATCATAAAATACATACCTAGTGAACGGTCTGATTGGTAAAAAAATCGGAATGACCAGCATCTACGACAGCAACGGTAAAAACGTTGCATGTACGATCATCGAAGCTGGCCCTTGTGTAGTCACACAGGTTTTTAACGACAAAACCGATGGCTACAACGCTCTGCAACTCGCTTACGGCGAGCGCAAAGAAAAAAACACCCCGGCGCCTCTGAAAGGGCACTTTGAAAAAGCCGGCACGGCACCAAAGCACAAAGTGCTTGAGTTCCGCGACATGAACCTTGAGAAAGGCCTTGGCGAAATTGTTACCGTATCGGAAGTTTTCCAGGAAGGCGACAAAGTAACCGTTGTAGGTACTACGAAAGGTAAAGGTTTCCAGGGCGTTGTGAAGCGCCACGGATTCGGTGGTGTAATGCAACAAACCCACGGTCAGCACAACCGTTTGCGCGCCCCAGGTTCGCTCGGTAACTCGTCCTTCGCCGCCAAAGTAATGAAAGGCATGCGTATGGGCGGACACATGGGTAACGTCCAGCAAAAAGTGCGTCATCTTAAAGTACTTAAGGTGTTCCCGGACCAAAACATCATCCTCATCAAGGGTGCTGTTCCAGGCCACAAAGGCGCTTATGTTATCATTGAGAAGTAAACTAGATTTCGGTGTATAACAGCGCCGGTGTCAAGACCAAGCATCAAGCAATGAAACTCACAGTATATAACATCAAAGGCGAAGCTACCGGTCGTACGATCGAACTTCCGGAAGAGGTGTTCGGCATCGAACCCCATGAGCACAGCGTTTGGCTCGATGTAAAACGCTACCTCAACGCCCAGCGCCAGGGCACCCACAAGTCGAAAGAGCGCAGCGAAATGAGCGGCTCAACGCGCAAACTGCACAAGCAGAAAGGCACAGGCGGTTCGCGTAAAGGCGACATCAACAACCCGTTGTACCGTGGTGGTGGCCGAGTTTTCGGTCCCCGTCCCCGCAACTACGATATCCAGGTGAACGCTAAAGTTCGCCGCCTCGCCCGCCGCAGTGCGCTGTCGGCAAAGGCACAGGCCGGACAAATCATGGTTGTAGAGGATTTCCGCATGGAAACGCCAAAAACGAAGGAGTTCCTCAACATTCTCCAGGCATTGAAAGTAGCCGATCAAAGGTCGCTTACGGTGCTCGGTCAATACGACCAGAAACTCTACCTCTCTTGCCGCAACATTGAAAAAGCGTCCATCGCTCCGGCTACCGATCTGAACACGTATCAGATCATGCACGCAGGTACGCTTATTCTTGCAGAGAGTTCGATCGAAAAAATTAAAGAAACTTGCGCGTAAATCATGGCTAAACAAATTCTTATCAAGCCGGTCATCACCGAAAAGGCCACCAAATTGGCCGACAAACGCACGACTTACGTGTTTGTGGTGAACAAAGACGCCAACAAGATCGAAATCAAATCCGCTGTTGAAAAAATGTTCAGCGTTAGCGTCGAAAACGTAAACACGGCCGTAATGCCGGGTAAGCCCAAATCGCGCAGCACGAAGACGGCGGTTGTTAAAGGTACGAAATCTTCCTACAAGAAAGCTTTCGTTACCCTCACCCCAGGTGAAACAATCGATTTGTTCGGCAGCATCGAAGAAGCATAATAAATAACTCACGACCTTATACAACTGAGTTAACATGGCAGTTAGAACATTCAATCCGATCACCCCGGGCCAACGCTTCCGGGTAGCCGTCAAAAAAGACGAGCTGACCAAAGGCGTAAAGCCGGAGAAGTCGTTGCTCATTTCCTTTGGAAAAACAGGCGGTCGCAACAGCGATGGTCACCGTACCATGCGTCAGCGTGGCGGCGGCCACAAGCAGCGCTACCGTATCATCGACTTCAAACGCGACAAAGACGGTATCCCGGCAACGGTGCAGTCGATCCAATACGATCCGAACCGCAGTGCACACATTGCATTGCTTCAATACGCCGACGGCGAAAAACGCTACATGATCGCTCCCCAGAAATTGGTGGTTGGTCAGGAAGTGGTTTCCGGTCGCGGTGCTGCTCCTGAAATTGGCAACTGCCTTTTTCTTGCTGAAGTACCACTCGGCGCATTCTTACACAACGTGGAAATCCACCCCGGTCAGGGCGGTGTTCTGGTGCGCAGCGCCGGTACCTCCGCTCAGATGATGGGTCGCGAAGACCGCTACGCCGTGCTCCGTTTCCCTTCGGGCGAAACACGCCGCGTGCTGAGTACCTGTAAAGCCACGATCGGCATCGTCGGTAACGCCGACCACAGCCTCGAGATCATGGGTAAAGCAGGACGCATGCGCTGGAAAGGCTGGAATCCGCGTACACGCCCCGTTGTTATGAACCCTGTCGATCACCCGATGGGTGGTGGTGAAGGTCGCGCTTCGGGTGGACACCCGCGCTCACGCACGGGCATCAAGTCCAAAGGACAAAAAACCCGCAGCCGTACCAAGGCTTCGAATGCACTCATCATCAGCCGCAAAAAAGGCTAATCACAACGCTCAAAATAACTGAGATATGCCTCGTTCGCTTAAAAAAGGCCCTTACGTCCATCATACCCTGACGGAAAAAGTGGCCAAGGCCAAACAAAGCAACAAAAAGCAGGTGATCAAAACGTGGAGCCGCGCTTCGATGATTATCCCCGATATGGTCGGTGAAACCATCGCCGTGCACAATGGCAAAACCTTTGTCCCCGTATTCGTCACTGAAAATATGGTCGGTCATAAACTCGGTGAGTTCGCGCCAACGCGCAACTTCCGTGGTCATGCCGGCAACAAACGATAAACATTTCTTACAATGGAAGCTGTCGCTAAATTGAGAAATTGCCCGATGTCGCCCCGCAAAATGCGCCTGGTGGTAGATAACATCCGCGGTAAAAATGTTGTGGATGCCCTTGGTATCCTCAAATATACCAACAAAGAAGCCGCTGTGTGGCTCGAGAAACTTGTGCTCTCCGCCATCAACAACTGGGAGCAAAAAAGTGGACAGACCGGCGCAGCCGACGACTTTGGCCTTTACATCAAAACGGCCTTTGTTGATCCGGGTAGCATCATCTACCGCTTCCTTCCTGCACCCCAGGGCCGCGCTTACCGCGTACGCAAACGCCGCAACCACGTAACCATCGTTGTTGCCAACCGCGTAGAACTGGACGCACAATAACACCGCCCCGAACCGCACACACACACCATCACTTAGTATCTACTATACAATGGGTCAGAAGACAAATCCGATTGGTAATCGCCTGGGCATCATCCGTGGTTGGGACTCCAACTGGTACGCCGACAAAGATTACGGTCTCAAAGTTGTGGAAGATGAAAAGATCCGCAACTACCTGCGCGCCCGCCGTCCAAAAACGGCTACGGCCGACCCGCGCGACCGTAACAAACCGATGCAAAACGGCATCAGCCGTATCGTAATCGAACGCACCCTCAAGCGGGTTACCATCACCATCCACACCAGCCGCCCCGGTATCATTATCGGTAAAGGTGGTAAGGAAGTGGATCTGATCAAAGAAGAACTCAAGGTGCTTACGGGCAAAGATGTTCAAATCAACATCTTCGAAATCCGCAAGCCCGAACTCGACGCCAACATCGTCGGCGAACAAATCGCCAAGCAGATCGAGGCACGCATCAACTACCGCCGCGCCATTAAGGCATCCATCCAGGGTACCATGCGCGCCGGAGCTGAAGGCATCAAGATCCGCGTAAGCGGTCGTCTTGGAGGCGCCGAGATAGCTCGCACGGAAGAATTCAAAGAAGGTCGTACTCCTTTGCATACTTTCCGCGCAGACATCGACTACGCTCTCGTTGAAGCCCTCACGGTGTACGGTAAAATCGGCATCAAAGTGTGGCTCTTCAAAGGTGAAGTCCTCGTCAAACGCGAACTCACGCCCTTCGCGGGCACGGAAGCCGGCGCCGGCCAAACTGGCGGTGGTGACAACCGCGGCGGAGGTGATCGT
>JADLBE010000469.1 GCA_020847915.1 Saprospiraceae bacterium | reverse complement strand
GGTATTTTGCTGATCTCGGTGTCGAGACCGACGCAGAGAAAGGACTTTTTGCGGTTTATTTCGGCGATGAGGGTGCTTCTGTTCATGCTGCAAAGGTACAATTGAGTTTAAAGTTCAAAGTTTAAAGTTTAAAGTGTGGGCCGACTTTAAACTTTAAACTTTAAACTACCTTGGGAAACTGATTTTCCCCATCCCCACCAACGGCACCCCGCCCATCCAGGCGCCATCCACGTTTTCCCCGGCTACCGTTTCATTCGCCAAAGCAGCAAAAAGTACCGCCTCCTTAGCGTCGCCGGAGATGCCGAGTACATCGAACAAATGCATGGACCATTCGGGCAAAAGGGCTTCCAGCATGGCGCGCAGCAGCGGATTGTGTGCGCCGCCGCCGCTGAGGTACAAACCGGCTTTGTCCGACGTTCGGGGCACCCGGCGCACCGCTTCAGCGATGGTACTGGCGCTCAGGGCCGTCAGCGTTGCCATCAGATCGTACGGGTTCACACGGCCTTTCGGACGTTTGTCCACAGCTTTTTGAACCCATGCCCTGGTGAACAACTCAGGCCCCGTGCTTTTGGGCAATGGCAAGTCGAAAAATGGGTCGGCGAGCAGGTTTTCGAGCAGTCTCTGTTCAACGGTGCCGGCCCGCGCGAGTAAAGCGTCGCGGTCGTACGGCACCTCGAAAAGTTCGCGGGCAAAGGCATCGAGCAGGGTGTTGCCCGGACCACAATCGGTGGCGAAAACCGCTTCAGCACTGCCCGAACCAGGCAGCCAGGTAAAATTGGCGATGCCGCCGATGTTGAGCAAAATACGGTCTTCGCCCGGCTGGGAAAACATAAAATAATCGCCGTACAAGGCCAATGGCGCGCCTTCTCCCCCTGCGGCCAGGTGTTTTTGCCTGAAATCGCTTAAGGTGATGATGCCGGTAAGTACTGCCAGATGGTCGCCGTCGCCGAGCTGCAACGTGGCGTTCGGCATGTCCTCGATGCCGTGAAACCAACGCGGGGCATGGTACACGGTTTGGCCGTGACTGGCAAGCAGGTCTACGTCTTTGGCTTCAACTTTCCACTTGTTGAGGCATTGAAGCACCATGGCGGCGTGTTGTTCGGCGATGTACACGTTTAACAACGTGAGCTGCTGGAGATCAACCGTTTTTAGGGAAAAAACGGTGCGCATTTTTTCCTTAAAAGTTTCGTCGTACGGCACGGTTTCGAATTTTTCGATTTGTGCTTTGGAGGATTTTCCAAAACCTTCAAAACGGCAAAGCGCAACATCCAGGCCGTCGAGCGAGGTACCCGACATGAGACCGATGATGCGGCGGGAAGGCGCCCTGGATAATTCGTATAAACGGGTAATGTGGTTTTGCATAAAAAGTCGACAGTCGACAGTCCACTGTCTTTGATCGAAGTGCGACGGCCAAATTTGGAAATGTTATCGGGTGTGAAGTTCGATGTATCTTTGATGATATGTACCTGTTTAAGTACATCAAATTAACGTTGAACTTCGAACCATGTCGACTGTACACTGTCGACTGTCAACTGTCGACCATTATGTTTAAAATCGACCCGGACATCCGCCGCGCAAACACCCTTCCCGGCACATTTTACAACGACCCCGCCGTGTTGGAACGTGTAAGGGAACAACTGTTCGCCCGTTCCTGGCAAATGATCACCGGCGCTGAAGACCAGGTGAAACTGCCCCTCGAAGCCTTGCCCTTCCGGTATATGGAGGCCTTCATCGACGAGCCTTTGCTGCTGCTCAAAGATGCCAAGGGCAGTTTAAATTGCCTGTCGAACGTATGTACCCACCGCGGCAAAATCATCGTTGAAAATCCGGGCAAACTGGAGCGTGGACTTGTGTGCGGGTACCACGGCCGAAGGTTCCAGCTCGACGGCAGTTTTATGTCCATGCCCGAAACCCAGGGTATGGAAAATTTCCCCTGCGCCGACGACAACCTCACACGACTGCCCGTCAAACAATGGCGGCAATTCGTGTTTACATCCCTCGACCCGGTCATACCTTTTGAAAACTGGGTGGAAGGGTTGGAACGCAAGGTCGGTTTCCTGCCGGTCCAGGATTTCCGCTTCGACGCTTCCCGCTCGCGCGATTACCTCGTACACGCAAACTGGGCTTTGTACTGCGACAACTACCTCGAAGGTTTCCACATTCCCTTCGTGCACAAAGCTTTGGCCCAAAGTCTCGACTGGGGTTCTTACCGCACCGAGCCTGACGCCTGGGGCAACTGTCAGGTGGGTGTGGGCAAAGGTGGCGATGTGGTGTTTGATTTGCCGAAAAACCACGAAGACCACGGACAAATGATCGCAGCCTATTATTTCTGGCTGTTCCCGAACATCATGTTCAATTTTTATCCCTGGGGCTTGTCGCTCAACATCGTACGTCCGCTGCAGGTTGGTCTCACCAAAGTGAGTTTCCGCGCGTACGTATGGGATGAAAAACAACTCGGTACAGGCGCGGGCGGCGACATCGATTTGGTGGAACGCGAAGATGAAGCCGTTGTGGAGCAGGTTCAACTCGGTACCCGCTCGCGGTTTTACAAACACGGTCGTTTTTCACCACAGCAGGAGAAAGGTGTACACCAGTTCCACACCATCGTTTCAAAGTTGATGCAAACGGATTGATTCGGCAAGTTTTGTCGTGTTTTTGGCAAAAAAACGCTAACTTGAATGGCAAAGCAGCGTTACTTTTGATGGTCGTATCTTTGAAACGAACAAATCCCATGTACTGCATCCACTTCCGAGCGCTTTTATTCCTGTCATTGCTGGCCATGCCAACAGTATGGCTGACTGCGTCGTGTGCGGATAGTGTTCGGTTCGACATCAGCCCGGCTTCCTGTTACGACCAGCGCGATGGCCGGGTGCGTATCGATACGGTGTTCGGCGGTGAAAAGCCTTTTTATTTTTCCATCGACGGACAAAACTTCAGTACAAATCCGCTTTTTGATCGGTTGAAAGCCGATGAATACATCGTTTACGTTCGCGATGCCTCCGGATGCATCACGTCTTTTTTTGCCCAGGTTGAGGAGCCGGAAGAATTGAAGGTTTACCTGAATGTAAGTGATTCAACCGTGGTTGCCGGTGACGTGGTTACCCTGCGGGCAGAAGTAACCCCGGAAGATGCCAAACTTGCTGAAATCATTTGGCGTCCGCCGTTTTTATTCGACAACCCCAACAATCTTTTGCAAACCGTAAAGGTCAACGATACCACCACTTTCGCCATCATAGTAACCGACAGTTTGGGGTGCACTGCACGCGCGCAGGTTTTTGTGGGCGTGGAACAAACACAGTTGTATTTTCCCAATGCCCTTGCGCCCGGCAGCGACAATGACGGCTGGTTTACCGTGTTTTCCGGTGAAGGCGTTAGGGAAATAGCAAGTTTGCAGGTGTACAATCGTGGCGGCGGACTTGTATTCGAGCGCAAAAATTTTGCAACCAACGATCCTTTGAAAGGTTGGAATGGCCGTGCAAAAGGCAAGTATGTCCAGGCAGGTGTGTATTCCTGGCTGGCCATCATCGAATTTCTGGACGGAAACAAACGTCATTATGAAGGCACCATCACCGTTCTTCCTTATTAATACCTGATGCGCACGGCATTGCCTTCCATAAAGGCCGATTTGCCGATGCTTACCGGCAGGGGACCGTACGATGTTTCCAGATTTTGCCCGTCTTTCAATTTCATGTTGTAGTTAACCACGGTTTGTACGGCCTCAACCAAAGTGGCGTGTACATCCTCGACGCTGTGTTGCGAGCCGGAAATTTCCATTTCAGGCAAACCAAATTCGGACAAACCGAACGTGAAGGAGCCGTTGTTGTTTTCTTCTCCCAGCAACCCGAAATAAATCCAGCAATAAACAGGCAAAGCCTTTGGATTGGTACGCAGGTTGGTCGCCGCAGCCTGGTAAAATCCTTTTTCCAAAAGCAAATACTGGCTGTTCATGTACACACCGGAAGCATTGGTTTTTTCCAAAGCAGCGCCCGTACTTTTGGTAAAAAGCTTGTACAAGTCGGTGGTTTGTTTGTCGGAACCAATCACCGTTACCACCAGCTGGGCTTTGTGTGCACCGGCATCTTTGGCAGCCGTTTTCCACAGCCACGACAAACGAGCTGCAGCGCCGACCTCAGCCGGATCCATCGGATAATCGAGGTAGGCAAAAATGAGGGTAGCAAAGCCACAATTGTAAATGATGGTTTTGTCCGACACCGTCATCGAGTCTGCCGGAATCTTCCAGGTCGTTTTCAAATGTTGCTGCAAAGCTTTGGCATCGGGCATCTGCGCTGTGTTCAGCAGGATGGTGCCCGAAATGATTTTGTCACCGGTTTGGGCAAAAAGGCCCGTTTGGAAAAAGAATACTGCAAGAAAAAGTATGTAGCGCATGGTATGTCGTTGTGAAATTATCCCCGCAACATGTGGGTCTTGTTTGGTGTTCGTAGTTTGTGGGCGTAAAATGGTTTTGCAGGAAAAAAATTGTCCAACCGGACCTGATTAATTCGCGAATCCCCGGATTTCTGCCAACCCCGCACCTCCGCACGATACATTTTGGGTTTTGAAAATCAGAGTCCCCCTTTGAATTGTTTGCGG
>JADLBE010000468.1 GCA_020847915.1 Saprospiraceae bacterium | reverse complement strand
TAAGGAGGTTTGGTTGTAAAAGAGCGTGTTGAAAAATCAACATGCTCTAAAACGGCTCCCAGTCTTCGCCCAACGCCTCCGCAGGACTCCAGAGGTATTTTTTCAATTCCACTACCTTATCGTTTTCCACTTCAATGCCTTCGCTTTCAAGCAGTTCCTGCATGAGCGTAGGTGTGGGGAAATGGGTTCTTCCGCTGAGTTCGCCCAGACGGTTCAAAACACGGTGCGCTGGTACGTCGCCGGCACTGAAGCTGTTGTTCAAAGCCCAACCCACCATGCGCGCCGAACCCAGGGCCAGGAAATCGGCAATGGCGCCGTAGGTACACACCCGGCCTCGCGGAATTTGGCGGGTGACAGCGTAAACCAGGTCGTAATACGTGGGTGTTTTCATGTCGGCTTACTGCGTGCGGCCAGCTCGGCGAAAGCTTCCCAACCAAGCACTTCCGGCCTTTGTTCGAAATAGGGATCGCTCATCAGTTCATCCTGACTAAAAAATGGCTTGAGCGTATTGCGCAGCATTTTTCTGCGCTGGTTGAAAGCCGTTTTGATCATGGTGCGGAAACGTTGTTCATCACACGGCAACACAAAGCCGTCCTTCCGCTGAAGGCGTATCACCGCAGACATCACTTTGGGCGGTGGATTGAACGAGCCGGGTTCCACATTAAACAGGTGTTTGCAGTTGTAAAATGCCTGTAAAATCACACTGGTGATGCCATAGGTTTTGCTGCCCGGAGGCGCCACCACGCGGTCGGCCACCTCTTTTTGAAACATGCCCACCATTTCCGGAATTTGCTCGCGGTGGTCGAGCATTTTGAAAAGGATCTGGGTGGAAATGTTGTAAGGGAAGTTGCCGATGAGGCAAAATTGCCGGTCGCCCAGGAACCGGTTTGGACGGAAATTGAGAAAGTCCATGTCCAACAGCCGACCGTGCAAGATGGGGTAGTGTTGTTCGAGGTAAGCCACCATGTCCTTGTCGGCTTCCACGGCCCAGGTTTCGTAATTGGTGTTGTTGAGCAGGTGTTTGGTAAGCATGCCCATGCCCGGTCCCACCTCCAGCACCAGCCCCGTCTCTTCCGCGCGCTCCAGACTTTCGGCAATGCGCTGGGCGATGCTGTCGTGTTTCAAAAAGTGTTGACCGTAAGATTTTTTAGCGTGCATGCTGCGTCAGGATGTGGCTTGCTTTTCGGCTACCGCCATGTTCATGTACCAAAAGGTGTAAAAAAGGTAAAACGCAACACCGATGGAGGTTTCGATCGTGTATTCCACCAAAAAAGACGTAAAGATAACAACCTGATGGGCTAAAAAGGGATAAAACCGCCGGTACACGGGAACAAGCAACGGATACAAAAATACAATCATGCTCAGGAAAAGTCCGACGATACCGGTTCCCGCCAGCAGGTAAATAAACTGGTTGTGCGGAAGTTTGGGCGTTTCAACATACTGCGGGTAATCTTCCGCCAGTATTTTTTCGGTTTCCACGGGCAAATCGCCGGCGCCGACGCCGAAAAGTGGCGCGCTTTGCCAGAGCTCCACGCCTGTTTCGAGGGAAATCCAGCGTTCCGAATCGGAATAATTCTGACCGGCATGGTTGCGGAACATGTGCCAGTCGTGCACCATGTAATCCACACGGCGGCTCAAGCTCGGAATGAACTGCAAGGCCGCTACAAGCATGGCTCCAAAAATAACCAGGGCACCGATACCGACCATCCATTGCCTCGAATTCCAAACATAGCGGGCCAGGGTAAACAACAAAACGGCATACAATGCCGCCAGTCCGCTTCGAACGGCTAGAAAATGTTGGAAAAAAAACAAAAAGATCAAAGCGCCCCCCAAAACATTGCGCTCCCAGGAAAAACGCCACACAAACCTTTTAAGCCACAGCCAGGCGCCTGCAACAATGCCTGTACACAAAATAAGACTGAAACGAATGTGTTGCCGTGGTACCGGTATGGGGCGGCCTTCGCGCAGTCCCTGAAGGATCGTGTCCTCATTGAGAAAATAATTCAATCCAATGCCAATACACATCAAAACCAAAGCCCACACCAAGACATACAAAACCAGGCGGAATTGGGTTCGGCTCAGGGGTGGCAGGTTGACAAACACAAAAGGCAACACCAGGAATGGCACGCGTACCCGCACCCGATCGAGCCAGTAATGGGTATCGGCAGACCACAATCCGCTGACAAAAGGCACAACGAGCAGAATAAGCATCAAAACGCCTGCACGGTGTCTGAACAGGCGTTCAAAACCCTGTTTCAGGATGTAAAACCAGGCCATGGGATTGCTTAAGGGTATTGCACCGACGGTATTTCGGTACAACAAAGCGCTGTGCCATAAAGCGCAAAACAACAATCCCCAGATGCCGATAGACAAAAGAAATGGGGAAAGCATCATGCTGACAACGATCAGCATGGCAAAAAAAACGGTGGTTTGGGAACACTGTCGAACCCAGCGCAGTTCAGTATGGGGTGCTTGTTTCATAATTTCTCATGCAAAGATACTTTGTGAGCCACAATAATGCCTTAGACGTAGTCAAAACGACAACAAGACGTTAACAAAGCAGAGAAAAAGCGTCTCATCGAACTTACCTACTTTTACAGCGTTTAATACAAACCTATGTTGCCTAAACGAATTTACCTGTTTTTAACGCTGCTTATCGTCGGCTTCAGTGCTTGCCGCAACGAAGTCACACCCGTTGCCGAGCCACCAGGATTGATTCGTGAACAGACGTCGGAGACAGCGGGCGCCTCGGAACCTGTGATCATCCCCAGTACCGGAGAAGGCAATTTCGAAAACCTCGTGGCCGATTTTGAAAGCAAGGACCGTGTCATTTGGCAAAAGCCAGACATGGTGATCGCTCGTCTCGGCGACCTGCGCGGCAAAACAGTGGCCGATATTGGCGCCGGCAGTGGCTATTTTACCTTTCGCCTGGTGCCCAAAGCCAAAAAGGTCATCGGCATCGACATCGATCCACGGTTCATAACTTTTATGGACAGTGTAAAAGTGCGTTTGCCAAAACAATACCAGGACCAGTTTGAAAGCCGTCTTGCCCG
>JADLBE010000467.1 GCA_020847915.1 Saprospiraceae bacterium | reverse complement strand
TCAGCACCGGCGATATTCTGGCGTTGTGGATGGTTTTTTTAAAATCCACAAACTCCGGCTGAAGATCCTCTACCTGGTGATCGAGGAAGCTCTGGGCAAAATCGGAGTGCCCTACACGGTTGAGTTCCACGGCCGTAATGGGCGGTTTGTCCACTTTAAGTACCGAATTGTCTTCAGCACAGTGTTTGTACACCACAGCGCACCGGGTTGGATCGAGGTGCCGGCGTGCAAAATCAACAACATCCTGTTTGGTTACTTTTTCCAGTTTCGACCAACGGTGAACCACATCGTTCCATGCTACACCGGCCACAAAGGCGGTGGTGATCATGCTTGCGCGACCCTGGTTTTTTTCAAGTTCTTTGGCTTCCGACAATTTAAGGTCTTTCACCACGGCACCAGGCAGCCAGTCTTCAAAGTTGCCGTTGCGCAGGTTTTCCAGTTCGCCGAGCAACAGTTCTTCAACCTGCTCAAGGGTTTGCCCTTCACGTGGTTTACCGTAAAAAATGAGGCTGCTGTAATCTTCGTACACGCGGGGATATGCGTATGCTTCGAGCAGTTTTTGTTTTTGCAAAAGGTTGAGGTCGAAGAGTCCGGCCTGGTAGTTGTGCAAAATGCCGGCAATCAGCGGCAACATCAGCACTTCATGGCTGTCGGCGCCCGGGAAACGCCAACCTATTTCCATCCAGGCGGCCTCGTTGCCGTATACATCGTGGTGTTTGCGTTCGGTGATGTCAGGTTGCTTTTCAACATGAAAGGGCGGAACGGGTTTGGACTGGAAATGTCCGAAATGGCGTTCGGCCAGCGCTACGGCTTGTTCGGGATCAAAATCGCCGCACAATACGATGGCCATGTTGTTCGGCACATAATAGCTGTCGAAAAACTTGTAAATGTTGGTTTGGGAAGGATTTTTCAAATCTTCACCCCTGCCCAAAGTGGTTTGGGTGCCGTAAGGGTGGGAGGGGGTGAGCATTTCCTGCAAAGCTTTGAGCACCTTGCGGAAATCGCGGTCCTGGTTGATGTTGTATTCTTCAAAAACTGTCTCCAGTTCGGTATGGAACAGGCGCAGGATGGGTCTGCGGAAACGTTCACTTTCGAGTTGGAACCAGCGTTCGAGTTCGTTGGTGGGTATGTCGTTGACGTACACGGTTTGTTCCACCCATGTGTAGGCATTGGTGCCCTTGGCGCCAATGGCGCTCACAAGTTTGTCGTACTCATTGGCAGCAGCGTATTTGGCTGCTTCAAACGACAAACGGTCTATTTCCGCATAAAGCGTTTTTTTGCGTTCGGGATCTTTTTCGGCGCGGTGTTCTTCAAAAAGCGCTTCAATTTTGTCGAGCAAAGGTTTTTCGACTTCCCAGTTGAGGCTGCCAAGGCGGTCGGTGCCTTTGAACATCATGTGCTCGAAATAGTGGGCCAATCCGGTGGTGTCGGCAGGGTCGTGTTTTGAACCTGCCCTCACGGCTATTTCGGTGTAAACCCTCGGCTCGTCGGGGTTCACCGACATGAACACTTGAAGTCCGTTGGAGAGGGTGTGGTGTTGTACGTGGATGGGGTCGCCGGGTATTGTCTTGAAGGTAGTGCGTGCGGGTGCGTAGTCTGTCATGGGCTTCTCTTTTGCAGCTGCAATATGAAACAATATCTCTGAATCGTTGCCCTGTAAAACGTCGAAATCGCGCCAATGGTTGCCCGAACGTTAAGAATTGTCAATATCGAAATTCCCAAACCTCGCTTTCACCCAAACCGCGCGTGGCAACGACGTACAAACGGCCATAATCGTCGTCCGGAATGTCCGAATATCCAACACCTGCCGTCAAGCGGTTGAGCAATTCCGGAATGGTATTGCTGTGGCCTACGTAAAGTACATGTTGCCCCGGGTCTTTGATGAGCAGGTCCTGCGCCCATTCGTACACCAGCTCCGGAGCAAAAACCTCCAATGCTGTTTCTCCCGTTATTGTTTTTACGGCATCGGCAGTTTGCAGGTTGCGTTTGACGTTGGAGGTTCCTATACGGTCGATCCGGGTATTCGAAAGCAAAAAGCCCAACCGTGCAGCCCTGGCTTCACCTTCCGGGGTAAGCGGCGGGTTTTTACTCCCGTCGGGCACCTTTTCGGCGTGCCGTACACAAATCAGGATGGTGTAGCTGCTGTCGTTGTAATGCGGGATCACAAACGGCGCCTGGCCATCAACAAGCACGGTACTGTCGCGAAAACCTGCCAGTTTAGAGATTTCAGGTGTTTTTACCACCTCCTGTTTCGATTTTTCAGCGGACTGATCCGTAGCGCAAGCGCCCAGCATGGCCAGGGCAACAAACAAGGTAAAACAAACCTTAAACATGTGTGCGACAAGTATTTACGGTGTTACCGGAAGTTGGTTCTGAACCATATCGGCCACCGTTTCACGTTTTCTGATGAGGTGTGCCTTGCCG
Organism: Saprospiraceae bacterium; assembly: GCA_020847915.1. Lineage (GTDB taxonomy): Bacteria > Bacteroidota > Bacteroidia > Chitinophagales > Saprospiraceae > M3007. Next base: position 4,121 of record JADLBE010000467.1, on the reverse strand, counting down.
TTGTAGATCAAAACTTCGGCGGGCCTGGGCCGCGAATTGTAGTTCGACGACATCATCCAGCCGTAAGCGCCGGCGTTGTAAAAACACAGGATGTCGCCTTCCACCACCTCGGCGATACGACGGTCGGAACCAAAAGTGTCGGTTTCACAAATGTTGCCCACAACGGTGTAAATACGGGGTTTGAATTGTGGCTCGGTTACGTTTACAATTTTGTGGTAGGAGCCGTAAAACATCGGACGAATGAGGTGGTTCAACCCGGTATCGAGGCCCACAAAAACCGTGGAAGTGGTTTGTTTTACCAGGGTACAACGAGCAAACAGGTGTCCCGATTCGCTCACCAAAAATTTGCCGGGCTCAAACATCAGGGTAAGTTCGCGGCCGTATTCTTCACAAAATTGGGCGAAACGGGTGCTCAGTTTTTCACCCAGTTCTTCCACGTCGGTTTCAATGTCGTCAACTTTGTACGGTACTTTAAATCCGCTTCCCAGGTCGATGTATTTCAGGTTGGGAAATTTGCGCGCAGCTTCAAACAAAATTTCGGCGCCGCGGATAAACACGTCAACATCGAGGATGTCGCTGCCGGTGTGCATGTGCAAACCGTCGACGATGAGTCCCTGACTTTCCACCACGCGCAAGGCATGCGGGAGCTGGTGAATGCTGATGCCGAATTTGGAATCGATGTGCCCGACGCTGATTTTTTCGTTGCCGCCGGCCATCAGGTGCGGGTTGATGCGCAGACAAACAGGTATGTCTTTGTGTTTTAATCCCCAGTTTTCGAGCATGGGAATCGCGTCGATGTTGATTTTTACACCGAGTTTGACAGCCTCGTCAAACTCATCAAATCCGGCAAAATTGGGCGTGTACAGGATGTCTTCCGCTTTAAAACCGGCCATGATGCCCAGTTGTACTTCCTGGATGGACACGCAGTCGAGCCCGGCGCCCCATTCCCGGAACAGACGCATGACGGCGAGGTTGGTCAGGGCTTTACAAGCATAGTGTATGTGTACCTTCGGGTACGTGAACGCTTTGGTGATGCGTTCGTATTGGCGTTGCATGGTAGAGGCTTCGTACACATACAGTGGCGTGCCGTGGGTTTTGCAAAGTTGGAGCGGATCGATGCCGCCTTCAAGTTGGTATTTTCCGTTTACGAGTTCCAAATTTCTGGTCGTGTTTGTTAATTGAGATACAAAAGTACACCTGAACAGTGAAATTCGTTCCCCACACACCCAAATTGCCGCAACTTGCATCTTAGAGCTTGTACGGATTACGGTTTTTGGGCTACGCACGGCAAATTTTAATTTAAAGTGCGTTAAAATTTTCGCTGTAGGCACCCGGCTACAGCTGCAAATTTTGCCTTCTTTAAAATAAAATTTGCTCATGCTCGCCTCAAAACCGTAATCCGTACAAGCTCTTACACGATATCCATTTACGCGGCTTATCTTTGATGTTGTGACCGAAACTACGCTGTTGGAAAGACTCAGGACGAACGACCGTATGGCCCAGAAGTGGCTGTACGAGCGTTATTCGCCGTTGTTTTTCTCGGTATGCCGCCGTTATTTGTCGAGCAGGGAAGACGCCGAGGAAGCGTTGGTGAGTGGTTTTTACAAAATATTTTCCCAAATAGAGGCCTACAACGGCACCGGTAGTTTTGAAGGATGGATGCGGCGTGTGGTTGTCAACGAAGCGTTGATGCTGCTGCGCAAAAAGCAGCCGTTGTTGTTTCCCGGCGACGAAATCTTGAGCCTTCACGAACAACACGACAGCTTTTCGGTGGAAGCCGCCATGTCCGCCGCCGACATTCTTGAATTGCTTGCCAAACTTCCCAGCGGTTACCGAACGGTTTTTAACCTCTTCGTTCTGGAAGGTTACAAACACCACGAAATTGCCGACATACTGGGCATCAGCATCAATACCAGCAAATCGCAGTTGATACTGGCCAAAGAAAAATTGAAAAACCTTCTGAAAAACAAAGGATATTAGGGCGTCCGAACCAAACCACAGCAACATGCCTGATTTGTTCGATTTTTTTAAGGAAAATGAGTCCAAACTCCACGAGAAGCCACCCGAAAAGGTGTGGAACAAACTGGAGGCGAAACTCGACAAAAAGCGGCGTCCGCGTCGCAGTGGCATCCGCTTTGTGCAAACAACTGTTGTTTTGCTCGCCATTTTCCTGCTTTTGCTCGCCGCTGTGCTTGTTTGGTACTTTGTGGGCATACAAGGACTTTGAATCAGCCGAACTTTCCCTACCTTTCGCCGGTAAAAAATAAAGGTTGTTGACCACCCGGCATCGGGTAAAGTCGTTCCATTCAAATCCATGGCTAAATCCGGCAAACCCACGCCCAAACCACAAGCCGCCAAACCCAAAACGGCAGCTGTACACACACCGCACATCATTCAGGACCGTTTGCAGCGGCCTGAAACCGATAACACCTCAACCCCCGCGTGGCTTCCCAAAGCTTTTTGGGGACTCGCGGTGTTTTCCTTTTTGCTGTACATCGGACTTTCCCTCGGCTCGGGTATCAATGCGGACGATAAGTTCCAGGTGGATTATTCGCAAAAACTCGTCGGGTATTACAGCACTTTTGGAAAAGACACGGCTGCGTTGAACGTCCCCGACGGCAACATGCACCTCTACGGCGGTTTTTTTGAAGTTGTAACCGGTTTTATCAACAAAGCGGCCGGCAATGTGCCCAACGACGTGGCTTACCACACCGTACGCCATGCCTGCAGCGCCATTCTCGGTTGGGTGGCCGTATTGTGCGCGGCCCTGCTTGCACGCCTCATTGCTGGTTGGCAGGCCGGGTTCATTGCCATGCTTATCCTCACGCTTTCTCCGCGCTTCCTGGGCGATTCGCTCATGAACCCCAAAGACATACCATTTGCCGCAGGTTACATGATGGCCTTGTACAACCTCGCCGCCGTGCTCAACCGCATGCCCAATCCGGGCCGCTGGAATTTGGCCGGTTTGGCGTTTGGATTGGGCATCGGACTGGCCATGCGCGCCGGTGGTTTGCTCACGTTTGCGTATGCGTTTATGTTTACGGGACTCCATTTTTATTTGAAAAATGGCGGTTTTGCGGCGTTTGCCAACAACAAACTGCTCGGAAGGTACGCCATGGTGTTGCTCGGCGCAAGTGCGGTGGGTTACGTGATAGCCCTGATTTTCTGGCCTTACGCCTTGCAAAGTCCGCTGAAAAACCCGCTCATCGCTTTGTCCAAGTTTTCCGACCTGGAGGTGAAAATCCGTGTGCTTTTTGAAGGGTCGAACGTGATGTCGGACAAAACGCCGTGGTATTACCCGGTGAAATGGATCGTTTACACCATTCCGCTTACCGCACTTGCCGGATTCATCGGCAGTTTGGTGATGATCCCGCGTTTGTTCAAACGGTACAATCCGCTGTGGGTATTTATGGTGTTGTTCACCGCCATTTTTCCTGTTTTTTACATCATTTACAAAGACTCCGTCATCCACGACGGGTGGCGCCACTTAACGTTTGTGTATCCGCCCCTGGTGGTGGCCGCGGCGTTGTTTTGGAACGAGTTGGCAAAATATTTTGAAGGAAAAAAGACGTTGCAATACGCAACGTACGGTGTTTTGGGACTGGGACTGCTCGATTCGGCAGCATTCATCGGCGCCAACGCCAAATATCCTTACGTGTATTTCAACACCCTTGCAGGCGGCGTTAAAGGCGCTTACGGCGAGTTTGAAACCGATTATTGGGGCGTGAGTGTTCGCCAGGGCATCGAATGGATGGAACAGCAGGGGATTTTGAAAGAAGACATGACGGAGACCGTGGTCATCGCCACCAACATGTATTATTCTGCTGCCCGCCTGACGGCGAAATACGGCGACAGGGTAAAAATTAAATACCTGAAATGGGAAAAACGCTGCGACGACGCCTGGGATTACGGATTGTATCCCACACGTTTCCTCGCAGGTTCGACACTGCAAAAAGGCATGTGGCCGCCCGACAATGCCGTGCACATCGTGGAAGCTTCCGGTGTGCCGCTGCTGGCAGTGCTCAAGGACAACGGTAAAAACTGCACGCTTGGCATGGCTTCTTTAAAAGTGGGCGATTTCCAGGGCGCCATACAGAAGTTGCAGGCGGAAGTGAAAAACG
>JADLBE010000466.1 GCA_020847915.1 Saprospiraceae bacterium | reverse complement strand
TAGGTCTCAATGTGCGTTGCTCCATTGATGAGAAACAACTCCTTGTTTTTTGCATTCGTAGCTTTTCCAAAAGCATCGTCTGTCATGTAATACGTATCGGCTTTACTTCCTGCAATCATCAACAGCGGTTGGTTGATCAAATCCATTTGGGTACTTGCATCCCAGGTCATCAAATCCATAAGGCTGCTCATGGTGTACCTGAATTTGGAATTTGGATGTGCGTGGGTTCTGTTGTAGTAATAATGGCCCTCACGATACAAATCAAACGGCATTTTGTCTGCCATCTCATCGCTCCATACTGCATTGGCAGCATAAAGCACCTCTCCTCCGGCTGCTTCCAATGCCCGTGCATCTGAAGCCTGTTTTAAACGCTCCTGGATGGTTGAAACCTGCGAGTTCATAAAACCATTGCGCCGCACAACACCTGAATTGAACATACTTACCGTAGCAATGGCTTTGAATCGTTTGTCTGCCTGCGCTGCTTTTAACGAATAACCGCCACCGCCGCAAATACCGAGTAACCCCAACTTTGTGGCATCCACACCTTTGTATTGCGTTATAAAATCCGCCATGGCATAAATATCTTCAATTCGGTTTGCCGGTTTGTCAACGTTGCGGGGAGTACCACCACTGCCACCCTGAAAAGCTGCATCTGCTGTAATGGTAATGTAACCCTGCTCAGCCAAATGTTGTGCATACAATCCTGCAACTTGTTCCTTTACGCCACCGTTGGGGTGAGCCACAACAATTGCCGGATATTTTTGGGCTTCGTTGTAGTTGGGTGGTGTGTAAACATTTGCCGCAATGGCAATGCCTTTGATCGTATAAGAAACCGGGTGAATGTTAACCTTGCCCTTTATGTTTTGTGTAATCGCTCCTTCGTAGACCAGGGTAAAAGGATTTTGTTGCGGCGCCTTTTGGGCATGTGCAATGGTTGTCATTGTTAACATGGCTACTGCGATTGATGTTATGTTTTTCATCGTTACTGAGTTTGATCTTTTGAACGGTTTTTGGGAGCTTAATTTTCAATTTTAAATGACCCCAACCATTTCACCATAGCCGGGTCACGGTGATCGAAGAAACTGCTGGTCCTGGTATCCAGGGTTTGGATGGCATCCATGTCTTCAACACTTAGTTCAAAATCGAAAATGTTGAAATTCTCTTCCATTCTTTCCTTCCGCACGGATTTTGGAATGGCAACCACGCCCCTTTGGGTAAGCCACCGCAGGATAACCTGCGCAATGGTTTTGTTGTATTTCGCACCGATGGTAGCAAGCAGTTCGTTGTGAAAGATGTTGTTTTTGCCTTCGGCAAACGGTCCCCAGGATTGAATTTGAACGTTGTTTTCCTGTAAAAACTGCTGTGTTTCAATTTGTTGATGGAAAGGATGGGTTTCAATCTGATTAACTGCGGGAACAACCTCGTTGTGCACAATCAAATCCATCAGCCTGTCGGACTGGAAATTGCTCACACCAATGGCTCGTGCTTTACCTGCTTTGTATATTTCCTGCATGGCTCGCCAGGTGCCGTACACATCACCGAAAGGCTGATGCATCAGGTATAAGTCCACATAATCCAGACCCAACCGTTTCAAGGAGTTTTCAAAAGACCTTTTTGTTCCTTCATAACCGTTGGACTGTATCCAAACCTTGGTGGTTATGAACAAATCTTCCCTTGGTATACTACTTCCCTTGATGGCGCTTCCTACTGCTGCTTCGTTTCCATAAGAGGCAGCGGTATCAATCAGTCGATAACCTGTATTTAAGGCATCCAATACACTGCGTTCACATTCTGCCAGATCCGGCACCTGGAAAACACCAAAACCGAGGATCGGCATTTCAACGCCGTTGTTCAATTTAACATGTTGCATAGTTCATCTTTTTGATGATGCAAAGGTCGGGGCGTTGTACTTCCCGGTTGTTATACGGATTACGGGATTACCTACCAATATCCCTGATCTACTCTTTTTTAGCCTTGGCCGCCTGCTCCATAACATCCAAACGCGCTTTCCGGGAGTCGGGAACGGCAACCGGTGTACCATCAAGCCGGATCTCAAATACTTCGTTCTTTGGGGAATTGTAAATGGGCCATTCGGGCAGTCCTTTTCCATTCGGATTACCGGTTTTGGCGAAATTGGCCCAGTAGGTGTTCATCATGGTGGCAACTTCCTGATCTTTCGGTGCCGTAGTCCCGTTTTGATTTCTAAAATTGTTGAACACATACGGGATTTCAGAACCATGTGACGCTCCAAAACGCATCCTTTCCCGCATGGAAGGGGAGACGTAGGAGAAAAGATAGAGGTAAGCCGGTGCATTTTGTCCAGTAAAGGCCCTGGCTGTGAACCGGGCCGGCTCCGCCCAAACTTTATCGGTGTTGACCATGGTGAGCATCTCGGCAAATTCAGTGTTGCCGTCCGGGTCATAGGCTTTTTTCACTTCGTTGCTCAAATCCCCGAACAAAGACAACAGTTCTTCCTTCGAACCGGCATTGACGAAACCCGCGGGTACTTCCGCACTGTTGGACCCGATGATGAGCGGCACTTTCGCCTGATGCCCGGCTTCGTAGGCGCTTTCGGCAGTTTCTACCACCAGCTTGCCGTCGAGGATGGGGCCAGAGTAAATGGGTGGACCTCCGCGTCCATCGCTTTCATTGCCCCCATCTACAACCTCTACCACACTGAGCGCGCGCAACCTGGCCAGTGCAGCAGCATCCGTTCCTTGAATCCTGTGCCTTTTGGCATAATTCACACCGATGGTTTCCGCAGAAACCGGGTAGTGTGGATCAATGCCGTTCTCCCGAATTGGCCGCCCGGTGAGCACGCCGTCGCGGCCACCGCCGGACTGAATGATGGCCTTATGAAACAACCCTTGTGCAGTGGGTATCGTCAGCAGTGAATGAACCGAAACACCGCCTGCGGACTCGCCGAAGATGGTAACATTGTTCGGATCGCCACCGAATGCGGCGATGTTTTGTTGTACCCATTTAAGAGCGGCTATCTGATCCATGAAGGCATAATTGCCTTTTGGTTCTTCCGGATGGTCGTTGCTCTGGGCGGGGAAAGCGAAAAATCCAAGACGACCAAGGCGGTAGTTGAACGTGACCAGGAGGATACCTTGTCTGGCAAATTTCTCCCCCGAAAAATCAGGTTGCGAACCACTGCCGAACACAAAGGCGCCGCCGTGGATCCACACCATAACCGGCAGTTTTGCATTCGATTTGGCGTTGGCGGGTTTCCACAAATTGAGAAAAAGGCAATCTTCCGATGAGTTCGGGGCTATTTTCGTACTGTCCGGCGGCCAGGTTCCATGCGCACAATCCTCTCCAAAATGGCTCGCATCAAGTTCTCCCTGCCATGCAGCCACAGGTTGGGGCGGGCGCCAGCGGTATTCACCGACTGGCGCAGCAGCATAAGGAATGCCCTTGAAACTGGAAACATCACCATCGGTAACACCGCGTACGATTCCGGAAGCTGTACGAACCATCGGCCCTGCGACCGGGACGGTTTGTTGGGCATGCAATGTGCAAGCCAAAAGCAATGTAAACATCAAGGTTACTCTTTTCATCGTATAAACTTTTATCGGTTGCCGCCTTTCGTGCGTTGTAATCTTTTAATTGTAAAGGTCTTGGCATTTCTTTTCCCGGACGTTATACCTATTACGGATATACCTACCAATATCACTGATTCAGGTCCGGCCAACAGGTTTGGGATGAATAAAACCGTAAATTTGACTCAGATAAAACATCTGTGCCATGCAAGAACTGCGAAGGTTTGAGACCATCTCCCAGTACAACGATTTCAACAACCACGAAACACTTCACCCGCTGGTGAGCGTGGTCGATTTGTCGAAGGCAAGTCCCCGACATGCTTTCAGCGCGTATTTTGGTTTTTACACCGTCTTTTTGAAGGAGGTCAAATGTGGGGATTTGCGGTACGGAAAAAACACGTACGACTACCAGGAAGGAACGCTGGTTTTT
>JADLBE010000465.1 GCA_020847915.1 Saprospiraceae bacterium | reverse complement strand
GGCGCCCTGACGTGTATTTCGGCAATGGCCATATCTTCATTGTAGGCCTCCCCCATATCGTCAAGACTTTTGGCGCGCTGGTAACCACCCCTGGCCATCCAGGCTTTCATCTTTTGTGCACGGGCATTTGTCGAGCATACGCCGGAATTGAAAAACCCTTGTTTTGCCAAAGGCGTAATCAGCCTGAACCACGAGGCTACCTTCTTTGTATTTGGTTTCCAGGTTGTTTGACAAAGGGACAAATGCCGAAAAACGCCAGGATGGTGAAATCCTGTACCAAAGATCAATCTCAGGCCAAAACTCGATGGTCGATTCCTGGGCTGAGGTCGAATGGGGCGCGCAAATACAGACAACCAGGCTTAGGCTGGCGGCTCGAATGAACGTTTTCCAATACATAGAATTTTAAGAGAATTTTAAACCAGCAACAATGGGCAATGGGTCGTTCATTAAACCAGCACAAGATACCGGTCGGCCCTTTACAACACCCCTCTTTCCTGCAATTCAATGATCAACTCGCGCGTGCCCGTTTTGTTTGTTTTTTTCAAAATATTTCTGCGGTGGGTATTGACGGTATTAACACTAAGAAACAGTTCGTTGGCGATTTGAATGCTGTTCATCCCGCGGGCTATACATTTGATGATTTCAAATTCCCGGTCAGAAAAAACATGTCCAATTTTCATTAGTTCATCATCAGGATACCGGAAATGAAACAAATCGTTTCCAAGGTAGTAATGGTAACCGTGTTTATCGAGTTTAAATCCTTCCAAATCGGTCAGGACCATGAGTGTGTAAACCGTTGGAACCGGTTTTTTATGGAAAAAACTGTACCCTGAAAAATGTATGTTGTTGTATTTTCCCGAACCATTGTCCAGCCTGAAATGGGTTGACAGAATGGATATCCCTTTTTGTTTGTAAAACAGATCGTTGCCTTCTTTAAACAATATCGACCGACCCAGGCTGTGTCTTTGACGATCATCGGGATGGATGGCCCTAAAAAACACGCCAGGATCCACCAGTTCAGGATCCGTACCAAGGAACTTCGCACTTCCACTACTCGTGAAAATGATTTTCATTTGAATCAGATCGGCGATGTAAAAAAATTGGTGGTTTTGGTTGAGTAAATTCTCCATTTCAACAATCAGAGGGTCCTGACGATCGATGTTTAGAAATCTTTGTGAAACGAATTTTTTTATAAACTTGTGGTAAATGGAATATTTGTAAGGGTAGTCCATGATAATGGTAGCAGTATGGTGCAAATGAATTAAAGCAAAAATAGTCAATTTGCTATTAAACTCCCCATTCATGTCATGATGTGGGCCAATCAAGCCCTGGCCCGCTTCGTTTCAAAGTAAACGTGCAGGATGACGTTAAGGGCATACAGGTGGGTAACCGACGAGCGTGAGTCGTACTGATAGGTGATATTTCCTTCCAGGGCAAATCGAGGGTTCCATGCTAAGGAAGTACCTCCGATCAGACGGACCCTGTTCACGATTTCATATCGTGAGTCGTAATAGGGTTCCACATTGACATAAGGCACCACCGATACCTTGCCGGAAGTCCATTCTTTTTCCACCATGACGCGGTAACGATACCTTGTGGAAAAAGTAAATTCATCGCCGATCCACCGGAGGTCGGCCCGCAAACGCTGGGATAAAAGCACCTTGCCTTTCAACGGCGTTCTTGCATGTATTTCAGCAAATGCCATGTGCTCCTTGTACGCCTCCCCATTGTCGCCCAGGCTTTTCGCCCCAAGGTAACCGCCGCGGACGAGCCAGACTTTCATGTTGTGTGCCCGGGTATCATCAATCATGCGCCTGTACTGCAAAACCCTTGATTTTCCGAAGGTGTAATCTGCCTGTAAAACGAGGTTCCCTTCCCGGTATTTGGTTTCGAGGTTTTTCGACAGGGGCAGGTACATCGAAAAACGCCAGGCTGGTGAAATCCGATACCAGGCATCGATTTCCGGCCAGAATTCAATGGTGGTTTCTTGTGCCGAGGCCGTAAAGGCAAAGCAACAATTCAATGCTAAACCCAGTATAAGGCCACGAAAACAATTGTTGCAGGACATGATTTTTTGTCTCAATATTCAAACTGTTGCCATTCAACTGCTGATAAGGCTTTTGATACTGTTGTACATGATCAGCAATCCCAAAGCTACCTGTACTACGCCGAGTACCGCACCCAATATAGGTAGAATCAGGGCGAGAACCTTGAAAAGACGTCGGGTAATCAACATGATAAATAAGTTCAATACCATGATTCCGACAATGATGGCGCCGACCATCCATTTGCTTTCCATATCCGGACTAAGGGCCATAAACACGATGACGGCTGCAATGCCGTAGGGCGTCACGATGGTCGGGAAGGCCAGTGGGCTGATAGCCAATTTTAAGGTTGGAGGAGGAGCCTGTACATCATGCTCTGCCGGTGCGTCAAACTGCTGGATGATGTTCAACAAGGCTACAAGAAACAAAATGATGCCGGCGGCTAAGGCCAGAATTGGCAAGGGTATACCGTATTTACTCAGAATGGTTTCTCCCAGAAAAGCTGCTACCAAGAGGGCCACGCTGGCAAATAGCGTAGCGTTGATGGCGATTTTGCGGGTGAGTGCAACATCGGCGTTTTGGGTGATTTGAGCGAAAGGACCTATGATCTTGAACGGGCCCAGCATCAGGAATAAAAAAGTGAATACCTGCATCTTGAGTTCCATGGTTGTCGTCTAAAAGAATTTTACATAAATCTGAGCAAAATGCCGAGCAGAAGGGCGATCCCCAAAATCATAAGGCTCCATGACATGAACCGGGCATAACTGGTGTGTTTGAATGTGTGCCGTTTTCTCAGATCATTGACAATCGTCCTGTTTTCAAAGGTTCCGAAAATAAGAGAGAGTAGACCCATGCCTATCATGAACAGTCCAAGAACTTTCGGGCTCGATTCGTTGCTGATGATTCCGCCGGATACTTTCAATTGCGCGTTTGAATTTTCCAGAAATTTATAGATGGTAAACCCAAAACTTATTAGTGAAAGTCCGGTACGTACCCAGGCCATCAACGATCTGTCGGCTGCCATCAGGGTGCGTTCCACGGCCATAAGGGTGGATTCGTTTGACTTGCTTGTTTTATCGTCTGAGCGGTCCATGGTGTTTATTTTTTATCCTTCGGTTTGAAAATATTCGGGTCCCTGAACCTGCCGGGAATGTAAAACCTGAAACCCAGGTCGAATCCGTAAATGATGGATGACAGCCCAAAATTGCTTCCGGTTTTGGTTGCACCCTCGTACACGTTGCCCAGGCCTGCAAAACCGGCAAGGATGTCGAAACCCGGCGAAATGGTGTAGCCACTGTGCAAAAAAGCCGACCATGTGAACTGGGAACCCATGCCAAAACCTCCGATGTCGGTTTTTAATTCGATGGGGACCCTCGGGTGTGGGTAATAGTGTATTTGAACCCCGATGATCGGGTCCCAGAAGTCTTCGTGTTCGTCGATTTCGCTGGTACCCACAATGCCGCTAGCAGGGCCGAAAACATGGTAACTGGTGTACCGAATACCCACAAACGGATCCATGATGAAGTTGTGTGCCAGGTGCTTTCGCATGCCGCCGATGACTTCCACCACATGTTTTATTAAACTCGGTTCAACCTGGATGGACTGGTTGGTATTGTCGCTTTCCCAAAAGATTTTTTCTACTTCGTTGTACGTATAAATGTACGCCGGCGAAGCGAAAAATGTACCTTTTGAGATCTCCGCATCCATCATAAACGTACCGTTCAGCGAGTTGATAAAATCTGCCGGACCAATGTCGAAGTCCTGTGATAGTTGACTGGACTGTACGCTCCCGCTGATGTTGGGCAACACAAGGAATGGCGTTAAGGAAACTGTCCATTGGTCCGGGTCGCCTTTTGGAAAATATTGGGTATTCTGGCCGATTGCAGGAGCAACAAAAGCCAGCCAAGCGAAAACCCCGACGATGAGGGTGGAACAGTTTGAAAAAAAACCAAAAATGAATTTCATACGGATGGTGCACCGTTAAGTGACTTCTATTGCTTAAGGGGAAGTTTCATCAGGGATGGATCGACATCGTACGTCCACGGCTCCGAATTTTTCCAGCCGTTTTTCAAACGTTGGCCGTTAAAAACGCTGTCCGGGTCTTGTACCAAATCGCCTTCAAAACCATCAACGATGTTGTAAACGTTGGTGAAACCGGCCTGGGCGAGCGCGTTCACAGCCATGGCGCTTCGGCCACCCGAACGGCACATCACGAAAAGTTTGTCGGTGGTTTGGGCCAATGCCTTTGCGTCGGCCATAAAATTGGGGTTGGGAACCATTTTGAACATCTGTTTTTCCTGGTCCCAGTCGTACGACTGGAGTGCAAGCGGGATGTTCCAGGCTTTGGCTGCGTGACCGAGAAAGAGGTATTCCTCTACGGTGCGAACATCAATGAGTTTGCACGATTCGGGAGTGGCTTTCCAGGTTTCGTAGGCCTCTTTTGCGGTGATGTAGAGCCCCAGGGAGGTTTGTTTGCCTTTGGGAAGTTCGGTGTGTGTCATTTGTTGTTAGGTGTTTGGTACTGAGATCAGACTGAAAAGCGTGAGCAAGGCGACGGTGATCGTATGGCCTTTGCATGGAGCGGGGTCGCACATCAAAAGTCGGGATCCGGAAATACCGGGTCGCGGCCTTCGGTGAAGGCAAGGATTCCCTCAACGCGGTCCGGATGGACTACCGAGCGCCAGTGCTCATCCATCATAATCGCGACTGCCTGCTCGACTGGCTCGCCTTGTCCGTTTTGAACCGCGCGTTTGACCGACTGTACGGCCGTAGGTGAGTTTTCCGCGATCTTTTCCGCGATGCGGAGTACTGCGTCCATGAGTCCAGCCCTGGGATGGAGTTCGTTGACCATGCCAAGCCGGTGCGCCTCTTGTGCGGTGATGGATTCGCCGGTCATCAGCATTTGCATGGCCTTACCCGGCGGGAGGACACGTGGAAGGAAGACCGGCGAGCCTCCTCCGGCGCTCAAGCCAACCATAGCTTCGGGCTGGCCAAAGACGGCGTCATCGGACGCGATGATGAAGTCTGTGCTGATGGCGATCTCGCAGCCGCCGCCATAAGCCATCCCATGGACTGCGGCAATGATCGGTCGGCGTAACTGGCGCAACGTGTAAAGAACACGATCGAATACCTGGCGCTGGCGCAACCATTGCTCCTTCGTCATATTCTTGCGCTGATACAGGTCGCCGCCGACGGAGAAGGCTCTGTCGCCGGCTCCGGTGATGATGGCGACGCGCACGGAAATACGGGCTGCGATTGTCTCGAGCACCTCGATGAGTTGTGCTGCCAGTTCCGTCGTGATCGCGTTGTCGGCATGTGGTCGGTTGAGGGTGATGATGGCCACGCGCCCGCCGGAAACATACTCGACGAACACGAGTTGCTCAGGCTCCGCAACATCATCCGGCTTACGGTAGCCGAGTTGTTGCATTCGTGTAATCTTGTTGTCAGTCATGTTATTCTACAATGTTTGCCTGGTTCAAAAATGAGCTGGCGCCAAACGCCACGGATATGTCGCTTGACGCCAGCTATCGAATTCACTTCAGGAATATGTATTTTCAAATAAATTTTCTGTCAATTACCCGATTCTTCCAACTCCTGATAAAGGGCCGGCGGTCTGTGGCAGTTTTGCGGTAGTGCGTTTTTTCCACTCTTCTTCAAGCAGTTCTCTTGCTGCCTGTTCCAGGAATTCAGGTGCAGCCCATTCGTTTACATCAAAATCATGCTTGATGTAGCCATGGCTAAACATAAAATCCTTACCGATTTCTACTGCGGCTAGATTCAAAGGCGACAGATTGGGCACCAAATCAACATCTCTAATGCCCTGGTAAGTAGCCTCGACGTCACGATAGAAGGTCTGCTGGTC
>JADLBE010000464.1 GCA_020847915.1 Saprospiraceae bacterium | reverse complement strand
CTTTGACAAGGGCAACTTCAGCTCAGCGGCTTTTTATCGGAATACTAGCGACGTGATTTTGCCTTACACCGTGTTGGACAGCAACGGCGTAGCTTTCACGCAACCTTTGAATTTTGACAACGCCGTTACATACGGTCTGGAGGGCATGGTTGCCGTGAACCCGATAGATGTTTGGAGCATCAGCCTCAACGTTTCGGGCTACAATCTTCACATCGAAAGTACCGAACCTTCGCTCGGCTTGCAGGGCAACCAATGGACATACTTCGCCAAACTCATCAACAACTTCATACCTTGGCAAGGCGGCAAAATCCAACTGACAGCCAACTACACCTCACCTATCGCCATCCCGCAGGGCGAAAGGGTGAAGGTATGGTTTGTTGACCTGGGCTTTCAGCAAAAGGTATTGAAAGGCAAAGGAAGGCTTGGGTTTGCAGTCACGGATATTTTCGACACCCAACAAAGCGGTTTTCACTTGTCTGCCCCGGAGTTTGAGTCCAGCCGGATTTTCAAATTGGACACAAAGGCTGCGCTGCTCAGCTTCACCTATTCCTTCAGATCTTTGGCGAAAGAAGAACTGTTGGAAAACAAATTCAAAAATGATTGAGATTTAATTTAAAAACAGAATAAATGAACAGAAAAGCATTTCTACGAAATTCACTCCTGCTGGGTGGCGCTGTAGCGCTCAGCGATCAAAAAGCCTTTGCCGGGAACCTTGTCAACAACAACATCGACCGCCTTACGGATGAACAGGGCAACTTTATTCACCAGCCGCTGCCCTTTGCTGAAAACGCCCTCGAACCACACATGGATGCAGAAACGGTACATTTGCACTATACGTTCCACCACGGCAACGCAGTAAAAGCGGCCAATAAGTTTCAGGGGAAAATCCGGGAAAGCCTGGAGAAGGGAGATTTTGAAAACGTTGATTTTTACACCAAAAAACTAACGCTGCAATCGTCGAGCCACATCCTTCATTCGATTTTCTGGACAAACCTTTCGATTCAACCTTCGCAACCCAAAGGCGAATTGTTGCGCCGTATCGAGTTGCAATACGGAAGTTATGACAAAATGCAGAAGCTCCTGGCCTACCTCTCCAAAAATGTGGACGGCAACGGCTGGGGTATATTGGGCTACCAGCCTTATTTCGACCGGCTTACGTTGTTGCAATGCGAAAACCACGAAAAACTGACACAATGGGGCGTTGTACCGCTTTTGGTCATTGATGTTTGGGAGCACGCTTATTACCTGAAATGGCGCAACAAACGGGATGGTTTCGTGGATAGTCTTTTTGCGCTCATCAATTGGGATAATGTGGCGGAAAGAATGGACCAGGCAGTGAAGTTGCGCTGATCCAATCTAAGTAATCATTTCTTCCTTGCAGCAACAACCTCCGCCAAAACCTTTCTGCCTTTATCCGCCTCTACTTTTCCGGTTGTTGTTTCAACAATGGCAAGCAGGTGTTGGAGTTGTGCTTCCGTCATTCCGAGATTAAGCGCGATGTTCATGTGGCTTTTCATCATGGGTTCTACGCCACCAAGATTGATCAGAGCGGTAATCGTGGCAATTTCACGGTCGGTGTAGCTCAGGATGTCGCGCCCGAACAGATCGGCAAACAAATGTTCTTTTAAAAACACATCCATTTCCGGACTGAACGCGCCATAACCCGACTTGGGTGGTGTGATCTGTGGTTGTCCGGTGAGTACTTCCAGCACTTTTTTACCCCTATCGTATTTGCTCAACGAATCAATAATGGGCGTGGCCGTTTTGCCCGTTTCATCGGCGATGCCTTGATTTTTTCTTGTTTCCAATACCGCCATCAACGTATTCAATCCCTGAATGCTGCGTGGAAAACCACAATACGCGTAGAGATGTACCAAAACCTCCTTGATTTCATTGACGCTTAAACCTGCATTTAAACCGTTGTTTAATGCTCCTTTGAGTTGTTCCAAATCGCCCTTTGTGGTAAAGGATGTTATGGCAACGATGTGTTGATGGCGCTTTTCCAAATCGTGGAGATTGCTTTGTCCTTCCTGTTGTTTCACAAAACCCGTCTGGTAGGTTTCTTCACTTACCTCTTGTAGCCAAATCACCCTCCCTTTCGGATGTTCCGTTGTAATGGCCAATTGAACAAACCAATGGTCGTGGGATGCGCCGTGCCAATGTTCCACATCCGGCGGGCACCTTGCAACATCGCCTTTGCGCAAGATTTGCATGGGTTTGCCTTTTTCCTGGTAATAACCCACGCCTTCGAGGGCCAGCAACGTTTGTCCGCCCGGGTGTTTATGCCATTTCGACCGGGCTCCGGGTTCAAAAACCACATTGCCTATGGAGGCGTTCAGGGTGCTGTCTGCTGCGACAACGGGTGTTACCCAAACGGTTCCCGTGAAATTGCCGCCCTGGATTTTATCGCCCAATGGGAAAGTGGTATTAAGCATGTCGGGTGGCGTTTGTGCCGCCAACTTTACACTGAACAAAATCAACAGGAGGCTCAATTTGAAAATTATCCTTTGCATCAATCCAATTCTTTTTCGTGAAGAAATTTTGACATGAGGTCCGCGATTTGAAGGTTGTTCAAATCTGAAAACGGAAAGTGGGTGTTTCCCTTAATGCCCATTTCGGGTAAATGCACAACCGTAACATCACCCCCGTGCCGGTTCACGGCATCCCGCCACAACCTTGCCATGGCCAGCCGTACCCGCCAGCCGTCCGCGCCGGGGTTGTTCGAGGGTTTGTCGGGGATGTTGTCGCCGTAATAAATGATGATGGGGATTTTTGTAAGTTTCATGAAATCCGTCATGGGAACACCGGTTGCCGTGAGCGTACCACCCGAACTTTCCATGGGTGGCGGCACTTCGCCTTCCGGAAACAAAAAGCCGCTGCCCGGTTCGTAAGAAACAATGGCTTTTACATCCTGATTTTTAACAGCCGTAAGCCAACCCATGCCGCCGGAATGTGAATGCGTAACCAAAATGGCCGGACCGATTTTATCAAAAAGCGCAGAAGCGGCGTCTGTGTTGACCTTGATGTCGATGGGCCCGACATTGGGCGTCATGGAGCGGAAATACTGGTTCAAGGTATTTGTGTCGCGGGCAAATTGTACACCCTCAAAATAGTTGGGCCAGACACCGACACGAAAAACATCAAACCACTGTTGTTCATCGGGCGTCGGAGCAATGCTGGCTTCTGCGGTGCTGCGACCTGCATTGCCTCTTCTGGGCTGGTCGAGGACATAAACCCCAAAACGCCGGCGCAGAAAGATGTTTTGGAAACCTTCGCGGCCATCCGGGGTTGTTTCCCAGGTTTTGGAAAACTGTCCGATGCCATGCCACATCACAAGAGGGTACTTGCGGGCCTTTACCGGAATTTGGTAAAAAACGTAGGCATGATCACCGCGAAAAGTTTGTCCTGCAGGCGTTGGTTTGTACGGATCAAACGTGCCCGGATTGGTTATAACCGTGCCTCCTACGGCAAAACTGCCTTGTTCCTGAACCATCAAGGCGTTTTTGTTGGAGGCACAGGCGGCAAGGAACAGGGATGCTGTTAGGGTGAAAAGGGCAATAGGTATTGTTCGATTGATTTTTTCCAATGTATGCATCATGGACGTTTTGGATTTTTATTGATGGTTGCCAAGGTGAACAACTAATGGGCTCCTTTAATCAATTTGATTTTTTTCAACCATTGTATCACAGCCATTTCAGCTTCATTTGCTTTTTCATCTTTCAAAACGAAATAAACACCATCCCTTTCCACGCCGCCTTTGATTGAAAAACCTTCCAGGACCGTGCTGTTGGGACACAGTTCCTTTACAGTATCAAAACTGCTTCCGATTCCATAACCGGCATGGGTATTGAATGGCACAATGGTTTTTCCACTGAGATCGTATTCCTTTAAAAAACTTTTCATCGGTGGTGGCAATTTCATGCCCCATGTAGGGAAGCCAACAAACACAACATCGTATTTTTCAATGCTATCAATTTTTGTTTTTAATGGTGGTAAAAAACCTGTTTCATTTTCTTTTGCAACCTGTTGTACCGTAGTCGTGTAATCCTCGGGGTAGGGCTGCTGCAGCTCAAGTGCTACCAGTGTTCCTCCAATATTTCGCTGAATGATTTCCGCTAATGCTTTCGTGTTGTTTGTTCTGGACAAATACACTATCAATACGTTGTCCTTAT
>JADLBE010000463.1 GCA_020847915.1 Saprospiraceae bacterium | reverse complement strand
CTATCTCCTCCAACAGTGGATAACCATTGCACACTAGGCTTAAAACCATTGGCGAGGCCAAATATTGCAAAACTGCCGAATACCGATTTCGAGGAGATAGCGCTCCTAGCGGAGCGCCGGGCGTGTCTGGATTGTTTTACTACCAAGATGCTGCCTCTAAAGAGGCAGAACGGGGCAAGAATGGGTCGCGTCGAAATGTCTCCTTAAAAATTTGATTTAGAGGTATTTATTCAAAAAAATAGTCCCAAAAAACTTGGTTCACCCCAATGAAAATTCGGGATGACTCATTTTGTTTTTAAATCAAAAATCCAATTTCAAACATCGTCATTCATAAATCAACCCCATTAAAAATAGAAGTCCCTTGCCGGTACGGCAAGGGACCCTAACCCAAACAAATAAACACAAAAACTACTTGCTGCAAGTTTAAGCCAACTTATTGAGTATTGGCAAATTTTCGCCCGTTTTTTTTACATAATTATTGCATGTTTTGAAATAACAGGTGCATTTACAAAATATTACACCGAAAAAAAACCATTTAGCCACTTATAATGCCGATAACAAAACCGAAGCTCCCGTCAAAACAGTACTTCTTTTTTCCTTCGCCATTTCCAAGCTTCCGTTTACCTTAGCACCGTTGCCTTAAGAGCATGTTGCGTGCTCTAATAACCGCTTTTACGAACCGTATTTTGAACTCCGCACTTCCATGCGCCTTATAAAATGTCTTTTCGCCTGTTCCCTGAGCGCTTTGTTGCTTTGGGGGCTCACCTCGCCCATCAGCGTAGGCAGCAGCACCATCCCGCCCCTGGGCGATTTTTTCAATCCCTTCTCCGGATTTTGGAAAAATGCCGAATCCGGAAAATCGCCCCTGCCCAACCTGGCCGATGCCCTGCCCGGTTTGCAGGCGCCCGTGGAAGTAGTGTTCGACGACCTGATGGTGCCGCACATTTTTGCCCAAAACCTGCACGACGCTTTGATGGTACAGGGCTACATCACCGCCAGCCACCGCTTGTGGCAAATGGACATTTCCACCCGCCGTTCCTCCGGACGCCTGTCGGAAGTGCTCGGCAAACGCACCCTGGAGCTCGACCTGAAGATGCGCCGCCGCGGCATGGTGTACGCTGCGCAAAATGAACTGGAGGCTTGGAAAAAATCGCCGGAAAGTCTGGCCATCATGGAGGCCTACTGCGCCGGCGTAAATGCCTGGATCAACAACCTCGATCCCGCCGATTACCCGCTCGAATTCAAACTACTCGGCTACAAACCCGAAACCTGGACTCCCCTGCACAGCGCCCTCATGCTCGAAAGTATGGCCGACAACCTCGCCTCGGGCGAAAGCGACCTCGCTTCAAGCAACGCCCTCGCCTACTTCGGCCGCGATACCTTCAATTACCTGTACCCGGAATGGAACCCGCAGCAGACGCCTGTGATTCCCGATACCGGTCAATGGGCGAACATCAAACCCCTGGTGTCCATGTCCGACAGCTCCGCCAGCCTGCTTTCCGGCGCACTCAGCCATGCCGACGGTTTTTGGGGCGAAAACCCCATCAACATTCCTGCGCTGGATGCCTATTTGTACGGCAGCAACAACTGGGCCGTAGCAGCCGCCAAAACCCGCGATGGCAATCCATTGCTGGCCAACGATCCACACCTCAACCTCACCCTGCCTTCCATCTGGTACCAACTCCAGATCCACATACCCGGCAACAACAGCTACGGCACCTCCCTGCCCGGCATACCCGGCATCATCATCGGTTTCAACAACGACATCGCCTGGGGCGTAACCAACGTGAGCCACGACGTGAGCGACTGGTACCGCATCACCTGGACCGACGCTTCCCGCCAAACGTACCTGGTGGACGGCAAAAAAATGACGCCGCGGGTGGAATTGCAGGTCGTTAAAGTGCGCGGACAGGCAGACGTGACCGATACCCTCCGGTTTACCCAATGGGGACCACTCACCAACGAACACGACCCAACACATCCCCTGCGCGACCATGCCCTGCGCTGGCTCACGCACGACCAACCGCCACCCACGCAGGTTTTGTCTTTTTTGGGCCTGAATAAAAGTAAGGACTACAACGGTTATAAGGCGTCGATTCCTTCGTTCGACTGTCCTGCGCAAAACTTCGTTTTTGCTTCCACCAACGGCGACATCGCCATACAGCCCCAGGGCAAATACCCCATGCGACGCAAAGAACAGGGACGTTTTTTGCTCGACGGCAGCCGCAACAGCGACGCCTGGACGGGTTTTATCCCACAGGAGCACGTGCCTTCCATGCTGAACCCATCGCGAGGTTTTGTTTCTTCTGCCAACCAACACAGCACACCGCCCACCTATCCCTACTATTTCACCGGCAACTTCGACGATTTCCGTGGCAGGCGCATCAACGGCAGGCTTACGGGTTTGCAAAACGCCACCATCGACAGCATGAAAAACATGCAACTCGACAATTACAGTCAAAAAGCCGCCGATGTTTTGCCCATCATGTTGCGTTACCTCGATCCATCCAAACTCGACGCCGAAGGCCGGGAAATGGTAGTTGAGCTCAGTCGGTGGGATTACCGCTACGATGCCGATGCCACTGCCGCGCCTTTTTTTGAAGTCTGGTTCGATTCGTTGTACGTGGGTGTCTGGGATGAAATGATGTACCTCAAGGATCAAAAAAAAGAAATTCTTTTCCCGGAGCCCTGGCGTTTGATTGAGCTGATGCGTACAGACAGTGCAGGCGTATTTTTCGACCTGCGCTCCACGCCCGAAGTAAAAGAAACGGCGGTGGACATGGTAAACATGTCGTTCCAACAAATGGCGGTTTATTTCAAAAACAACCCGGAAAAACAAACCGATTGGGCTTCGTTTCGGGGATTTGTGATCAAACACCTTGGTTTGATCGATGCATTTGGCCGCAGCGACGTCAAAGTGGGCGGCCACAAATCGGCGCCGAACGCCATGGCCGTTTCCAATGGTCCGTCGTGGCGCATGATTGTGGAGCTCGACAAACCTGTGCGGGCGCTGGGTGTTTATCCGGGCGGACAATCGGGCAATCCTGGCAGCATGTATTACGACAACATGGTAAACACCTGGGCAGCAGGCGAATACTTCGATTTACTTTTCCTTCAATCAAGTGGTGAAGCCGGCAAACGCGAACTTGCCCGCCACACCTTTCAACCGTCGAACTAACCATGAACAATACTTTGGTACTCGCTTTAACCCT